>CAYTSP010000258.1:0-3507 GCA_964440505.1 uncultured Nitrospinaceae bacterium
CTCCGCCCGATCGGAACCCCGGCCCGTCCATAAGCGTGGGCGCCGATGCGCCGCCGGCCAGCCAGGGGGTGAGCGTCACGTGGAACTCGTCGATATGACGGGCGAACTCCCATACCAGGGAACCGCCGCCCTCGATAAGCACGCGCTTCATCCCCCGCTCTCCCAAATGGGCCAGCACCCGGGGCGCGAGAGGTTCCGCTTCGTCCAGGACGATGATTCGCGCGTCTCCCGTTTGGGTTTCCTCAAGACGTGAGGCTCCTTCCGGCGCCGTGAATATGAACCGCTCGATCTCATCGGCTGAAAACCAGGGCAATTTCTTCGGAAAATCGCCGCTTTTCGTGATCAGCGCGTTCGCCGGATGCGGCGCGACGCCGCGCTCCACGCGCTCACGGACCAGGGATTCCTCGCGCACACGCGCGGGGTGGCGCGCGGTTCTCAGCGTCTCGCCGCCCCATATCACGACGTCAGCACCGGCTCTCAGGCGATCCATCTCGAGGCGGTCCGCGCCCGAACCCAAGGAGAAATCCTCGCGGTCGAAACTTGCGATTTTCCCGTCGAGCGTCATGGCCAGGTTCGCGTATACGAAGGGCTTGTCCATCAAAATTCTCGCCTTGAGCTTGTGATCTGCCCGGATAAGGCAGTAAAGTTTCCTGTCACCTCGTCTTCATGAACACGGGTCTTCATCAGACAAAGGAGAGAAAACGACATGGGTGAATTCGACCAGAGGGTGGACCTTCCCGCGCTCGATTTCCAAAAACTCAACATCGGCCCCTACAGCAACAACGTGTACGTGCTGACGTGCAAGGCGACGAAGGAGTGCGTCATCATCGACACCTCCCATTCCGCCGATCCGATTCTCGCCGCGTGCGAAGGCGCCACGCCCAAATACATTCTACAGACCCATTGCCACGGCGACCACATCGACGCGCTCGACGAGGTGCGCAGCCGGACGGGCGCTCCCCTGGGCCAGCACGCCGAGGACGCGAAGGAGTTCGGCATCCGCCCGGATTTCACCATCGCGGACGGAGACGATATCAGATTCGGCGAGATCACGCTCAGGGCCATCCACACGCCCGGCCACTGCAAGGGCATGCTGATGTTCCACTACCCGGGCCACTGCGTCTGCGGGGATACGATTTTCCCCGGCGGCCCGGGCAAGACATGGAACCACGGGCAACTGCTTCAGTCGCTCGACTCCATCGAGAACAAGGTTTTCGCCCTGGCCGACGAGACGGTTCTCTACCCCGGCCACGGGGCGAACAGCACCGTCGCGCAGAGCAAGGCGGAAGTCGCCGGATTCCGGGCCGCGGGCAGGCCGGGGTCGGATGAATTCGGGGACGTCACCTGGGACGGCTAAACATGAATAAGCGACCTGAAACGGTTGGTTAAAAGAGACAGGAGCCACGCAATGAGTTCAGTAAAAATCGTATTCGATCACGTGCACGTCATCAGCAAAGACCCCGAGGCGAGCGTGAACTGGTTCGTCGATAACCTGGGCGGAGAGCGCGGAGAGGGCGGCGTGTTCAAGGGCGCGCCCCAGATTCCCGTGCAATTCAACGGCGCCACGGTCATCGTCCGGGGCGAGAGAACGGGCGAGAGCGCGGGGGATAAGGGCGGATTGGAGTGGGGGACGGATCATTTCGCCTTCGAGGTCTCAGGCGACTTCGACGCCT
This sequence comes from uncultured Nitrospinaceae bacterium, assembly GCA_964440505.1. Lineage (GTDB taxonomy): Bacteria > UBA8248 > UBA8248 > UBA8248 > UBA8248 > Bin107. The sequence goes on from CAYTSP010000258.1 coordinate 1,674, forward strand.
ACTGTGAGGATCTCAAGGGAAAAGGCGTGAAATTTACCGTGGAACCGGTACAATTCAACCCGAAGACGCGGATCGCCTTCATCGAGGCGCCCGATGGCGTCAGCATCGAGCTGTTGCAGAGGGTATAAAGACGGGGGTCCTGCCCGCCCGTGGCGGTGCTCCGCCTTGAAGAGGAAAACCGTGTTTCACCTCGCGCGAATCGCAGCGCTGTTTCTCCTGATAGCGTCGCTCGTCGGAACGCCTGCGCCGCCGGCGCAAGCGCAGGATAAGCCCGCTCAGCAAGAACTCCCCCCGGAGCCGCCCCTGGGCCTCGACGACGTGCCCGTGCCCGATGACAACCCCATGACGCGGCCCAAGGTCGAACTCGGGAAACTCCTTTACTTCGAAAAACGCTTCTCGGGCGACGGGAAGATCTCCTGCGCGACGTGCCACATGCCCCGGCGCGGATTCTCGAACGCGCGCCAGTACGGAACGGGCTTTGACGGCAGGCTCACGCTCAGGAACGTACCCACCGTCATCAACGCCGCCTACAACGAGTCCCAGTTCTGGGACGGACGCGCCGCCAGCCTCGAGGAGCAGGCCAAGGGCCCGATTCTACATCCGGGCGAGATGGCCTCCAGCGAAGGAAAAATCATCCGCACGCTCGGCGCTATCCCGGAATACAGGAAGCGATTCAAAGAGGCGTTCGGGAGCCCCGGCATCAGCCTCGAGCGCGTGGTCCAGGCCATCGCCACCTTCGAGCGCACGCTGCTATCGGGGAATTCCCCCTTCGACCGCTGGAAATACGGAGGCGACAAGTCCGCGCTCTCGCCCCGCGCGATCCGGGGATTCGAGGTCTTCATGAAGAGCGGAAACTGCGTGAAATGCCATCTGGTGGATGAGTTCAGCGCGCCCTTCACGGACGATAAGTTCCACAACCTGGGCGTCGGGATGGACAAGAAGCCCTTGGAACTCGGACGGGAGAAAATCACCAGAAAGTTAAAGGACCGGGGCAAGTTCAAGACGCCCACGCTTCGCCACATCACCCGGACGGCGCCCTACATGCACGACGGCCGCTTCGCCACGCTTGAGGAAGTGGTCGATTTCTACGAGAAGGGCGGCCACCCGAACCCCCATCTCGACCCGGACATGAAGCCCCTCAAGCTCACGAAAGCAGAAAAAGAAGACCTGATCGCCTTCATGGGCGCGCTCACGGGCGACCTCCCCGAAGTCAAGGCTCCCGAGTTGCCGAAGTGAGGCTTTTTCGGCAAACTCCACGTCGCAACCGCCTGAGCCGATTCGAATGGATCGAGGGCCATCCGGATGAAACGCATGAAAAACATATCTCCCCTCGCACTTGCGGGCGTTTTATCTCTCCTGCTCACGTCCGCTCATTCATACGGGGCGGAGGTTGAAGAGGGCAAATCCCTTTTCGAGCAAAAAGGCTGCGGAAGCTGCCACACCCGCAAAGGCCCTGAAACCAGGATCCCCCCGCCTGCGCGCCACGGGATAAAAGGCCCCACGCTCTGGTATGCGGGCAGCAAATTCCGGCCCGGCTTTCTGGCGAAATGGCTGGCCGAACCGGAACCTTTTCGCGGCGTCATTTACGGCACCATGAAGCGCGGGAAATACCCGCATCCCGCCCTCCCGGAGAAGGAGGCGGCGAAAGTCGCGGCCTATCTCGAAAGCCTTAAAGATCCGCAAATGCCGGTGGGCGTCGTACCGCGCTGGAAGAAAGTTCCCCGAAAAGTGCTCAGGCGCGCAAGAATCCTGTTTCAGAAAAAACAGCCCTGCTATTCCTGCCACATGGTCTCGATACGGAAGACGGTGTATCGGGCGAAAATCGAGGTGGGCG
>CAYTSP010000259.1:0-13692 GCA_964440505.1 uncultured Nitrospinaceae bacterium
ATTTTCATCACTGGAACAACGAACCGAGGCAGCATGAATTTCGACGCACTCTCGGATTTAAGAGTACGTTTATCTCGATTTTCCCGCGCCATCCCTCAATGGATTCATGCACGATAGTTTTCAATTTCCCGTAAGGAGAACGCCTCATGGCAAAAGCCGCACAAGCCGTTCGCAAGGAACCATGGTTCGCTTATTTTCCCAATGACTACCGCTGGTCCGCCGGCGTGGGCATCGCTTATTCCACGTCCTTCTGGGGTTCGTCCACGATGGGCGAGGTCGACAGGGTCTGCCGGAAACTCAAGGGCAAGATAGGCGACGACGACGCCTGGTTCGCCGAGTGGGTGAGCGAGGCCGACAGGATGCGCGGCCTCGGCATGGCCGCCGCGCGGAAGAAGAACGACCTCTCCGCCGCCGCCTTCTTCAAGCGCGCGTGTTTCTACTACCAGCTCGGCGAGCGGTTCCGGACGCCCAAGGACAAGGCGGCGAACGCCGCGTACCGCAAATCGCTCGACAGCTTCAAGCGCTTCGCCGCGCTCACGGACTCGCCGCGCATCGAGCACGTGGAGATCCCCTTCGAGGGCAAAAAGACGCTGCCAGGCATCCTCATTCACGCACAGAACACGAGGAAGCGGAAACCGCCCGTGGTGGTTTCTTTCGACGGCTTCGACGTTTCTAAGGAGATTCAATACATCCTGGGAGCGGAAGACCTCGTGCGCCGCGGGATGAGCGTGCTCGCCGTGGACGCGCCCGGAAACGGGGAAGCCATCCGCTTCCGGAAGCTCTTCCTGCGCCACGACCATGAGACCGCGGGTGGGGCCGCGCTCGATTACCTGGAGACGAGAAACGACGTGGACGCGAAGCGCGCCGGCGTCATGGCGATCAGCCTGGGCGGCTACTACGCGCCCAGAAACGCCAGCATGGAGCACCGCTTCAAGGCGTGCGTGGCCTGGGGGGCGATCTGGGACTACCAGCGGGTATGGCAAGACCGTATCGCCGCCGCCTACAAGACCGCCCTCTCGGTTCCCGGACATCACCTGGAGTGGATTTTCAACTCCGACTCCACAGAGGAATGTCTCGACCTGCTCGCTGATTTCAAGCTCGACGGCGTGGTCCAGAACATGCGCTGCCCGTTTCTGCTGATCCACGGGGAAGGCGACCAGCAAATCCCCCTCGCCGACGCGAAAAATCTTTTCAACGCCTCGGGCTCCAGGGACAAGACCTTCCGGGTCGTCAAGGGGACCGAAACCGGCGCCCAACACTGCCAGATGGACAACGTGCCCCCCTACGCGCACGAGATTTTCGACTGGCTCAAGCTGAAGCTGGGCGCGTAGCGGGACCGAACGCATACTTTCCTTCATCGCCCGCTGCGGCGTCCCGGCTCTCCCGCAGGAGGGCCGGGACGCCGGGGTGAACGCTTTCTCGTACGGCGCTTTTCACGAACGCGCTGCGCCTTCGCGCAACCGGCCAGACGCCGGTTGACTTGAACCGCGCGGATGGTGATTACAATGTGGGCGCGGGCGGGCGTCGACCCGGACGCCGCCTGCGTCGATGAGAAAACCTATGACAAGGGGGCGGAGCCGACATGAACTACGAGAACGTGCAGACCGAAACGGACGGTGAGCTGTTGATCGTCACGCTGCACCGGCCCGAGAAGCGAAACGCCATGACCCACCAGATGCGGGTCGACCTGCTCGACTGCGCCCGCCGCGCCGAGACCGACGACGCGGTGAAGGCCATCGTCTTCACCGGGCACGGGGAGAAGTCGTTTTGCGCAGGCGCCAACATCCCCGAACTGGAGCAGCGCACGCTGGTCTCGGAGATGGGCCCCTCGGCCACGCTCCGCAAAGAGCTGCCGACCGCTATCGAGCGCCTCGGCAAGCCGACCGTGGCCGCGATCAACGGCTATTGTTTCGGCGCAGGCCTCGAATTCGCCATGGGCTGCACGGTCCGCATCGCGAGCGAGAACGCCCGGCTCGGGCTACCGGAGATCAACTTTGGCCAGATTCCAGGCTCGGGCGGCACGCAGCGCCTCTACCGGTTCGTGGGGCTGGGCTGGGCCATGCAGATGATCCTGACGGGGCAGCGCGTCGACGCCGGGACCGCGCGTGAAATCGGCCTCGTCACCGAGGTCCAGCCGCCGGCAGAGTTGATGCCCCGCGCGAAGGAGCTGGCGCGCACGCTGGGGGCGCAGGCCCCCATGGCGTTCGTCGCCGGGCGCGACGCCGTCCTGCGCTCCACGGAAACGGAGCTTCTGGCGGGCATCGACTTCGAGCGCAAGCTCTACGCCATCTGCATGGCGACCGAGGACAGCCGCGAGGCCTTGAAAGCCTATGCCGAAAAGCGCGCGCCCCGGTACAAGGGCCGCTGATTCCGGAACAAAACATGAAGCCTTCTTTTCTTGACCAGGGAAAAATAGAAGCCTATCTCGCCGCCGGATACTGGACGCGCGAGACGATGGTGGAGCGCTATGCCGCCTATGCGCGGGATTTTCCGGACAAGGTTGCCTGCCGCGATTCGGCGGAGGAGATCACCTGGCGGGGGCTGGACGAACTCACCGACCGCATCGCCGCGAACCTGATCGCAAGAGGAATCGAGCGCGACGCCCGCGCCCTGGTGCAGATGGCATCCTCGAACCGCGAGATAGTCTTGCGCATCGCGTTCAAGAAAGCGGGAATCATCGGTTGTTTCGCCCCCATGCAGTGGCGAAGCAAGGAACTGGGCTACGCGCATCAGGAACTGGCGCCGAGCGTCATCTTCGCCTCACCAGAATCAGGCCGCGATTTGCCGAACGCCTGGCTGGATGAGGCGGTCGATGGAGCCGCGCCCGCTCTTCGCGTCGATCTCTCCGGAGTTTCTCCCGAAGGGTGGCTGCCCTGGGCCGAGCTGACCAGGCCGCCCGAGGACGCGGGAGCGGTGGAGGAGACAGCCTCCCGGGCTTTCCGCTTCGATGAGATATCCATGATCACGGTCTCGAGCGGCTCCAGCGGCTTTTCGAAGCTGTGCGAATGGCCCGAAGGGGCGCAGATGTGCCTCGCCCGCGCAAACGGCGCGCGATTGCGTATGAGCGAGGACGACAACGTCGGCGTTTTCGCGCCGATGGCGGGGGGCGCGGGGCTGCTTGTCTGGGTGACGTCGGGCATGACGCCGTGCGCCTTTACGTTCCCCGAAACCTATAACGCGCGCGCTTTGCTGGCGCTCATCGAGAGCGAGAAGATCACCGTGGCGACGACCGTGCCCGTCATCCTGAATCGCCTGGCGCAGGAAGATCTGGGCTCCTTCGACCTGAGCTCGCTGCGCGCCATCAGAATCGGCACCGCGGCGGCGGACCTCGACGCGGCGCGCCGTTTCGAGAGCCTCACCGGCACTCGTGTCGTCCTCGCGGCGGGCAGCATGGAAACCCCCGGCTTCGCGCACGCGGACTTCCATGATCCCGCAGCGCTCAGGCTCAACGGCAGCGTCGGTTTGCCTCACCGGGGATGTGGCTGGCGAATCGAGGATGAGGAGGGAAACGCGCTGCCCCTCGGAAGCGTCGGCCACTTCAAAATCTCGGCCCCTTTCGCGTCTTCCGGCTACTGGAAAAACCCGGAAGGAACGAGGGCAGTCTGGTCGGATGGCTGGAACGCGACCGGCGACATCGCCACCATCGACGAGGACGGCCGATTGAGGCTTCTGGGCCGCAGCAAGGAGGTCATCAACCGCAGCGGGCAGAAGATACTGCCGGTCGAGGTCGAGCGCGAGATCGCCAAACACCCCGACGTATTCGAGTGCGCCGTGGTCGCCGTGCCCGATCCCGAATACGGCGAGGTGCCCTGGGCGTTCATCCAGCCCCATGAGGGCAATAGCCTCGACCCGGAGGCCCTGTCCGATGCGCTCAGAAGTAGCGGCCTCGCCACCTACAAGATACCGGCGCGGTTCATCGAACTCGGCGAATTCCCCCGCGTCGCGAGCGACAAGATCGACAAGAAGGCGCTGCTCCAAATGGCGCCCGCTGAATAGACGGACGAAACCGGGACGGAGGGAACACATTGATGACAGGAAACGGCGAAGACCTGCACGGCGCGAGTTTCGACGGCTTCACGGTCGAGATAGACGCCGAACAACAGCGCGGCGACATCATTCTGGATCGCGGCGATATGAACACGATCAGCATGGGCCAACGCGAGGAGCTGCGCGCCGCATTCGAGAACCTCGACCTTGATGAGCGCGTGCGCGTGATCGTGCTGCGCGCCACCGGACCCAACTTCTCCTCGGGGGGATTCATCCGCGGCTTCATGGAAGCCTCGCCCGAACACGTATCGAACCTGGCCGACAACATCGCTGCGCCCACGCGGTGCCTGAAGCCGACCATCGCCGCCAACCGCGGATATTGCTTCGGCGTCGGCTTCGAGATATCGCTCGCGTGCGATTTCCGCATAGCGTCAGAGACGGCGCTCTACGCCCTGCCCGAACAGCGCCTGGGGCAGATCCCCGGTTCGGGCGGCTCGGCGCGCCTCCAGAAGATGACCGGCATCACGCGGACGAAGCACATCGTCATGCGTTCGAAGCGCATCGACGGCGGCCAGGCGTATGAGTGGGGCATCGTCACCGAGATCGTGCCGGACGAGGAGTTGGAGTCTGCCACGGACGCCCTGGTGGCCGAGCTTTGCCAGTTCGCCCCGCTCGCGCAGCGAACCGCCAAGCGCCTGCTCAACGAAACGGAAGACACCTTCCTGTCCCTGGGAATCCAGCTCGAGGGGCATTGCTACTCCAGGCTTCGTCAGTCGGATGATTTCAAAGAGGGCGTGGAGGCCTTTCACGAGAAGCGCAAACCGGATTTCAGGGGGAGTTGAGGAGCGCTCGGCATTGTAATGGAAGCCCGACGGCGACCGAGTAGTGGAAAGTCACTCCCCCCTTGAGGGGGCTGTTGAAAAAGCCCTCCTCACTCGGTCGATGCCCTCCTCATCGGTCGGAACCGGCCACCGTCGTCATTCCGGCGAAAGCCGGAATCCATTTTCATCCGCCGATAGAATCGACCACGCGCCGTCATTCCCTCCGCGCGGATACCGGGTTCCGGCGTTGCGCGGCGGCGATGCCGTGGCCGCTCCACCCGGTGAAAAGTCAAGATGGATTCCGGCTTTCGCCGGAATGACGGTCAAGAGCGAGGAGCAAAACCGTCTTCCTGCATTGGGCGGCACTCTTCGGGGCATCACTCCCCCGGAGGCTTTTTCAACAACCCCTTGAGGGGGTCGGGCTTATCGAGGGGATAGCCCGACAGAGGCCGAGCGGTTTGTGCGAAGGCCGATGTGGTGGGGGGAAATGCTACAGAAATACTCCCCCCACCGATTCGGTTTCGGGTTTACACCCTCACCTCATCGACTCCCCCTCAAGGGGGGAGTGAATCTGGCTCTTTCATCGGACGGATCAAACTCTCGTTTATCAACGTCTTTTCAACAGCCTCCTTAACAAAGAGCCTTTCGTGCTCCGATAAATATTTTGTGCTATATTGCCGGCATATCTCGTACATGAAGTTTCCGGTACGGACGCCATCCCGAAAGACGGTTGGCCCGCAAGGTTTTCTCAAGACCAAGGGGGGGAGATCGTCATGATAGGTCCCATGCACCATTCCAGCAGAACGGTTTCGGACATCGAAAGGTCCATCGCGTTTTACCGCGACATCCTGGGCTTCGAGGTAGAGGAGGACATCAGCTCCGACGAGGAGGGTATCCAATACGCCTCGACCACGCCCGACAGCAAGCTTCGGATCGTCATGCTCCGGGCGGGAGGCGCGATCGTGGAGCTCATCCAGTTCCTGAAAGCGGAGGGCAAACCCTACGACAATCCGCCGGCCCTGAACGACGTGGGCAGCAGCCACATCGCCTTCGAGCCCGAAGACCTGGACGCCGCCTATGAAGAGCTGGTGGCGAAAGGCGTGCGGTTCGCCACCCCGCCCCAGGTGACGTGGCGCGGTGATGGCCGCTACTGGCGAGCCGCCATTTTCTATGATCCGGACGGCTTCGAACTGGCGCTGTTCAAAATCTATGAGGGAGAACCCGCCGAGGCCGTCTCCGGCTGAGTCCGAAATTTAATGGAGGAAACGACGCCATGATGCTGAGCGACCTGACCTGGATGGAAATCCGCGACCTGATTCCCCAAAACCCCGTCATCATCCAGCCCGTGGGCTCGACCGAGCAGCACGGCCCGCACCTGCCCGTTCAGGTGGACATATCGAGCGCTTTTGAAGTCGCGAAAGCCGTCGGCGATCGCACGGGCTGCCTCGTCGCCCCGCCGCTTCCCTACGGCTATTCGGAGGTGTGGGAGAATTTCCCCGGCACCATCAGCTTCACGGTCGATACCTTCATGGCCTGCGTCGCCGAGATCACCGAGAGCCTCGTGCGCAACGGCTTCAAGCGGATTTTCTTCTTAAACGGCCACAACCCCAACCTGCCCCTGCTCCAGACCATGATGTTCAAGCTCATGGACCGCTACGGCAGGGACGGAGACAAGCTCATCGTCGCGGGAAGCTATTTCATGGTGGACAAGGAGACGTGCGACGCCATTGGCGAAAACTTCCGCGAGGGCACCCACGCCAACGAGTTCGAGACGTCCTTCATGATGCATATCCGACCGGGCATGGTGCACGTGGACAGGCTGGGCGACTGGGAGTACAAACCCGAACTCGTGCTCTCCTATCAGCACGGGGTGACCTCGGTCGTGCGCCTGCCCGACAGCCGGGTGCACAACGGCGTCTATGGGGACCCGCGCCTGGCCACGCCCGAGAAGGGCCGCCAGTACTTCGAGGCATGTGTGAACAAGGTGGTCGAGATAGTGGAGAACTTCAACCCGGATTATTTCGGGATTCAGGAAGTCTACACCTAGGGCCGGGGACGCAAGACGGAAGAGGCCTTCGATTCATTCACGAATCCATCCCGTGTGGTATGTGCGATTCTCGCGTGAAGGCGACGACGCGCTTGGAGCAGGTGATGTAGGCGAACTTGACAATATTCCATATATGGAATACATAAACATATGGATTGGGAAGTAGAGTATACGAACGAGTTCGGCGCCTGGTGGGCCGAGTTGAGGGAGAGTGAACAGGAGGACGTCGCCGCCATGGTGGAATTACTGATGGAACGTGGACCCGAACTCCCGTTTCCCTATTCCTCCGGTATCGAAAGTTCTCGTCACAGCCACATGCGCGAGCTTCGGATTCAGAGCAGCGGCAGACCTCTCCGCGTTTTCTACGGGTTCGACCCCAGGCGGGCGGCAATTTTACTGACCGGCGGTGATAAGACGGGGGATGACCGTTTCTACGCGCGGTATGTGTCACTCGCCGACAAGCTGTATGACGAACACCTCGAAGAGTTGAGACGGGAGGGATTGATCCCATGAGCGGACGCCGCGCCTTCACCGACCTGACGAAGGATTTCCCGGCGGAGCGCCGCGAGCGCGTGGACGCGCGCAAGGCCGCGCTTCGCCGCGCCATGCCCTTGCACGAGTTGCGCCGCGCGCGGGCGATGACCCAGAAAGCGCTCGGCCAGAAACTGAACGTGAACCAGCCCGCTATCGCCAAACTCGAGCGGCGCGCGGACATGTACGTCTCGAACCTGCGCGCCTACATCGAGGCGATGGGCGGACGGTTGCGCATCACCGCCGAGTTTCCGGGCGGCACCGTCGCCATCACGAACTTCGCCGGGGAAGATGAAGGAGATCAAGGCGAGTGATTGCGTAGTATGACCGCGTCCGGCCCAATCCCGTCGCCCTTTTGACGGGAAGAGCGCGTGGTTTTGCAAGGGACAAATACGGGGTTGTTGAAAAAATCCCCCCGAGGAAGGAAAGAGCTTCGATTATCGAATCGTTCAACGTAGCGGACAGGCTCCGGGTCTACCCGAGGTTATGGAGTTGGACATAAACAGCGGGCGGACACCCTTCGATACGCGGCTTCGCCGCTACTTAGGGTGAGGAGGAGTGTCGTTGCCGATCAGAACTCGAATGAAACCCGCGCTGTTCGACACGTACTCAGATAGCCAGTTGGGTCTCGGCGTCGAAGAAGAAGAGGTTGTCCTCACGCATCCCCACCCGGGCCTCGTCCCCCATGTCGACCCTGAAGGTCGAGGGCGTGCGCGCCATGATGGATAGATCCTCGAAGGCGAGTTCCAGCACCTGATCCGCCCCGTAGGGCTCCAGCAGCAGCACCTTGCTCAGGTGTCCGTCGCCATCACCGCCTGCTGCCCGCACGGTGACGTCCTCGGGGCGAATCCCCAGGATCACCTTCTCCCTCTCCTTTTCCTCCAGGCGCTTGCGTTGCTCCGGCGAAGGCTCCACGGCGAAACTCCCGTAGCGGAAACACAGCCTTCCGTTTTCCTGCTCCAGGGCGCCGGGAATGAGGTTCATGGGCGGCGTGCCGACGAACTGCGCCACGAAGGTGTTTGCTGGCTCGTGGTATACGGCGTATGGAGAGGCGTACTGCTGGAGCACGCCGTCTTTCAAGAGCGCTATCTCATCCGCCATGTTGAGCGCCTCCACCTGATCGTGGGTCACGTAGATCATGGTCGTCTCGAGGCGGCGGTGGAGTTTTTTGAGTTCGGCGCGCATCTCGACCCGGAGCGCGGCGTCGAGGTTCGAGAGCGGCTCGTCCATCAGAAACGCCCAGGGTTCGCGGACGATCGCCCGGCCCAGCGCCACGCGCTGGCGCTGTCCGCCGGAGAGTTCCCGGGGCCTTCGGGCCAGAAGCTCTCCGATATCGAGCGCCTCGGCCGCCCAGAGGACTTTCTCCTCGATTTCCGATTTGGTCATCTTCATCATCCGAAGCGGGAAAGCCAGATTGTCACGCACTCTCAGATGGGGATACAGGGCGTAGCTCTGGAACACCATGGCCATGTTCCGCTTGTGCGCCGGGATGTAGCGAACGTCCACCCCGTCGATGAGAATCGCGCCCTCGGTGGGTTCCAGCAGACCCGCCACCACGTTCAGGATGGTGGTCTTCCCGCACCCCGAAGGACCGAGGAGGACGACGAACCTCCCGTCTTCGATCTCGAGGTCCACATTGTCGACCGCGACCACCTCGCCGTAGTTCTTGGTCAAGTTCTCCAAAACGACTTTCGCCATTCTCACGCGCTCCTATGGAAAACCGGCTAGCCCTTCACCGCGCCCGCCGTCAGTCCGCGCACGAAGTAGCGCTGGAACATGAGGGCCAGGGCGACGGGAATGATGACGCAGGCGACGCCCGCGGCGTTCATCCGCGCGTAGCTAACCGAAAACTCGGAGACGAAATCGAGCAGCGTCACCGTGATGGGCCGGGTGTTCATCGTCTGGGTCAGGACGAGCGGGAAGAGGAACTCGTTCCAGCTCGTGAGGAACACGAACACGGCCGCCGTGACGATTGCAGGCGCCGAAAGCGGCAGGATCACCCGCCAGAGCGTCTGGAAGCGGTTGCAGCCGTCCACGCGGGCGGCGCTCTCGATCTCCTGCGGTACGGTCTCGAAATAGGCGACCAGCACGAATATCGCCAGTGGCAGGGATATCGGAATGTAGGCCACGATGAGTCCCATATAGGTGTCCAGCAATCCGAGCCCGCGGATCATCAGGTAGAACGGGACGATCAGCGACACTTCGGGCACGATGCGCGACGCCAGCACGACGTAGAAAAGGGACTGCTTCCCCTTGAAGTAAAGACGCGCGAAACCATACGCCGCCAGACATCCCAGGATAACGTTGATGATGGTGACGCCAAACGCCACGACGAAGCTGTTCCACATCGAGGGCAGCACGTCCGCCGTGGGGAACGTCGAGTACCCCGCCATTTTCTTGTCGAACGCGACGCTCGTGTCGGCGGGTTTTCTGAGGATGATCTCCTCGTAGTTGCCGATGTTGAGCGTGGGCGGAACCCAGTTGGGCGGCACCGACACCACGTCCTTTTCGAGCTGAAGGCTCGAGTTCAGCATCCAGTAGAAGGGCGATATCGCGTAGAAGAGCATGGCGGCGACGATCAGGTAGAGCGCGACACGCCCCAGGGTGGCGGCGTGGCGGTATCTCTGAATTTCCTTGATGTCGGGAACGCTCGGGGCAGCCATGATCAATTCTCCTGCGGCCTGTAGAGGATCTTGATGTAGCCGATCGCCAGGATGAAGGTGGCGATGGCGATCACGTAGGAAATCGACGCGCCGGAGCCGAACTGCAGGTTACGGAACGTTTCCACATAGGTATACCAGGAGACGAGCGCCGTTGCGTCTCCGGGACCTCCCTCGGTGAGGATGTAGACCAGATCGAACGTCTTGATGGAAATGATAGAGGAGTAGACCAGCACCAGCAGAAAGGCCAGCTTGAGCGCGGGCAGGGTGATGTGCCAGAAACGCCTCGGTGCGCCCGCCTGATCGATCTTGGCCGCGCTGTAGAGGTCCTCGGGTATCGCCTGCAGCGCCGTAAGGAACAAGACGGTAGCCAGGGGAACCTCCTTCCAGACGAAGGCGTTCACGAGGGTGTAGAGCGCGCGGTTCGGGTTGCTGAGCCACGTCTGGTACTTGTCGATGACGCCCAGGGACACAAGAAGCCCGTTCAGCACCCCGTAGTCCGAATGGTAAATCCACTCCCAGATCAAGCCGTTCGCCACGTAGGGCACCGCCCAGGGAACGAGAATGAGCGGCACCGCCCACTTGCGCACGCCGGAGCCCAGTTCATTGAGCGCCAGGGAGAAGATGAGGCCGAGAATGGCCACGGCGATCACCGACACCACGACGAAGATGACCGTGTTGATGAGCGCGTTGTAGAAATCCTCGCTCTCCAGGAACATGACGTAGTTCTCGAAACCCACGAAGGGGTTTCGGTGGGGCCGCTTCAGGTTATAGACGTGGACGCTGACGTAGAACGAATGCAGGATGGGATAGATGTTGAGCAGCACCATCAGAAGCAGCGCCGGCCCCACGAAGAACATCGCGATGCCGCCTTCGGTTTGTGTTCGCCGGGCGAACCAGCCCTTCACGCCCGCCTGCGCGGCCGGCTCTGCCCCTCCGGCGGTCAGGATATTCGCCAAGGAAAACCTCCATCGCGCCTCCCCCGGCAGTGCGCCGCCGGGGGAGGCAATTGCTTTCGTCTAACTGTAACGCCGTTTCAGTCTGTTCCACTGCTTGGTCAGGGTCTTGAGCGTGCCCACGATGTCGGCCTGGCCCAGGATCGCCTTGTGCACGCGCGGACGCATGTACTGATCCCACTCGGCGTACCAGACGGCCTTCTGTCCGTCCTTGGGCTTGCTGAGCGCCATCTGGCTCTCGAACAATTTCGCCTCGCCCCAATTGTTCGCCGCCTTGATGATGTCGGGGTCCTTGAACAGCGGCGCATGGCCGAAACCGAGGCCGAACTCGGTGAACCACTTCTTCGCGGTGCGGTAGGTGCCCGATTTGTCCTTGCCGCCCAGGAAGTCCACCATCTTCCACGACATCGCCTTGCGCGCGGGATCTTTCGCGGCAGAGGCGGTCATGCTGTATGCCCTCGTCCAGCCGCACACGTTGGGCTTGGCGTTGTTGGCGGTGGGTATGAGCGCCATCTTGATCTTGCCGGCCACCTTGGAGGACTTGGGCTCGTTCGCGGCCCGCAGCCGGTAGTTCGGCAGGATGGCGAAACTTCCCGTGCCGCTGCTGAACGCCTTGAGTGCCGCGACTTCGTTGAGCTCCAGGAAGCCGGGCTGCGTGATCTTGTGCTTCTTGGCCGCGTCGATGATCCACTGGATCGTCTGCGCCGCCGCGGAGCCCGGTTTGTCGTAGTTCATGACGTTGTATTTCTCGTCGACGAACCGCCCGCCCCGGCTGTACATCATGGTGAAGAGCAGCTCGCCCATCCAGAAATCGGCTTTCAGGAACTGGAGGAAGGGATACTCCTGAATCCCCTTGCTCTTGATCTGGAGGCTCTGCTGGACCACCTCGTCCCAGGTCTTGGGAGGAGCGCCGATACCCGCCTTCTCCAGATGCTCCTCGTTGTAGAGGAACGCCATATGGCCCACGTAGTAGGGCAGGCCGTAGAGCTTGCCGTTGTATGTGAGCGCATCGGCGGTCGGGCCGATGAACTCTTTTCTGTACTCATCCACGCGCGGGAACTCGTCGATGGGATAGAGCCAGCCCGCCTCGACAAACTCGGCGAGATGCCCGTCGATCATGTAGATGACGTCAAGAGGCGTTTTACCCGTGAACTTGACGACCAGCGTGTCGTGGTACTTGCTGCCCGGCGTGTTCCCGTAGTTGATCTTGACCTTGGCGAGTTTTTCGAATTCGGCGATTCGCTGCTTCACGAAGCTGATGCCGTAGGTCCAACTGTAGAAGTTGAGCGATTTCACCATCGCCGCCGAGGGCGTCGCCCGAGAGACAGGCAAGGCCAGGGCGGCCGTTCCAAGTGCGGCATTGCGAAGGAGTTTCCGACGACTCAATCCGAGTTCTTTCATGGTCAACCCTCCATCATCGTCGCCCAGGAGATCATTGCTCCCCTTTGGCAGGGCGACCGCCATTGGGGGCAGAACCACGCCACAACTCCAATCGAGAAGCCCTGCACCGGGCCTCTCGCTTCACTCGGAATTTCAGACGAAGAGATGGGAAGCGTTCTCACGGCAGGAGGCGAAACGGGGCACCAAGTCCCTGGAGGCGACGATACCACCGGTTCGCGATTCCCACTCTCCGGCGTTCGATAAATCCTCAACCAACCTCGACCAGTCTTACAAGTATGCTGAAATGCTAGCAGGGTTCCCCCGCGCTGTCAATTTTGAACACCCTGCCCCGGAGCACCACATACCCCGATTACGGCCGTGTATTCCGGCGGAGATTTCCGCTTAGCCGCGCGAAACGAGCTCGATGCTGATGTCGTCCGGCCCCCGGATGAAGGCGATTTTCGTGCCCGGGCCGATCTCCCACGGGTCGCAGATGAAGTCGGCGCCTTTCGCGCGCAGATCGGCCTCGGCCCTGTCCATGTCGTCGACAACGAGACCGAAATGATCGAGGCCATAGCGCGGATCGCTCGTCGTGCGCACGGGGTCTTCCCCCTCCGCCCGGCCCGACACCAGGAAACTCATGCCGTTCAGATCCAAGCTGAAAATCGGCGAGCCACCCAGGTCGCCCTCGTCCACCACCTTCGCGCCGAACATCTCCTCCCAGAACTTTCTGGCGGCATGGGGGTCTTCGCTCCGAAAGTGCAGGTGATCGTATCCGTAGGTGGGCATGGACATCGTTTCCCCTCCAGAAAAAGTGAGCCGAAAGGAGGAAGCCTCCCCCCTCCCGCCTGTCCGTCGAACGTGTGTATGTGCGGAAATTATAGAGGCGTATGCGGTTTGGTTGTCAAGAAGGGAGATTTGCCAAACCAGACACCCTCACCCTCCGGGGTCGTTGAAAAAGTCCCGACTTCAAGACTCTGGGTATTTGGACAACCAACGAGTGAGGAGACACCACTTCCCCTTGAGCAGCCGTAGTGACAGCTCCTCCTCGGGGCTGTCCAACAGTTCGCGGACTCGGGCCGTTCACGAAAATGGCTCACTACCACAGGCAGTCTATGCGTTTTCTGGTTCGCCATTCCGGCGAAAGCCGGAATCCATTTGCGGGTGCGGATGAATGAACGGTGGCATTTCATTCCCCGCCGATGCGCGGGAAGCCTGACGAAAGGCAAAAGGCGTAAAATGGATTCCGGCTTTCGCCGGAATGACGGTGAATTGACAGGGAGGAGACATCATCTCAAAAGAGTTCGAAC
>CAYTSP010000260.1:0-4134 GCA_964440505.1 uncultured Nitrospinaceae bacterium
GGTGCTCGCCGAAACCCGGGAGGGTGTCTTCTGAGCGCCCGGACGGATCCCAGGACCTCCGGATATTCAGCGCTCGGCGGGATGATTTGCTGGAGTTCCGCGGGGCGTACATTCCGGTGTGAGGTCAAACCCGATAAATGAGGGTTTGCTCGTTACGGGCGGCAATTGGATTTTTCACTCCCCCCTTGAGGGGGAGTCAGCAAGACGAGGGCAAAGCCCGAAGTCGCGCTGGTGGGGGGAGCTTTTCAAATTTCAGAATCATCCCCCCACCGATTCAGCCTTCGCACAAACCGCTCGACTTCATCGACTCCCCCTCAAGGGGGGAGTGATTTACGAATTTGCAATGTGGTTGGATCAAACAATACCTGCTACTCAAGTTCCGTTGGCGCCCCTACGAACCACCCTCTAAATCGAAATAATCCTCATCGATTCGCTTAATCTCGATGGTTGTTTTCTCTCGAACGCCCACGCCGTTTTCCACCATCAACCGGGCAAGTTCTTCTCCGTCAATCAGGATGATGCGTTTTGAGGAATTGTGAGCGACATCTTTCGCCGTCTGGTTGAATTTTGCGGTGGTTACGAACACGCCCTTGCTCACTCCTTCGGCGTCAATCGAACCCACGAAATTGCGAATGTCGCTACCGCCCACCATTTTTTGAGGATCGTATCTCTTCGCCTGGACATAAACCTCATCGAGTCCAAGCGCATCTTCCTTGATTTTGCCGTCAATACCCCCGTCTCCGGGTTTCCCGGTTACGCTCCCCATCTCTGGGTCGCCTCCGCCGTATCCCATCTTTCCCAGCAGGTCGATGATGAGTTTTTCGAGGAAGGCTGGAGAGGCTTGATAGACCCTCTCCAGAAGGTCAGTTTCCAGAGCGGTTTTGATTTTCGACGCGGCTTGTTCCACCATTTCTTCCGGTGTGCTTGTTTCTAAGGTTGGTTCTATTTCGCGCCGAGACTCCTCGCTCTCTTTTTGTCCAGCTTTTTTCCTTGCAGCCAGCTTTTTTGCCCACTCGATATAGGTGGGGACTGATTTAAGGAAATTTCTGTCGATACGGGATGGCGGATTGGCCAACACCTTTTCGCCGTCCGTCGTGATGCGGCAAAAACCTCGCCTTGGCTTTTCCAGAAAACCTGCCCCTTTGAGGTCTACAGTCGCCCAATTCACTCGATTAGCGAAGATTAAGGTTTTACCGTTCGCAGATGTTTCTTGACGCTCCTCAGGCGTAAGATTGTGTTCTTTGGCTACGAAATCATGCACTTCGGATATATGGATTTCAGCGCCCCCGGCTAAAGCCCTGAGCGTTGCAAGCATGAGTGAATCTAAATCCGGTATCGCCATTTTCCCTCTCCTCGTCGTTTTTGTCTCCATCGTTTATGAGGCGGTGGGTGATGATTGTCAATTTGAATGGTTGTATCCTGTAATTAGCCTAGATATTGAGGGCAAACAGCAAGTGATAATGAATGCCCACCCCTTGGACAGGAGACACCCCATGCTCTGCCGAATGATTTTCATAACTCTTGCGGTTTGCCTGTGGGCCTCCCCCGCGCTCGCCGCGCCCCTTCACGATGCGGCGATCAGGGGCGAAGCGGCGCAGATCAAGATTTTGCTGAAAGGCGGGGCGTACATTCCGGTGTGAGGGGGGGGAGGCATCCGTTACATATCAGTCATCGTGAGGAAGCGAAAATAATCCTTTTTACTGTCTTTCCAGGGAGTCGCGATTCGGCTTGCCTAAAGGTTGCAAAGCGATGCCCGTCAGATCGAGACGGCGCGAACGATTTGCCTGGGCAGCCGCCCATCGATGAACAACAGCCCCAACCCGATAGTGGCGGCGCCGATGAGTTGTTGGATGAATATCGGCTCGTTCAGGAACAGGTTCCCGAGAAGCAGCGCCGTCACGGGCAGCAGCAGCGTCACCAGCATGACGTTGCTTCCGCCGGCGCGCGCGAGTATCTCGAAGAACACGATATAGGCGATAGCCGTTCCGAACAGGGCGAGACCGAAGAGCGCCAGCCAGGCGCCGGCGCTGGGAGGCGGGAGCGTCCAGGGCCGATCGACGACCGAGACGATCACGATCATTATCATGGTCGAGCAGAGAAGCTGGCAGGCCGCTGACTTGAGCGGTGGAATATCCCTCAGATGTCGTCGTCCCCAAAGCGCGGCGAATCCGTAACTCAATGCCCCCGCGAGGCATAGCCCAACCCCCAGGAGATGGGTGTCGGCCGCTGCGCCACCGGACCCGCTGATGATCGCCACTCCCGCGACGCCCATCAGCACACCGGACATGCTGTTCCACCTAAAACGTTCCTCACCGAACGAAGCCATCACGATAGCAGTGAACAGCGGCGTGGTGCCGTTGATGATCGACGCCAGGCCTGAGCTGATCATGGTCTGCCCCGAGGTCAGCAAGATAAACGGAACCACGTTGATGAGCAGGCCCATCACGAGAAACGGCGTCCAGACGCGGAGGCCGCGCGGCAGGGAATGACCCATCATCCGGAATGGAACGAGGAGAATGAGCGCCGCGATGCCTACACGCGCCAGAACGATGGTCAATGGCGGCAGTTCGGTCACCGCGACGCCTATGAAGAAGAATGCGCTGCCCCAAAGAACCGACAGCAGCACAAGCAGACTCCATTCGACGCTGTTCATCGCCTTGGGTTCTTGCGCCAATAGTCTCGCTCCCATTTCACTTGCGTCCGCCGGAGAGAAACTTGAGCGGACATTGTATGCTCGTCGAGTCGTTTGGTATGCAGGCGACCACGCCGTGTCCGCAAGCACCATGATTTTTCGCGGGCTTACAGATCTCAGGGTCGTCGGACATTACCACATCAGGGCCACATGAATATAATCCGCATGGCCCTGCAGCCAGGAAAATCCATTTTTACGTGGTTTCAGCTTTATCGGCCAAATGCGCGCATGATGGGGTTGTTGAAAAACTCCCCGGACGCAAGGAATGGATTTCCCGTAGGGGCGGACCTGCGTGTCCGCCCTGTTGCCGGCGCGGACTTTCTTGAGGTTTTTCTCCCCGTTGGCGTTCCGGCCCCTGGTATCCGTTCGATATGCGAACTACGCGTTTCGGGCGGACACGCAGGTCCGCCCCTACAAAAGACACAAACGCTCTTCCATCAGGACTTTTTCAACAGCCCCATGATCACGCGATTTCGTTTTATGGTGAAGTGAGTGGCGGAACGAAGCATCGACAAAACTTATCGTGTAGAATAGCCATCTCCACGCATCCCACGCGGTTTTCGGAAAGGGAGACACCCCATGCTCCGCCGATTTGTTTTTATCGCTCTTATCGCCTGCCTGTGGGCCTCCCCCGCGCTCGCCGCGCCCCTTCACAATGCGGCGATACAGGGAGACGCGGCGCAGATCAAGGCGCTGCTCGTAGGCGGTGCGGACGCCGACGAACGGGACCGCCTGGGCATGACGCCGATATTTTATGCGGCCATCAAGGGAAGCGTCTTAAGCATAGAGGCCCTAGCCGGAGGCGGGGCGGACGTGAACGCGCGGGACAAGATTGGAAAGGCCCCGCTCGACTGGGCGGCGTTCCGGGGGCACGGGGCGGCGGTGGCGGCGCTGATTCGCGCGGGCGCCAAGCCCGACGGGCGGGACAAGGCGGGCCTGACCGCGCTCCACGGCGCTGCGATGAAGGGAAGCGCTGCGGGGGTCGAGGCCCTGCTCAAGGGCGGGGCGGACGTGAACGCGAAGGCGCCGAACGGGTTGACGCCGCTTCACGTGGCGGCCGGAAACGGACGGGCGGAGGCGGTGAAGGTGCTCCTGAAGAGCGGCGCCAAGCTCGAGGCCAAAGACGCAAAGCACTGGAAGACCCCGCTTCACTGGGCGGTCTTCGGCGGCGGGGTCGCGGCCGCTCAGGCTTTGCTCGATGCGGGGGCGGACGTGAACGCGAAAGACGGCCGCGATCAGACGCCCCTGAGAGCGGCCCGGTTCCGCCTCAAGGCGCCAGGCTCGAACAAGGAGCCGTTTCAACGAATCATCGAGGTCCTGAAAGCCCGCGGCGCCAGGGAGTGAGGGGTGAATCCCGACGGAAGAGGGGGTTGTTGAAAAAGCCTCTTTAGGAGGTAGAGGGGACGCCCATCTCGACTGGAAAACCAACCCCCCCTACCCCC
>CAYTSP010000261.1:0-3412 GCA_964440505.1 uncultured Nitrospinaceae bacterium
ATCCCGTATCGGCGGGGTACGCACGGTACAACCCGACGATGGGTTTTCCAACCACCCCGCGAGCCGCCCATTTCCCCGCATTTGCGCGTCACGGCTCACATGCCCCGACCTCTATATTCCTCCCCCGAGTATGCGCGCGGCATCCCTGGACTGGAGGAGTTCCGGTTTTGCGCAAATCCCTGAAAATCATCCGGACGCCCGGCATGGGCCTCGCGGCGGACGGCGCATCGCGTTTTTCGGGTGAGATGCAGGGGCTGGCCCGGTTCCTGACGAGCGAGATGTCGACCGACAACGGCGCATTCACTTTCGCGGGCAGAGAGGCGCTGCTGGATATCGTCTCTGCACTCGATGAGATTCTGAACAACCGGGCGCCCGATCGGACCGTCAGCGTCTTGAAGGGCGCGCAGGTGGGCATGACCACCCTCGCCATCGGTTTCGCGCTTTACTGCGTCACCCTCCACCGCCTGAACGTGGGCTATTTTCTGCCCGATCAGGATTTCGCGGATCGCTTCGATCAGACGCGCGTGCGCCCGGCGATTCGAAACGAAAGAATCGCCTCGATCATGCGCGAGGGGAAATACAAGGGCGCGTCGCCCAAGGGCTTGAAGGAGTTCCCCTGCCGCGGAGGTTCGCGTTTTCTCTACATCCTGGGCCTCAGGGACATCGGCAACGCCATATCCATCCCGCTCGACGTGCTGATCCGCGACGAGGTGGACGACCTGCCCCCGGACAACCTCAAGTGGTCGAACGACCGCATCGACGCCTCGCCCCTCGCCCTGACGCTGAACCTGGCCGTGGGGAGAACCCCGGGCGCCGGCATTCACGCCATGTACGAGGGCGGGGATCAAAGACGCTGGCGGGTGATCTGCCCGGCGTGCCGCGCCGAGAGCGTTCCGGAGGAGAACTGGCCGCAAATCCTGAGCGGCGATGCGCTCGCCTGCCCGGACTGCGGCGGCGCGCTCGACAGGGGAGCAGGGCGGTGGAAAGCCGCGCGCGTGAACCCCCGGCACAGGAGCTATCGCCTCTCCCAGCTTGCGGTCGGCGCGGTGCGCCTGGAGCGCATCAAGGCGAAATGGGCCGCAGCCCGCCTTCCGAGCGAGAAGGCGCGCTTTCGCTGCTCTGCCCTCGCCACCCCCGATGCGGGCGACACCCAGCCGATTTCGCTGGAACTGCTCAGGAAGCTGCGCGACGCCGCGCCCTACCGTCTGGCGGAGGCGCCCGCATGAGCGCGCGCCATCGCTTCTGCGGGATCGATACGGGCGATTTCTGCGCCCTTGCGGTGCGCGAGCGAGAAGAAGGCCGTCCCGCCCGGTGGATTTATTTCGAAGCCCCGCCCGTCGAGCGCCTCGTCGAGCGGTGCCGCGCCGTGTTCTCCGGCCTGGGCGTGGAGGCGTTCGCCATAGACGGCGGCCCCCACACCCAGGCGGCGCGCGCGGTGTACGACCTGAACCCCGAGGGCGGCTTCATCTGGCGGCACACCGAGGGGGAGATGCAGACCAGGGACGTCTCGTTCCTGGGCGTCGAGCGCCGCCACGTGCGGATGAACCGCGAGGACCTGCTCGATCACCTCGTGGAGGAGTTTCACGAGGGGGCCGGGCGGGTCTTGCTGCCGAGCCCCAGGGACACCGGGGAGGAGGCGCTCCTCGCCGAGGTGGAGCGTCACCTGATGAATTTGAGGAAAAAACCGCGCATCCGCTCCTCCGGAGAGACGGTGCTGGCGTATGAGCGGAACGAGAATCACTTCGGCTTCGCCTGCGCCTATGCGCGGCTGGCCGAATCCCTGGCGCAGAGCGAGGGAATACTGGCCCCCCTCGCCGGGGGAACGGTGACACCGCAGGTTTTCGAGCAGCGGATGCTCAAGAGGAGATGAGGATGGAGAAAGCAAAGAGCGTAAAGACTGCCGGGCGGAAGACGGGACCCAGGAACAAAGAGAATGCTGGAGTGAAAGCGGCCGCGCAGCGTTCAGGGCGAATGAGCGCGGCGATCGATCCGGACGAGAGAATCTGGCGGCCCCTGGGCGAGGGGCGCGGCGGCGTGTCTCCCCATACCCACGCGCGCATGCAGGCGCTGGCGTATGAGTTATGGCTCACGAACCTCATGGGCCAGCGGCTCATCGAAATCGTGACGGACCACGTCGTGGGCGAGGGGGTGAGCTGGCACGGGGAGGATGAGCGCGCATTAAACACCGTGAAGGCGTTCTGGGCCGACCCCGTGAACCAGATGGACATCCGCTTCGAGCGGCTGGTCTCTGAACTCGGCATCTTCGGGGAACTCCTCCTGCCCGTCGCCGTCTCGCGCTTCGAGGGACGGGTCCGGCTGGGCTACGTCAGCCCCCGGCTGATAGAAGAGGTGGTCACGGACCCGGACAACTGCGCCCTGCCCATAGGGGTCGTCCTGCGCGCCCGGGAGCCGGGCGGTGCGGCGCGCAAGGGCAAGCGGGTCAAGACTGTCCTTGGCGGCGACCCGCGCGGCTATCTGAGCGCCTCCGCCCGGAGGGAGCGTGCACGCTTCACGGACGGGGAGGCGTTCCTGTTCCAGATCAACAAGGCGAGCGACGCCACCCGCGGCGCTTCGGATCTGCTCGCCGCCATCGACTGGATAGACACCTATGAGCGCTTCATCTTCGACGCCGTGGAGCGCGCGCGCCTTCAGAACAGCTTCATCTACGACGTGACGCTCAAGGGCGCCGGCCCCGAGAAGATAGCCGAGTGGCTCGCCGAGAACGGCGTCGCGCCCAAGCCCTCGAGCGTGCGCGTCCACAACGAGAAAGAGGAATGGCAGGCCGTCTCGCCCGACTTGAAAGGAGGCGAGTCCGGCGCGCAGGGCATCGCCAGGATGATGCGGGGCCTGCTCCTGGGCGGCGTGGGCGTTCCCTCCCACTGGTTCGCCCAGGGAGAGGACGTGAACCGCGCATCGGCCGAATCCATGGATCAGCCCACGCTCAAGAAGATGACGCGCCGCCAGCGCACCGTGCGCCACATCTTGCAAGCCATGGCGGACAAGCAGCTCGAAGAAGCCCACCGCGCGGGCGCGCTGCCCGAGGAGGCGTTTCGCTCCGGCGTCTCGCCCGTTCTGCCGGATATCTCCGTGCGCGACACCGAGAAGATGTCCGAGGCGCTCCTGCGCGTGAGCACCGCGCTCGAGACGGCCACCGCGCGCGGCTGGATGAGCGATGACGCCGCCGGCAGGCTCGTCACCCACCTCGCGGGCCAGTTCGGCATGGACCTGGAGGGGTAGGGGGCTCTCTACTCCACGAACTCCCTCACCGACCGAATCGGCGTTCCGTCTTTTCTGGTGATGGGTTTGGTGACGCTCAGGTTGTAGCTGGCAGTCAAAACGGCCTGCATGTGGCGGCCGTGGCCGCCCGCTACGACGATGAGGATGTCTTCGGGTCTCGGGACGATGGGGGCCA
>CAYTSP010000262.1:0-8924 GCA_964440505.1 uncultured Nitrospinaceae bacterium
AAATGGGCTCGAGGCCGTCGCCTGCCTCTCGGGACGCAGCGCGCTCACGCGGGAGCGGGCCCAGGCGGCGGGATTCCGGGATGTTCCGACACTGGAAGCTCTATTGGAAGAGGCGGACCTCGTGCTCTCCATCATGCCGCCCGCCTGCGCGGTGGACGCGGCCCGGGAGGTCGCCGCGGCCATGAAGGCCACCGGCCGTCGTCCCGCTTACGTCGATTGCAACGCCATATCGCCCGACTCCTCGCGCCGGGCCGGGAAATTCATCACCGATGCCGGCGGGGCGTATATCGACGGCGGGATCATCGTCGGCCCGCCGCCCTGGGAGGAGAGAATCCCGGTTTTCTACGTCAGCGGCGAGTCGACCGCCCCGATGACAGCACTGGACGGGAAAGGCATCTCCGTGCGCGTCGTCGGGAGCGAGATTGGCCGCGCTTCGGGCCTCAAGATGTGCTCCGCAGCACTCAGAAAAGGGACGCTTGCGCTGCAAACCGCCGTTCTCATCGCCGCCGAGGCGATGGGGCTGGGCGAGGAATTCGAAAGGGAGATGCTCGGCAGCCGCGAGGCCCTCTACCGCGAGATGGAATCGGGAACGCGGCGCCTCCCCTCCGTGGCGGCGAGGTACATCGGCGAGATGGAAGAAATCGCCGCGGCCTTCGCCTCCGTCGGCGTCACGCCGAAGTTTCATCAGGGCGCCCATGACGTCTACCGGCTCCTCGCCGGGACGCCGTACGCCTCCGAGACCCCGGACACGATTGACGGCGAACGCACGCTGAAACAAGCGGCGCAGACCTTTGCGAATCACCTGCCGATGAAATAATGACGCCGGCTCCGCTGATGAATCTGCAGGGGAGGGGTTGTTCAGGAGTGGTATAATACCAGTCCTGAATGAACAGGAGCCATCGACCTGTCAATCTTCATGATACTCACGTCCATGGTCCTGCGCCTCGATGGACCGGATGGAGGGTGCGCCGTGAAAAAAAAACGTATCGCCGTTGAAACCACCGCCGAAGCATATCTTACGCTGTTGGCCGATCGCGGGATTGAGTATTTTTTCGGCAACGGCGGGACGGATTTCCCCTCGATTATCGAAGGGCTGGCCAAGCTTCGAGCGGACGGCAGGCCTTGTCCGATTCCCATCCTGGCGCCCCACGAAATGCTCGCCGTGAGCATGTCGCACGGCTACACCATGGTGACCGGGCGTCCTCAACTCGTCATGGTCCACGTCTCGGTGGGAACGGCGAACTCGGTTATCGGGCTCATCAACGCCAACAGGCTCAACGTCCCGATGCTTTTCACGGCAGGACGCACGCCCATCACGGAGTCGGGTATGCTCGGGAGCCGCAACGTGTACATCCACTGGGCACAGGAGAGTTTCGACCAGGGCGCGATGGTTCGCGAGTTCGTGAAGTGGGACTATGAACTGCGAAACTTCGAGCAGCTCGAAACGGTGGTCGATCGCGCACTCGGCATTTCCGCTTCCCATCCCAGGGGCCCTGTCTATCTCGTCTTGCCGCGCGAGGTGCTGGCTGCCCCACAGAAGGAGTTTTCCTACTGGGAAGAACCCCGCACGACCCGTCCCGCCCGCCTCTTCCCCGATCTCGATGCGATCGGTGCAGCAGCCAGAATGCTGGCCGAGGCGAGCCATCCCGTGCTTCACGTCGGTATGATGGGGAGCGACCCGGAAGCGGTTCCCGAGTTGACCGCTCTCGCCGAAATGGGCGCTTTTCCGGTCATCGAGGACCGGTTCCGGGAGTTCGTGAATTTTCCCTCGAATCATCCGCTGCACCAGGGCTACGCGCTGTGGGAGCATTTCCCGAAGGCCGACGCCATCCTGACCATCGAATCGACCGTTCCCTGGATACCCTCTCAGGTGCAGCCGAAACCCGAAACCCGCTTCATTCAGTTGGCGGTCGACCCGAATTTCTCTCGCTATCCCATTCGGGGGTTTCCCGTCGATTTATCGATTCAGTCGGAGTCGGCGCCTGCGCTCGCCGCGCTGAGAGAGGCGATTCGCCCGCTGCTGGCGGGCAGGGAAGCCGAGATCGCCGAACGCCGCGAGTCGCTCGAGAAATCTCACGCCGCTCAGCGCGCCCAGTGGCGGGAAGAGGCGGAAAATGCTTCCGCGAGCAACCCGATCGAGTTCGTCTGGCTCGCGCGCTGCATCAACGACGCGTTGGGAGAGGATGACATTCTCGTGAACGAATACGACATGGTCGGGACCCAACTCACGCGCACCAGGCCCGGTACCTACTTCGATCATCCCCCCGCCGCCGGCCTGGGCTGGGGCTTCGGAGCGGCGCTGGGCGCCAAACTCGCCGCAAAGGACAAGATCGTCGTCGCGACGCTGGGGGACGGCGCATACGTCTTCAGCAACCCCGCTGCCTGCCATTTCGCGTCGAACGCGCACGGCATTCCCGTGCTGGTGGTCGTTTTCAACAACCGGACCTGGGGCTCCGTGAAGCGCAATGCGCGGGCGATTTACCCGGATGGATGGGCCGTAGGCCAGGACGATTTTCCCTTCACGGCCCTGGAACCCTCGCCCGATTTCGAAAAGATATGCGAGGCCTGCGGCGGCTACGGAGAGCGGGTCGAGGCGCCGGAGCAGATCAAGCCCGCTCTCGAGCGCGCCCTCCACGCCGTTCGCGTGGAAGGCAGGCAGGCGCTCTTGAACGTCATTTGCGCCAAGCCCTAGCGGACCGCTCGACTGCGTCGTGCGGAATCCGCTCCCGGGATGGGATACGACCCGCCGGGAAGCGGGCCGGCCATCGAACCAGAGGGTGCGCGTTTTTCTCTGTAAAATCGGCTGTGAGGATTGACAACGGACCCTCGAGTATAGATGCTGAATTACTCGCAAGAGTTCGAGTCCCTTGAATAGCAGTATCGTTCCGGCGCGACCGGGTTTCTTCCAAAGGCGGAAAAGCCTGCGCGCCCCTTGCCCACCTTCTAACGCACGCTTGGGCGGAAGGAGGAACGATGGATTTCTCCCTGAGCAAAGAACAAAAGGCGCTGCAAAAACTCGCGCGTTTTTCCCGGGTAAGGGTGCAGGATTGAACGGGCTGCATGCGCGACTACCCGGTCGAAAAATACCCGCGCCACATAATCTCGTTTCTCCACGGCGCCGAGAACAACCCCGTCTACCGCATCAAGATGTGTTCACGAATGACCGGCCTGCCTGCGGAATAGGTTATGCCGTCGGAAGAGGCTGTTTCCCGATAGCGTTTTTCGGCAACCCGCCACCACCATTTGAGGAGAAGACAAGAGATGGAATACACGAAATCCGAAGCGAAAGCGTATTGCAGGGAACACATGACGGGCGTCTGGGCCGCGCTCACGACGCCCTTCACGCCCGAGGGCGAACTGGATGAGGAAGGCCTGCGCAAGCTCGTGCGCACCTGCATCGACGATCTCAAGATCGACGGGTTTTTCTGCAACGGGCTGATGGGCGAATACTGGTCGCTCTCGCCGGAGGAGAGAAAGCGCGTGCAGCACATCGTCTGCGAGGAGAGCCGGGGCGGCGCGCAGACCATCCCCCACACGCCGCACATCAACATCAAAGAAGCGGTCGAGCTCACAAAACACGCCGAGGAAGTGGGGGCGGATTACGCCATCATGATCAACCCGATCTACGGCGCGCACGATGACGACGAGATTTTCCTCTACTTCAAGACCATCTGCGATCAGATTGACATCGGGCTCTCGCTGTTCAACCAGCCCAAGTCGGGAACCACGCTCAGCCCGGAGCTCATCGAGCGGCTCTGCACGCTCGAGAACATCTGCTGCATCAAGAACGCGGTTCCGAGCATGGCGCACCAGAGCGAGGTGCGCCGCCGGGTGGGGGATGAGATCGTCGTCTGCGACCCGAACGAGGAGAACTTTCTGGTGAGTCTCCTGCACCTGGGAATGCAGGTGCACATGTCCTCGCCCGTGCCGTATCTGTTCCAGGCGCCGGGCTACACGCCGATCCGCGACTACTACGAAGCCGCGATGGCGGGCGATACGGAAAAAGCCTGGCAGATCAACTACTCGCTCGAACCCCTGCGGGCGGTTAGAAAGAAGTATTTCACGACGGGGCCGAACGGACGCACGACGGCGTACCTGAAGGAATGGACGAGGCTCCTCGGCCTGCCCGCGGGCGACCCGCGCCCGCCCATCGTGCCCTTGACGCAGCGGGAGAAGGACGCGTTCCGGAAGGACCTGGAGGCGACGGGCATTCTGGACAAGGTGAAGGCGTAGAACGGACGGGAAGACGAACTGCGTGGGCGATTTATCGCCCCGCAGCACCTGTTCTCACGAAACAGCGCAAACAAGAACGACAGAGGTTGTAGAGAGGGGGTATTTCACTTTCACGTTGCCCGCAACATCCCGAATGGAGGTGTCACTATGCTGCCTATACTGATTTCTGTCCTTTCCATCCTGTTTCTGGCGTTCGGGCCGGTAACCGACATTCATGCCGCCAAGAGGGGCGGCACCCTGAAGGTCGCCATCGAGGGAGAAGCCGTCAACCTGGACCCGCTCGGAGTCGGCTTCGGGCGCAAGGTGTACCGCGAGGCGATAGGATCCGGCCTGGTGCGCCTCGACGGGAACTTCAACGTCGTCGGGGACCTGGCGAAGAGCTGGGAAATCTCCGACGAGGGGCGCGTCATCACCTTCAAGCTTCACCCGGGCGGCACCTACCACGACGGCACGCCGCTCGACGCCGCGTCGGTCAAATGGAACTTCGATATCATCAGCGGCAAGGTCGTTCCGACGTGGGTGAAGGAATTGAAGAAGAAGAGCCCGAAATACAAATGGCGCAACATATTCCTCGGCTACCTCTTCCACATCAACAAGGTGGAAGTGCTTGACAAGTACACCGTTCGCATTCACCAGAACGACGTCGGCAAGGCGATGACGCTCGACGCCATGTCCGCGGCCTTCTCGCGGTTCGTGCTGGTTTCCCCCAAGTCGTATGACATGAATATCGAGAAGTTCAGGCGCCACCCGGTGATGAGCGGCCCGTACAAGTTCGTCGAATGGAAGCGCAATCGGCACTTCAAGGCCGTTCGGCACAAGGGATATTTCAGAAAGGGCCTGCCCTACCTCGATGGAATCGAGTTCTACTTCATGGCGGACGCGAACCAGCGCATGAACGCCCTCGCCGCCGGTGAGATAGACATCATTAACAACCTTCCGATTCCGCTGTACGCGACGGCAAAAAAGACGCCCGGCGTGAAGGTGCTCGTCGGCCCCCAGACCATGAACTACGCCTTTCCGATCAACGGCCAGAGGGCCCCGTGGAAGGACAAGAGGGTTCGAAGGGCGCTTTCCTGCTTCGGCGTGGACCGCCCCCAGATCGTCAAGACCGCCCTGCGCGGACTCGCCAAGCCGTGGGTGAGCTACTCGCCTGCGGGTGCTAAGGACGCGCTCGACCTCACCGCCGAGTGCCCCTTCGATCCCGCCAAGGCCAAGGCGCTGCTCAAGGAAGCCGGCTACGGCCCAGGCGGCAAACCGCTCAAGATCACCCTGACCACCAACAACTCGGATCCGGCCCACATCGAGGTGTCCCAGGCGCTCAAGCTGCAATTCGCCAAGCTCGGCGCCGACATGGACATCCGCGTCGTGGATTACGCCACCTGGAACCGCGCCTTCGTCCGCCAGAGAAAGCTCCAGCTTACGCTGCAAAACACGCTTTCCTCGCGCACGGCGAACAGCAACTCGCACACGATTCACTCGAAATCGGGGATCGACTACTACAACATGAAGGACCTCGAGGTGGACCGGCTGCTCAACCTCTGGCGCTCCACCATCGATCCGCGAAAACAGATCGATATCAGCCACAAACTCCAGCGCTACATACTGGCGCAAGGGTATTACCCGAACATCGCGAGCTTCTCCTTCCTGCAGGCCACGAGGTCCGACGTGAAGGGCTTCACGAACCTGGGCAAGATGATGCTCGACTACACATCCGTGTGGCTTGACCGGTAAACCGGCGCGGATGGGGAAGTTATGAGGGCGTACATCATCCGCCGCATATTGTTGCTGATTCCGACGCTGCTCGGAATCACGATGGTGGTCTTCCTGACGATCCAGTCGATACCGGGCGACCCCATCGAGGCCTACCTCGGCGAGTTCTACGAGGAGGACGTCGCGACGGCGCTGCGGAGCCACTACGGCCTGGACCGTCCCATCCATGTGCAATACCTGCTCTGGCTCGGCCGGCTGGTCCGGGGGGACTGGGGAAAGGAAGTCCTCTCGGGCCTGCCGGTCCTCGACCAGATACTCGAACACCTTCCCGTGAGTCTCGAGCTCATCCTCGGGGCCATGATCGTGGCCCTGATGGTGGCGCTTCCTGCGGGAATCATTTCTTCCGTTCGCCCCTACACGCCGAGCGACTACACCGCCATGACCGGAGCGATGGTGGGCATCTCCACGCCCGAGTTTTTCGGCGGAATCGTGCTCGTGCTGGTCTTTTCGCTGGGTCTCGGCGTTTTGCCGGTGCAGGGCTACAAACCCTGGTCGGCGGGCGCGGGCGAGCACCTCTCCCACATGGCGCTGCCCATACTTACCCTCGGGCTCACCCGGGGCGCCATCCTCACCCGTCTCGTCCGCGGATGCATGCTCGAGGTCATCGGGCAGGACTACGTGAACACGGCCCGCTCGAAGGGAGCCGTCGAGTTCGTCGTCATTCTCAGGCATGCGTTCAAGAACGCCCTGATTCCCGTGGTCACGGTGATGGGCCTACAGGTAGGCTTCCTCGTTGGAGGAACCATCATCGTCGAAACGATATTTTCCGTTCCCGGCCTGGGGCAATACGGAATCAACGCCATTTCGAGCAGGGACTACCCGGCCGTAATGGGATTTATTCTGGTGTCTTCCTCCATTTTCGTGCTGGCGAACCTGACGGTGGATGTTCTCTACGCCTATCTCAATCCGAGAATACGCTATGAAAACTGAGCCTGGACGACGCGAGCCCGCAGTCGCATCCACCGGGCAGGTCGACGGGAAGCCCGCATCGGTTCTCGAGTCGCCCTACCGCAACGGCGAGGAAATCGAGCATCAAAACATGCTCTCGCTGTTCTGGCGCAGCCTGCGCCGGAGCAAGACGGCCGTCGCCGGGCTCATTATCGTGGTCGTCCTCGTCCTGGTGGCCATGTCGGCCGACGTCATCGCCCCCAATTCGTATCAGGACCCCGCCGGGCCGGGCCTGATGCCACCCTCCCTGAAATTTCCGTTCGGAACGGACCCGCTGGGCCGCGACATATTCTCGCGCGTCATCTACGGCACCCGCATCACGCTTTTCGTGGGTCTCGGCTCCATCGTGCTGGCGGTCGTGCTGGGAATACCGCTCGGGGTATGCGCGGGCTATTACGGGAGCTGGTTCGATCTGATTTCGATGCGTTTCATGGATCTCATCCTCGCCTTTCCCACGTTCTTGCTCGCCATCGTCATCATGGTCATTCTCGGGCCGAGCACGGCCAACGTGGTATTGGCGCTCGCCGTCGTGCGCATTCCCATCTTCGCGCGCGTGGTGCGGGGGAGCGTTCTGGCCGTGAAGGAGCAGGAGTTCGTCGAGGGCGCCCGGAGCGTCTCGGCTTCAGACTTCCGGCTCCTCTTCCTGCACGTTCTGCCGAACTGCCTCGCCCCGCTGATCGTGTCGGCCACCATCTCCATCGCGTTCGCCATCCTGCTGGAGGCGAACCTCTCGTTTCTGGGTCTGGGCTCCCAGCCGCCGACGCCTTCGTGGGGCTTCGACCTCAAGCAGAACCTGACTTCGCTCGCCGTGCGGCCGTTCAACGTCGTAGCGCCCGGAGTGGCGATCATGGTGACGGTGCTCGGCTTCAACCTTTTCGGCGACGGGCTGCGCGACGCGCTCGACCCCAAAACGCGAAACTGAAGATTACGAGCAAGCCTGCGCCTGGCGCTCCCGGGAAACAACGGGTGAGATGGAGGAGATCGCCGCGGCCTTCTCCTCCCTCGGCGTCACGCCGAAGTTTCATCAGGGCGCCCATGACGTCTGTCGGCTCCCCGCCGGGACGCCATACGCCTCCGAGACCCCGGACACGATTGACGGCGAACGCACGCTGAAACAAGCGGCGCAGACCTTTGCGAATCACCTGCCGATGGATTGACGGTGGCTGGTTCGGCGCCCTGGGATCATCCCCATCGGCGCCTCATGCACCGGCGGAGCAGCCATTGCGTGACCCTTTCGGCGCCCAAACCTCATAATTCCCGGATTGAATCCATAAAAATATTCCTGATTTGCGCGCAAATGAAAATATACGAGTCAGCGCGAAGAGGAAACAAAACCAATGCGGGGAGGAGAGGTCGAATGCAAATTCGAGAAACTCACAACTGGCAAGCGGGCGTGCACAGGGGTCCGCCCCTTGAGAATCACGGCGGCCGGGCCCTGCCGCGCATTTCCCCGCATTTGCGGGGCAGGGGTTTTTCGGACGCGCGCGTATAGTTCGGCTCCCTCTCCTCGTGCGGGAGGGAGCGCGCCGCGGGTGTGGCCGGTTTTCCGGCGCGCGGGAGACGCGAATCGCGAGCGCCCGGTTTGAGAGGGCTTTCGGGCGGTGTGGTTGCCGTCCCGGGATTCGCGTCCGGCGCGACCATCGCCCGCCCGGCACACCGGACGCCGCCCGAGCGATGGCCGTGCGCGCGAAAACCTCGAATTCCCGAAAATTTCGATTAATCATTGTCATGAACCCGGTGACTGCGCTATGGTGCGATTGACTACCTTTGTCTAACATAAATAGTTGTTTATAATACCATATTTCCGTTATTCCGTATCCTGACTCCCCTTGCGTTTTCGACACACGTATGCTTGGATACCCTCCAGTTTGATGCCGCGCGTATGCGATTTGATTACAGATTTAGGGAGGCAGGATGCCGAAGCGAAGCGATCTGAAACTCACGAAGCGCACCGTCGACGCTCTGGAGGTGAA
>CAYTSP010000263.1:0-5830 GCA_964440505.1 uncultured Nitrospinaceae bacterium
GGGTAGGGGGGGTTGGTTTTCAAGCCACATAAGGCCAGGTCGCGACCTGTCCCTACAGGTCAAAAGCACCTCTCCCGAAAATACGGGCCACCCGTTGTCGTCCGCCTGGATTCCAGCGTGCGCCGGAATGACGGCTTGCGCTCTCAGCTTGCCGACGGGCCTCCCCTCACCGCGCCTCGAAGAAGTGGCGCACGGCGTGGTCGGGGGCGATGCGGCCCTCTATGGCGTCGCGCAGCCAGTCGGCCACCATGAGGTAGAAATCAGGCAGGCGTCCGCCCATCGTGTGGGCTTCGTTCTCATACACCCAAAGCTCCTTCGGGCCGCCCAGGAGGTCGAAGAGCCGCTCGGCGTCTTCGAGCGGGCAAAGCTCGTCGAACTCGCCCATCGCCAGAAGCGTCGGACACTTGATGTCACCGGCAATATGCTCAAGCGTCATCTGCTCCGCCATGGCGTCGAACTCATCCTCGTCATGAATGTTGGACATGTACTTGTAGTTCGCCCGGTAGGCGGGTTTCCCGCTCTTGAAGATGGAGTCTTTCTGGAGGTAGACGCCCATCGCGCCCACGCAGGCCTTGAGACGCGAATCGTGCGCTGCCACGCGCGGCCCCCAGTAGCTGCCCATGCTCCAGCCGTAGAGGCCGATTTTACCAGCGTCCACCTCGGGGCATGATTCGAGATAGTCGATGGCGGCAGCGCCCGCGCGCTCGAAGTTGTCGAGCGTCACCCAGGTCTCGCGCGTGTTGCTCTCCCCCTGTCCCGGGCCGTCGATGCTGAGCGTGGCGAGGCCGCGCCGCCTGAAATGGTTGTGATAGGGGTTCGGCAGGAACTCCTTGATGGTGTCCATCCCCGGCACGATGATGACGCAGGGCGCGTTCTCCACCCCCGGCACGGTTTGCAGGATGCCCGGAATCGTCTTTCCGTTCTCGAAGGGAATCTCCACGCGCTCCACGGGCGCTTCGTCGAAAAGCTCGATGAACTTCTCGTAGCAGGCGATCATCTTCCCGTAGAGTTCGAGCTTTTGCGCAGTGTTCTTGTGGATGACGCCGCAGGCGGGGCCGTAATACAGCGCCGCGCGGTGGTAGAACTCCGCCGCCGATTCCGTGTGGCCGGCGGCCTCGGCCTCGCGCGCAAGCACTTCCTCCTGGGCGGCGGTGCGCGCCCACTCCTTGGGCACTTGGCCGGGCATCTTGATGCGCTCGGTGGTCCGCCGCACGTCGGCGGGACGGAAGCCCCACTCCACGTACATCACCGAGCGGAAGGCGTAGACGTCGTGGACCTTGTAGAACTCCTCCGTCACCCACTGCTGGCCGCGGCGGCCGCCCTCGCTCACAAAAAACTCAAGCGCGCCGGGCCGTGACCAGATGCTCGCGCATCAGCGCGCCGCCGGCAGTGGCCTCTCCATCGAATCCCGCCTTCTGGAGCGTGTGCCACATGGCGGTGGTGTTGCTCGTGAGCACGGGCTTTCCGAGCGCTGCTTCGAGTACGTCTACCGATTCGAGCGAGCGGAAGTTCGTGCAGCTGATGAAGATGCCGTCGGCTTCCGCGCAATCCACCTCGCGCGCCAAGGCTTCTGAGTTCTCGGGCGGCAGGAAGGCGGGGCATTCGACGTTCTGGCCCCGTTCGGCCACCACCTCGATCCCCTTGTCCTTCAGGAAGACGGTGAGCCGCTCGTTCAGCCATTTTGGATACGGCGAGGCGAGCGCCACCCTGGCGACGCCCATCTCGCGCATGGCCTCGGTGAGGGCGGTGGAGGTCGTCGTGGCGGGGATGCCGGTTCGCTCCTCGATGACCGCGATGATGTCCTCATCCATGCCGGGGCGCACGAAGCTGCCGCCGGTGCAGCCGAAGCAGATGGCGTCGAGACTCGCGTGGCCGAGCAGGTCGGCGAGTTCGGGTACCACCTCGATCATGTGCAGGAGGGTTTCCTCCTCATCGTCGGTGTGGGCGATGCGCGTGAAGTGGACCGATACGCCCGCGGGCGCCATGCGCTGGCATTCGTACTCCATCACCGTGTTCCAGGATGGAACGATGAAGCCGAGCTTTTTTATCCAATCCGTCATGGGATGTCCTCCGGTGCGGGGAGTCGCAATCTGTTCGATGGGGAAATGATAAAGAAGCGGAAGGTTTAAGTCCATCGCCCGGATGCGCGCGCCGGGGAATGTGAACTCAACCGCGATGCCTTGGCAGGGACAGGTCGCGACCTGTTCCTGCGGAATTGAACGACATTCGAACCGCAGGGGCTGACCAACGCCGTCATTCCGGCGAAAGCCGGAATCCATTTGCGGATGCGGGTGAATGAAAGACGGCGTTTCATTCCCCACCGATGCGCGAGATCCCTGACGAAAGGCAAAAGGCGTAAAATGGATTCCGGCTTTCGCCGGAATGACGAACAAAACCGCACCGCCTCGTAGGGAAAGGGCGCGACTTGTCCTTGCGAACCCCCATTGTTGAACGCCAACCAAACACTCCCCCTCTAGCAGCAATGCCGAACAACGAGAGAGAAAGAATTACTCCCCCCTTGAGGGGGAGTGAACTTCAAAAGTGTGCGCGCAATAAAAAAGGGCGGCCCACGTGAGCCGCCCTTTCCATATGGATTTCAACCCGCACGCCGGGGAATGTGAACTCAACCGCGATGCCTTGGTAGGGACAGGTCGCGACCTGTCCCTACAGAATCGAACGACTCACGAACCGTAGTGGGCTGCTCGCGAACGGCCCCTACAAATGACACACAATCGCGGCAGCATCCACCCATTACGCCGCTCGGAGGGTAATACCTACTTCGCTCCGGCCAGTTCCTTGAACTCGTCCATCGTGAGCAGGCGATGGAGGCTCAGGGATTTCTCCTTCACGTCCATCAGGAGCGCCATCTTCTCTTCTTCCGACGCCGTGATGCCCAGCTGCTCCAGGAAGAGGTTGATGGAGTCGATGCCGCTCCCCTTGCCGATGACGGGTTCGGGCTCGCTCTGGCCGACGAGGCCGGCGCGGAAGGGCACGAGTTCGGTCGGGAAATCCTTCTCGCAGTTCTTGAGCCAGCTCACGATGATGCCGCTCTCGATGTCGTAGAGGTTGTCGCCCACCACGCAGCGGTTGGGCGCCAGGCTGATGCGCCCGCACTCCTGCACGAGCCGCGAGACCTCGGTGAATTTTTCGGTCTTCAAGCCCATATCCACGTCGTACATGGTGAGCATCGCAAGCGCCAGTTCCTCATACGCCGCGTTGCCCGCGCGCTCGCCGATACCGCTCACGGAAGTCTGCGCCACCTGGCAGCCCTCGGCCATCGCCATCAGCGTGTTGGCGACGCCCATCCCGTAATCGTCATGGAAATGGGGCTCGAAAGGCTCGTCCGGGAAGACCTCGCGCATCTTCTTGATGACGTAGGGCACGGTGTGCGGGCTGAGCACGCCGAACGTGTCCACGATGGCCAGCGCGTCCATGTGGCCCTCGGTCGCCACCTTCTTGAGCAGGCCCAGCACCCAGTCCAGCGGGGCGCGGGAGAAGTCGATGGGGAAGAACACGGTGTAGAGGCCGCATTCCTTCGCTACCTGGGTGGCCTTGACGGAGGTGTCGATGGCCTTGTCGAGCTCCCACTTGTAGGCGCGCTCGATCATGTGCGTGGAACTGGGCACCTCCATCACGACGCCCTTGACGCCCGTGTCGGCGGAGCGCTTCACGTCGTCCGCCATGCAGCGCGCGAAGCTGAAGACTTCGGTGTCCGTGCCTTCGAGGCGTTTGACGATCTCGCGGATCGCCGCCTCGTCAGACGGCGAGACCACCGGCATGCCGGCCTCGATGCGGTGCACGCCCGTCTCGGCCAGGGCTTCGGCGATCCGGATTTTCTCGTCCTTGTTGAACATGACGCCCGCCTGCTGCTCCCCGTCCCGGAGCGTCACGTCGTGGATCTTGGGGTTGGGGTCGAAATTGATATTGGAGGTCACCTCGCCCTCGAAGTTCCACGGGCTGGTGAACCACATATCGGTGTTCCAGGGTTCGCTCATCTCATGATTCTCCTATTCGCCTTTTCGGGAGGCGATTTCCCCTGCATTACGAATATGAAAAACGCTCCCGCCCGCGCCCCAGGCGGCGGGGACACGGACGGGAGGCGACAACCGCTATTCGGGCAGCTCGAAGCGGGGCTCGCCGCGCGACTTCGCCGAGAAGTCGAAGTACGGGGAATCCTCGATGCACTCGTCGTAGTGCGAGGAACCCGTGAAGACGATGGGGCCGTCGGGGCCGACGAGGACGTTCTCTTCCAGGCGCACCGTCTGGGGAAGCCCCGGGTGTCCGGCGAACGTCTCGATGGCGAAGTACATGTTCTCCTTGATCTCGACCGGGTAGTCCAAGCTGTAGGCGCGGCTGATCCACATGCCCTCGTAAAGGTCGAGGCCGATGGAGTGCGCGAACTGCTGGAGCGTCACCGTGCCGTACTTGTCATCGGCGTAGACGGGGAACTGCTCGGCCACGTCCTTGGACGTCTTGCCCGGCACGAGCTGGGTCATGCCCGCATACATCGTGTCGTAGACCTCCCGGTAGAGCTCTTTCTCCTTCTTCGTCCAGCCGCCGCCGCACTTGAAGCAGCGCACGTAGTCGACGAAGTAGCCGCCCGGGCCGATGGCGTTGATGTCGACGACGACGAGGTCGCCGTCCCGGATCATCTTGTCGGTGTGCCAGCGGCGGTAGGGGCTCGTGTTCCCGCCCGAGGCGACGATGATGTCGTAGACGAAGTCGAAGCCTTCTTCATAGAGCAGGTTGTTGACCCACGCGGTGAGGTCGCACTCGCGGATGCCGGGCTTGAGCCACTCGTTCCTGATCTTCCACATGCAGGTGTCGCCGATGGTGGAGCTGATCTTGAGGCACTCGATCTCCTCGGGCGTCTTGATGACGCGCGCCTCACTCATCGCCGGCCACGCGTTCACGAGGTTCACGCCCTTCTCGGTGAAGGCGCTGTAGGCCTGCATGTCCATGATGTCGATGCCGATCCGGCCGTTGAGCGGAATGTTGTTCTCCTTGAGAACGTCGATGACCGAATCCGCCATGCGGTTCACCATCATCTGCTCGGCGGTCTCGGACCACTTCCAGGTGATGGCGGGGCGGATGTTGCCCTCGAGCCAGGGCGCGTCGATCTTGGCGCACTCATAGTCCGATCCGGCAGTCTCGAAGAGCACCGGCGTGTCCGCGCCGCGGCAGAGCACCGCGTAGCGGATGAAGATGTTGTTCTTCCAGTTGCCCTGGAAGACCGACGCGGTGTAGCGGACGTTCTCGCCCTTGTACATGATGATGGCGTCCATGTCGTGCTTTTCCATCATCGCCTTGGCGCGGGCGAGCCTGTCCTTGCGCATCTGATCGAAATCGACGCGGCGCTGCCAATCGCTGCCCGTCTGGCTGTAGACGCGCCGGGGGGACTGGTAGTGCTCTTTCTGCAAAAAGTCCATCGGCATGCCCTGTTTGCTCATTTCCACCATGAAAATTCCTCCTATGCGGAAAAAGGGGTGAAGCGTTCAAAAAAAGAGGTCAAAAAAACGTCCCGCCATCACAACGACAAAAAAGCGCGCCCGCTCTTTCTCAGACGCGCATTGCTCCTCCGTTTCGCGATACGGCCAGCGCCTCCTTGAGCCGAGCGCCCTCCGCCGCCATGTGCTCGCGCATGGCGAGTGCGGCGCTTTCCGGCTCGCCCGCCTCCACGGCCGCAAGCAGCTTCTCGTGCTGGCGCAGCGCCTCGTCCGGCTGGCCGGGCGTGCCGATGATCTTGCGCTGGCTCTTCTCGATCAGCCCCGCGATGGCCTCCCACACCGTCCGCAAGACGGCGTTCTCCGCCGCCTCGCACAGCGCGCGG
>CAYTSP010000264.1:0-3039 GCA_964440505.1 uncultured Nitrospinaceae bacterium
CACGCACAAGATCCAGGAGGTCCTGGACAACTGCGACCGCATCACCGTGTTTCGCGGGGGATGGTGTCGATCTTCAGCCCCCCGCGGGGAGGCCACCCGCGAAATACTCGTCCAGATGATGATGGGCGAGCGCGGCATGCCGCCCGAGGGCGAGCGGCCGACCGGACCCTCGGCGGCGAGAGAAGGACACCCCGCGCTTTCGGTGCGGGGGGTGCGCACATCGGCGAAGTGGGGAGTGCCTCTCAAGGACGTCGCCTTCGACGTCCCCCGGGGGCTCATCGTCGGCATGGCGGGCATCTCGGGAAACGGCCAGAAGGAACTGGCCGAAGCCCTGGCCGGGCTCATCGAAACGGAAGAGGGCGAGGTGCACATCGACGGCGAGGAGGTCTCCTCCCTCTCGGTGGCCGGGCGCATCGCGCGGGGGATGAGCCTCCTGCCGCAGGACAGGATAGAGGAGGGGATTCTGCCGGGCCTGAGCCTGGCGGAGAATTTCGTGCTCGGCCTTCACCCGCACATCTTCAGGCGGCGGGGAATTTTCGAGCGCGAAGCGGTGCATGAGATGGGCAGGAACGCGATTGCGGAATTCAACATCCTGGCGCGGAACGAGCACGTGCCCGCAGCGCACCTCTCGGGCGGAAACATCCAGAAGACCATCGTGGCGCGCTCGGTCATGCTCGCCCACAAGACGGGCGGGAAGGTGATGATCGCCAACAACCCCACGCGCGGCCTCGACGTCATGGCCGCCTCTTTCGTGCACGGCCGCCTGCGCGAGCTTCGCGCGGGCGGGGCCGGCGTGCTGCTGATATCCGAAGACCTGGACGAGCTCTGCCTGATGAGCGACCGCATCGTCGTGATCTACTCAGGCGAGATTCTCGGCGCCTTCGACGGCCCCGGGTACGACATCTACCAGATAGGCGCCCTGATGGCGGGCCAGAAACAGGAGGCGGGCTCCTGATGGCGGCTCCGGCAAGCCTGAGCGACAGGAAAAAGATGGCGGTCGACTTCGCGGTCACCTACGCGGCGGCGGGGGCGCTTGCGCTCGCGTGCGGGGCCGTCTTCATCGTCGCCTTCGGCGGCGACGTGCTCGTGGCGCTCGGCACCGTGCTTCGCTCCTCGCTGGGCACGTGGGGCGGGTTCGCGCAGACCTTGAACAAGTTCAGCCCGCTTCTGCTCGCCTCGCTCGCGGTGGCCTTCGGGATGCGCGGCGGCCACTTCAACATCGGCGTGGACGGGCAGATATACGCGGGCGCGATCGGCATGACGGGCACGGCCTTCGCGCTCGAGGGCATGAACCTCCCCTGGCCGGTCTTCGTCCCGCTGGGAATGCTGGGCGGCATACTCGGCGGGTGGTTCTGGGGCTTCATTCCGGGGATCCTGCGCGTGCGCTTCCAGGTGAGCGAGATATTCGTGACGGTGATGCTGAACTTCGTCGCACTTTATCTGGTGGACTACCTCGCGAACGGCCCCTGGAACGACCCGCTGGCGGGAGAGGCCATCTCGCTCCCGATCCCCGACGCCTCGGTCCTGCCCCAGGTGATGCCCAGGGCCGGCGCGCACGCGGGCTTCATCATCGCGCTGGCCGCCGCCGTGGGCATGTACTTCTTCATGACGCGCACCATCGCCGGGTATGAGATACGCGCGGTGGGCGACAACCCCCGCGCCGCGCGCTTCGGCGGCATCAACGTCGCGCGCGTCACGCTCATCATCATGCCGACCTGCGGCGCGCTCTCGGGCCTGGCGGGCGCCATCGAGGTCTCGGGGTTCCACCAGAGCCTGCTGCTCGGCATCAGCGGGGCTGAGGGCGCGCCCAACTACGGGGCGATGGCCATCCTCATCGCGGTCATCGGGCGCAACAACCCCCTGGGCGTCACCATCGCCGCCGCGGTGTTCGCGGTGCTGGTGTCGGGTTCTGATTCGCTCCAGAGGAGCATCGGCCTGCCCGGCGCGGCCGTGTTCGTCTTCCAGGCGATCATCGTGCTCACGGTGGTGTTCGTCCAGGCGCGGCGCAGCATCAAGGGGTAGGGTGGTCATGGTTTCGTAGCCGGACAGGCGCAGGGGCCTGTCCGGGTTCGCGAACCGCCCCTGCAATATCATCGTTCACACCAATCGGGTTTCACCACCGCCGTCATTCCGGCGAATGCCGGAATCCAGAGCCGAGCCGAATGTCAATGCTCCGGCTTTTCGTCCCCATGTTATTCGCGGGAACCAATGAGGAAATAAAATACAAAGGCAAAACCCCTGGATTCCGTCGAACCCTTCCTCCTCGGTCGGCTCCGACACCGGAATGACGATCCAAACCAAATCGGACAGGTCGCGACCCCGGACAGGCAATTAGCCTGTTCGGCTACAGCAACCCCCCAACCCCCCTTGTCAGGGGTCAAACGCGAACGAGGAACGAGTGTTTGACGAAGCGCATCCCCTCTTTCTATAGTTGCAATCCACGAGAGTTACGCGTGACCCACTCCGGGGAAACAGCATGACGACGTACGAACACCTCAGCCTCATCATCGGGTCCCTTAACCTCGTCGCCTCCTACGGCGGCCTCGCGCTCATCTACTACGGCATCCGCGAGATGGCCAGGGGCGCCGACAGGCGCGCCGCCGATTCCCAGCGCAAGCACGATGAGACGATGGCCAAGCACGACGAGGCGATGGCCGAATCCCGCCGCAGGGAGGAAGATGGCATCCGCAGGCACGATGAGACGATGGCCAGGCACGAGGAGTCCATGGCGGCTCTGCGCGCTCTTATCGACGGTCAGTCCGAAAGCCGCATGGCCCTGCGTGAACTCATCGACGAGCAGGCGGAGGGCCGCATGGCCCTGCGCGCGCTCATCGAGCGAACCGGGTAATCCGACCCGGCCTTTTTCTCCGCCCGACAAGGGCCGCATATATGCGGCCCCTGCAATACCATCGTGTTTTGCGTAGGGGAGGACCTGTGTGTCCTCCCGTTTTTCGTTTCGGTCGACAAAGAATTCAAAGGACAGGTCGCGACTCCGGACAGGGAATGAGCCTGTTCGGCTAAGGCAACCCCCCCTACCCC
>CAYTSP010000265.1:0-6146 GCA_964440505.1 uncultured Nitrospinaceae bacterium
CGGGAGTTCGTGTTCCGGGGGTCGATGAGGATGCGCCAGCCCCTGGGCAGTTCTATGTCCACCATCTCGATCTTTTCGCCGTCGTCCCAATCGAACACGTATGACATGTCGAATCCCTCCCCGGCCTGCGCTCGCGAGAGGGTGGCGCACCACTTGAGCGGCGCGTCAGGCCATCGCGGGCGCGACCTCAGTGGCGAATCTTTCCAGAAGTTTGAGAGAATCCTCGTGCTTCATCCCGTCGCCGTAAACGCCGAGAATCACGTGGTTCAGCCCGAAATCATCCCTCAAACGGTAAAGCTCCTGAATGTTCTCCTCCACGGAGCCGATGACGCCGCCGCCGTTCAGAAACTCGCGCACGTCGAGCTTGTAGCTCCAGTTGCGCTGGAGGTGCCTGCCCTCCTCGTCGGTGAACTCCACCTCGTTCACCCTGGCGCGGTATTCGAGATAAGAAGAAAGCCCTCTTTCAAAATTTTTCAGATAATCGGCCTGCTCGCCCTCCTCGCAGACGTAGAAGCGGTGCGTCATGGTGTAGTCGATATCGGACAGGTCGCCCCCCGCCGCCGCCACGGCCTCCTCGTATAGCTTCATCTTGTCGCGGTAGACCCGGGGGCCCTTGAAGCCGGCCGAGGCCATGATCTTGAAGCCGTTCTCGCCCGCGTAGGTATAGGTCTCGGGACTCGTGCCGGCCAGCCAGATGGGCGGCCTCGGCTTCTGGAGGGGCTTGGGGAAGATTTCAACGTCCTTGCACCGATAGAACTCGCCCTCGAAGGTCACCTGTTCACCTTCCAGGAGCCTCGAGACGATTTCCATGCCCTCGACGAGCCGCTTCCTGCTCTCGGAAGGCTTTGCGCCGAACGTCTTGAACTCCTTGGGCTGGGAGCCCCGCCCCACGCCGAGTTCGAGCCGTCCATCGCTCAGCAGATCGACCACCGCCGCCTGCTCGGCCAGGCGCACCGGATTGTGGAAGGGCAAGATGGAAATCGCCGTCCCGAGGCGTAAATTCTTCGTCTTCTGCGCCAGCGCCGCGCACCAGAGCAAGGGATCGGGGCACATGCCCACCTTTGAGAAATGGTGCTCCGCGAACCAGGCGCAATGGAAGCCCAGCTCATCCGCCGCCTGGCACTGTTCCATCACCTTCTGGTAGGCGTCGGCTTCGGTTTCATCCCCCTCGGGGCAAATCACGTAAAAAATCGAGAACTTCATTTCACATCATCCTTCATCTTCTTCCTTCATTCGTCGAATCGACATCGTCTCCCCCCTTATCGGGTGAATTCGTCAATTGAGCGGAAACAGCAAAATACCACCTTACTCACAACCTGAGAAGCGCGCCGGGACTTGCGAGACAATTTTTCCGGCCTGGGCTAGGATGCGGCATCAATTAAGGGAGGAAAGGCATGCGTTTCGAGAACAAGACCATCATCATCACGGGCGCGGGCGGGGGCATCGGACGGGCGAGCGCGCTCCGGCTCGCACGCGAGGGCGCGCACGTCGTCTGTATGGACATCGCCGAATCGCGCGAAGAAACCGTCAATCTTATCAAGGAAGGAGGCGTCGGCGACGCAAGCGCAGTGGCCTATGACGCATTGAACCCAGAAAGCGTGAAGGATGTCTTCCAGGAGACGATTTCGGCGCACGGATCCATCGACGGCCTCGTCAACTGCGTCGGCGCGGGCCTTCCCCGCTCGGCGCTCGAAATCGACGAGGAGGCCTTCGACAAGATGTTCGACATGAACGTGAAAACGACGTATCGCGCCTGCTGGTCGGTGCTGCCCCACATGCAGGAACGCAGGAGCGGCAAGATCGTCAATTTCTCCTCCGTCGCGGGCCGTTCGGCCAGCGTGCTCCAGGGGCCGCACTATTCGAGCGCCAAGGCCGCCGTCATCGGCCTGACGCGGCATCTGGCGCGCGAGTTCGGCCCCCACAACATCAACGTGAACGCGGTCGCGCCGGGCGTCATCGGCACCGAGCGCATCCTCGAACAAATGAGCGACGCGCAAAGGCAAAGAACCGAAACCGCCACGCCACTGGGGCGCATCGGCAGTCCCGAGGACATTGCGGGCGTCGTCGCCTTCCTCGCCTCCGAGGACGCGCGCCACGTCACCGGCGTCACCATCGACGTGAACGGAGGGTTCTTCCTGGCCTAGTCGGTAAAGATTTTCTCGGGCGAGATAAGGGGGGGTGCTGAAAAAGTCCGCAGATGGAGGTTTTGCCGTCATTCCGGCGTATGCCGGAATCCAGGGAATTTGGTTTTGGCTTTATCGTTTTTGTTTTGTCGTTTTCATGGTTGTCCGGCGCTGTTGCCTTCCTCGTCGGTTCTGGATTCCGGCATACGCCGGAATGACGATCAAAGGCCGCCTCTGCGAACGAAGGATTTTCGTGTAGGGGTCGCATATATGCGACCCTGGATTTCGCGCGTCCACGACACGGGCCGCATATATGCGGCCCCTACAAAACCATCGCTTTTGGAAACCACCCCTTCTTCAGGGAACTTTTCCTACAACCCCAGGTTCTAACCCTCGGTAGACTCCGCCTCCAGGGGCGCAGGGGCCGCGAAATCCTTCGGTCTCATGAGTTGCATTACGATCGAGACGATCATCAGCGCCAGCCCCGTCGTCTTGTACCACATGCCGTTCCAGAACAGGGCCGCACCGGCCGCGCCCATGAGGATGCGGTCGAACGTCGTCAGGATGCGAAGGAAATAGCCCTCCAGAGCCGCCGAGGTGCAAATGAAGCCCAGGGCCGCCGTCACCCACACCAGGATAACCTGATCCCAGGGCCCGTTTATCAGGATCGGCGTGTAGGCCATCAGGAGCGGCACGACGTAGAGCGGTTTCGCCAGCTTGAGCGATATGAAACCCGTGCGCATGGGATCGCACTGCGCGACGCCCGCCGCCACGAACGCGCCGAGAGCGAAGGGCGGCGTGAGTGCCGCGTCCTGACTCAGCCACAAGATGATCATGTGCGCGGTGAACATCGAGAGGCCGAAGTCCATGAGCGCGGGTCCTGCCAGGATGGCGATGAGGATGTAGCTCGCCGTGATCGTCATCCCCATGCCCAGGATATAGCTGGCGAGCGCCACCAGGGCCACGGCCAGCCAGAGCATGTTGTTCGAATAGGAGAGGATGATGGCCGTCATCTTTTGCGCCAGATCGGGATGCGTGACGCCGGTGAGCACGAGGCCCATGACGCCCGCCGTCGCGCCGATGACGAGAGAATTCACGGAGCCCGTGACGAACGCGTCGCCGATTTCGGACATGATTCGCCGCGCCTCCTGATGCCGCCAGGCGAGGAAACAGCCGAGCAGCACGTAGAAATACACCGCGTCGCCGCCGTAGAGGATGCTGGCGACGAAAACGGCCGCCTGCACGCCCAGCAGGTACCAGCACTTCTGCTTGAACGTGCTCACCACGATGGCGGCGACGATGGCCCAGAAGCCCGCGAAGAACGGCGAGAACTGAAGGATAAGCAGCATGATGAGGAGTACGATGGGGATGAGCAGTATCCCGTCTTTTTTCATCACGCCCCAGAAATCGGGCAACTCATCCTTGGTGAGGCCTTGTAAGTTGTTCTTGCTCGCGTAGTAGTGAACCGACATGAAGACGGATAGATAATAGAGCAGCGCGGGCACGAGGCTCACGAGCGCGACCTTGTAGTAGGGCGTCTCGGTCATCGCAGCGAGGATGAAGGCGGCCGACGCCATGATGGGCGGCATCAGGTGGCCGCCGATGCTGGCCACAGCCTCGGTCGCCGCGGCGTATGTGGCCCGGAAGCCCGCGCGCTTCATGAGGGGGATGGTGAAGGTTCCGGTAATGACGATGTTCGCCGCTCCGCTGCCCACGATG
Source organism: uncultured Nitrospinaceae bacterium (assembly GCA_964440505.1). GTDB lineage: Bacteria > UBA8248 > UBA8248 > UBA8248 > UBA8248 > Bin107. The sequence goes on from CAYTSP010000265.1 coordinate 3,843, forward strand.
GAGCCGACGAGGCCGCTCGACACCACGGCCGCCTTCGCCGCCCCGCCCTTGAAGCGGCCCACGAGCGCGAAGGCGAGATCGACGAATACGTCCCCCACCCTCGTGGCCTGGAGCAGCGCGCCGAATATCAGGAAGATGAACACCACCTGCGCGTAGACGCGGGTGATGACCCCGTAAATGCCCGACTGGCTGTAGAGATAGCCCATCACGTAGCCGAACTCCGCGCCCTTGTGCGAGAGCAGACCGGGGAAGATCGGCCCCGCCCAGTCGTAGAACAGGAAAACGACGGCGACGATGGGCAACACCAGGCCGAGCACACGGCGGCACGTCTCCCAGACGAGACATGCTGCCGAGAAACCGAACACCACATCGTTCCACTCCACGATGCCCGCCCTGGCGCCCCGGTCGTCGTAGTAATACATGAACTCGCACATGATGACGAAACTCAGCACGCACCAGAGCAAGTCGAACCCCGAGGGCCTGTCTTTAGGCGAATTCTCCCTGCAGGGATAGAGCATAAATGTGAGAACGGACGTAAAGCAGATGAATATGGGAAGGGAGAACTGCTCGCCGTAGTACGGGATGTAGGGAAATTCGAGTAGTACGAGCTTCAGGCTTCTGGGGCCGAAAATCGTGAAGCTCCCGTTCACGGCGCCGAAGAGAAAATATGCGGCGAATATGAAACCCACCACGCGCACCGCCCAGAGGGAATTTCCGCTGAGCTTCCTCGTCGTGGAGAGACCCGCTCCGAGGAAGCTGCTGATTTTGTCTAAGACGTTGCGAAAATCCAATAAATGATCCCCCAGGGGAAGAGCCAATTTCCCGGCAAGACGGTGTCAACGAGGGAAGAAATGCCTCGCTGGAGATACCGGCCGGGAGATTGCCTCCCCCGGCCGGCAAGAATGCGTGAGATTTCTATTTCATCGGCAATTTATTGCCGACTTCTTTCCAGTACCGAGCCGCGCCCGGATGCACTTTCATGCCGATGGCGGCCATCTGATCCAGGCCCGGGGCCATGGCGAAGCCGGAAGCCCAGCCCTTGTGCACTTTCAGCAGGAATTCGCGGCCCTTCTTCGAGAAGTTGATGCGCGCGACTTCGTACACGACGTCGGCGGGTACGTTGCAGCCCACGATGGTCCAAGCGGCGTAGCCGATGGTGGGCACCGGCTTGTCGACACCGTTGTACGCGCCCTTGATAATATCGGTCTTGAAGTAGGCTGCGTTCGACTTGAGGAGGCCGTCGCCCACTTTCCCGTCCACCGGAAGGAGGGTGATGGGCAGCGAGGTTGCAAGCTTCAAAACGGCCGGCGAGGGCACGGGATTCGGAATGGTGAAGGCGTCCAGGCGGCCGTCCTTGATGGCGTCCGCCGCCACGTTCCAGTTCAGATTCTCCTCGCGCACCTTGATGCCGGCGAGCCCTACGATGGTGCGCGTCATGAAGTGCGTGCTGCTGCCCCGGCGGGCGAAGCTGACGCGCTTGCCGTTGAGGTCGGCGACTTTCTTCATGCCCGAGTCTTTCCGCACGGCAATGTGGAACTGGGAAACCGTGCCGGGTCCCAGACCGCACTGGTTCTTGTAGGGCTTTTTGAACATCTTCTTGCCCTGGATCGCCAACTGCACGAGCGTGGCAACGCCCAGGGCGAACTCGGCCTTGCCGTTTTCGACCAGCCGGATGTCTTCCACCGCGCCGCGCGTGGTGAGGTTGTTCATCTCGACGGTCTTCGATTCCTTGGAGACCAGAGCCGCGAGACCGCCCCAGATCACGTAGGCGGCGGCGCCGGGCGCAGCGCCTGCGACCGAGGTCTTGATGCGGGCGGCTTCGGCGCCTGAGAACGACAGGCCGACCGCCAGCGTGAACGCGACTGCTGCAACCGCAGCGTTTTTCAGGTACTTCATCTTGCTTCCTCCTTAGTGAATAGTGCTGACTGAATGGTGACGCCACGAAACAAAACGATTCTCACACTACCAGCGTAATACAAGAATCAGGAACTCTCCTCTTCCTCATAAAACGTGTCGATATCGCAATACAGCTCGATGTAGTTGCCGTCCGGGTCGCAGAAATAAAAGGCGCGGTTCCCGCTCCCCTGCTCGAACCCGTCTCCCTCGGGGCCGTGGACCAAAGGGCCGTATTCGATTCTGACGCCGCACTCTTTCAGGTGCCGAAGCGCCTTGAGCCACTCTCCCCGGTTCGGCACTTCGAAAGCCAGGTGCTGAAATCCCGGCTTGGCTTCCGCCATGGAATTGCCCGATTCGGGATACAGCCCCGGGGCATCCTCCGGGGCCTGGAAGAAGACGACCTCATGA
>CAYTSP010000266.1:0-22628 GCA_964440505.1 uncultured Nitrospinaceae bacterium
GGGTTGGTTTTGAGGTCGAGAGGGGCGGCCCTTTTTTCGCCTGATTCCGGCCCGGCGGCGTTTCGCGCAAGCCCGAAAGAAGATACCCTCTCTAAAATCACATTTCGCCGCCCCGAGGGCGCGGCTTTGGCTTTGAGCCGGGAGGAAACCACCATGCCGCTCATGAGTCCCGAAGAATACAAGCGAAGCCTGAATGACGGCCGCGTCGTCTACTACCGGGGCGAGCGGGTGGAGGACGTGGCCGCCCACCCCGTCATCGGCGTCGCGGTCGATCACGCCGCCATCGACTACGAGATGGCCGAAGACGAGAACGATAAAGAACTGGCTTTAGTCGAAGGCCCGGACGGCCCCTACTCGCGCTACTACCACATCCCCGAATCCGCGGACGACCTCCTGAAACGCAGCGCTCTTATCGAGCGCGCCACGGCGCTTGGGGGAACGCTCGTCGTCCTGATCAAGGAGATCGGGAGCGACGCGCTATTCGCCCTGCGCCTGCTCGCCTCCTACATGGACAAGAACATGGGGACGAGCTACCTGCCGCGCGTCCAGAAATTCCACGATCACTGCCGCGACAACGACCTCGCCGTCGCCGTGGCCCAGACCGACGTGAAAGGGGACAGGGGCAAAGGCCCCGGCGATCAGGCGCATCCCGATTACTACGTCCGCGTGGCGGCACAGGATGAGGAGGGCATCACCCTGCGCGGGGCGAAGGTGCACACCTCGGTTTCCACCAACGCGCACGAGATCATCGTGCTGCCCACGCGGAACATGCGCGCGGGGGATGAGGCTTTTGCCGTGGCCTGCGCCGTGCCCGCCAACGCGCCGGGCCTCACCATGCTGGCGAGCGGCTACGGCGGCCGGAAGGGAACGCAGTTCGAAAACCCGATTTCTTCCAAACACAAGATGATGGAGACCCTGACCGTCTTCGACGACGTGAAGGTACCCTGGGAGCGCGTTTTCCTGAACGGCGAGGTGGACATGGCGGGGCCTTTGGCGAAGACCTTCGTGGAGTTCCACCGCTTCACCGCCGTGAGCTACAAGCTGCCGCTCGTGGACCTGTTCGTGGGCGCGTCGCACCTGATGGCGGAGTACAACGGCATCCTGCGCGCGGGCCACGTGCGCGACAAGCTCGCCAAGCTCATCTCCTACGCGCAGATATGCCGGGGCATGACGCGCGAGGCCGCGAGGGAGTGCAAGGTCATGGACGGCGTCGCCGTGCCGAACGCGGAGATCATCAACATCGCGAAGCTGCATTTCGCCACCGGCTACCACCAGGCGCTCGCCTGGGTGCAGGACATCGCGGGGGGGCTGCTCGTCACCGGCCCGAGCGAGGAGGACCTGGACGACCCCAGGCTCGGCGAACTCATCGACAAGTACCTGGGCGCATCGCCCGCCGCTTCGACCCTGGATCGCTTAAGGCTCATGAACCTGATCGCCGAGATCACGGCGTCCGATTTCGCGGGCTATCAGGCCGTGCTCGCGATTCACGCGGAAGGCAGCATCGAGGCGGAGAAGATGACCATCTGGCGCGAGCACGAGGTCGCCCCCGCCATCGACTACGCGAAACGCCTAGCGGGCATCGAATAAAAGGAGAGCACCGGATGAACCCGACCCAGGCGCTCGTCGCCATCTGGCTGAACGTCAATGAGGAAAACCGCGAAGAGTTCAGGAAGTGGCACAACTGCGAGCACTCCACGGACAGGATGGACGGCCCCGGCTTTCGCATAGGCTACCGCTACAACGCGGTGGACGCTGACGCGCATCACAACGTGCTCTGCACCTTCGAGGGGGACACCCTCGCGGCGTTTACGAGCGATTACTACAAAGAATCGAGGGACAACCCAAGCCCGTGGACGCGCCAGTGCATGGCCTTCATTCGGAACGCGGAGCGCGCGGTGTACAGCTTACAAGCCACCATCGGCGAGCCGCACCGTTATGACGCGCCCTGGCTCTACATGGTGAGCCCCAACCCAGACACGGAAGAGATGAAGGAGGAGATGCTCGCCTGGTACCGAGAGGAGCACCTGGAGCGCCTGTATGAGGTGGAAGGCATGACGCGGGGCCGCGTGTACCAGCTCGAAACCGCCGCCACGGGCGGGGCGACGGCGGAGGCGGAAATTCAGGAGACGAGGAGGAGCGCGCGGCGCATCATCGCGATCTACGACATGGAAGACCCCGCCATCCCGCTTTCGGACGCCTGGGAGGAAGCCGCCTACGGCACGCCGAGAAGCGCTGCCATGCGGCCCAATCTCAAGAACGCGGTGCGGGAAACGTGGTGGCTTGATTTCGTGAAGTGGAAGAGGGGGTGAGGGACTTTCTAGGAAGTGGACATCAACGAGTGCAAACACGGGGTAGCCCAAATAATTAGATGAAACGAGGCAAAGGGTATGAGCAGTTCAAGAAGGAGAAGCTATGCTTTATTCAATCGACACGAATTCATACATTTATCAAATTCCTCACCAAGAAGACTTCGATCGTTGGCGATCAAGAATAAGCGACGATGATTACCAGGCAATTTGCGATGAATTACACTCTCGCATATCCGGATCGGAAATTCATATCTCAAGTTGGATTCCAGGAAAAGATTGGTCAGGCACTGTGTTTCAACCGATATACGAAGATGCCTGTGGCCATGATTGGGATGCTTCAAGGAAATTCTTCGGGCTGATCGTCTGGGAGGTATTTATGGAACATGAGGAATGTTGGAGTTTCGGTCGTTATCGGCCGAACAATATTCCTGTTGAGGGCCTCACATATTTCCGTATAGATGCTCCCTAGGAGAAACTATGAAGAAAATATGGGCATCGACGTTTCTGCTGTCTCTTGTAGTTCCGCTCACCGTGGTTGCCGATGAGATCGACCAGAGATGTCGATCTGAGTGGGGCAATAATTCTAGGATGGTGAACTATTGCACCAAGAGACAACGCCAAGCCAAGCGGGAAATCTCGGCTTTCTCAGGAGTAATACGAAGCAACTGTGAGAACGAATGGGGCACAAACTACAGAATGGTTCTTTATTGCATTAAAAATCAATCTGAAGCCTTATCAGATCTGGATCGCAGACCGAATGACCACATTACTCAAAATTGCAAGAATGAATGGGGCAATAATTTCAGGATGGTCGAGTATTGCATCAAACAACAGCGTTCATCAAAACGAATTATTGAACAATCATATAGCAACAGCAATAAACGGAATTACTGCGAACGTGAGTGGGGCAACAACTATAGAATGGTTTTGCACTGTATCAGAAGATAAACGGTAAGCTACAAAGCAAGAAAATAGATTATGCAAGTCGATGTGAACGACGCGCGGTTTAAGTAAGGGCTAAGGCGGACACATTATTCCACCCCCACGAAAGTCTCTCAGTCCGTCATTCCGGCGCATGCCGGAATGACGATCAAAGGAACAATCAAAAACGCCTTCTCGCATCGGTCGACACTCTTCGCGTAATGGTCGCCGCACCTCTTCTTCGGCGGTGGCGCCGGGGGAGGCGGAGGCTTGACGGCCGGGCCTTTTCCGGACCTGCTCGGGGGCGGATTCTGTTCTTTCGCCATGGGTTGCTCCCTGGGTCAGGCAGCTTCAAAAAGAGCGGAACGCATTGCGCGTATACAGCGTCTTACTGATCGCGTACTTTACTATCCGTTCCAGTTGCTGCAATCATCGCGCTGATATGTCGCCGATAAAGGAATACCAACCATGCCGCTCACGCGGGATTTCAGGGAAACGATTCAGGCGAGGGTTCAGCGCGACAGGGCCTTCCGGCAGGAGCTTCTGAAAGAGGGTGTCGATTGCCTCCTATCGGGCGAGGTGGAAGTCGGCAAGGCGGTGCTGCGCGATTTCATCAACGCGACGGTCGGGTTTCATCAGTCGTAGCAATCGTTCCTTCATCAGTCGAAATTCACCCCACCCTCATCCCGAGTAGGCGCGCTTGCGCGCCGTATCGAGGGAGAGTCGGTAACTCGCCCCGAACCTGTCGAAGGGGACGCCGCCGTAGGGACAGGTCGCGACCTGTCCCTACAAAACCAACCCCCCTACCCCCCCTTAACAGGGGGGTAAAAGCAATGCTCCCGACGAGGGGTCATTCAACAACCCCTCCTCACTCGCGTTTAACCCTCTTCCGTCGTAACTGACAGCCCGTTCCTCATCCGCCCGGAATCCGGCATACTCGGAAAGAAGAGCAAGGCACAACATGGGGAACACCATCCGTGAAACATGGCGGCTTATTTCATGAAGCGGGGGTGATAAAGGCGGAAGCGGAGATGATTACGCGGACCGGACTTTTCCGAACGATCCTTACAGGATTCTGCCTGTGGCTCGCGGTGGTGACGGGCGCGGCGCCCGCGATGGCGGCGGGTGTTTCGTGCGACGACTGGAACACAAAGGCGTTCTTCGAGCACGCTGGAGCATCTGATATCGCCCGTTGCATAAAGGCGGGCGCCGACCCGGTCTCGCGGAGCGTATTCAGCGGAGACGCTCCCCTGCACTTTGCTGCGGCTTACGGCAGGAATCCGGCGGTCGTGGCGGCCCTGGTGAAAGCGGGGGCGGACCCCAACGCGCGGAATCTCTACAAGAGAACAACGCCCCTGCACGCGGCCGCGGCGCTTGGCATATCGCCTTCGATCGTGGCGGCGCTTGTGAAGGCGGGCGCCAAGGTGAACCTGCGGGACAAGTTCAAGCAAACGCCCCTGCACACGGCGGCGAGAGAGAGCAGGACGCCGGCGGTCGTGGCGGCCCTGCTGGATGCGGGCGCGAATCCGGGTGCAAGAAACAAATCCGGCAAGACACCGCTTGATTACGCGAAAGAAAACCCCGCCCTCAGGGGCACGCAGGTTTATGAGCGGCTGAAGTCGGCGCGCCTCAGGTAGGGTAAACCCATCGCGATTCACCTCATCGGTCCGAAAGCACTCCCGCATTGGTCGTATCAAACACGCACTCGTCGGGGTTGTTGAAAAACCCCTTAAGGGGAGCTTGCAAGTAGATGGTTGTAGGGACAGGTCTCCGTGCCTGTCCCAGGAGGGACAACCACAGGGGGCAGGACAATCCAAAAGGATTGTCCCTCTACATTTCCAAGGGTCGTCTCTCAGATCGCGGCCTATCCTTACAAGATGGTGCGGTTTTGTTCGTCATTCCGGTGTCGGAGCCGACCGGGCAGGGAGGGATTTCCGGAATCCAGAACTCATGCGTTTCCCGTCCGTCTGGTCAATCTATCGATTGCCACCAACATTCAAACACTGCGAAATGACGCTCGACATCGAAAAACCGGTTTCGCCCCTCTTTTCAGCCGGTCGATTCCTTCCTCTTCGGGCGAAATCGACCCTCGCTCCTCCCTCTGATTCGACCACGCATTTCCCCGCATTTGCCGTTATCGGACTCAAGGCGAACCCGCGTATGATGGTGAAGCCGCCGGGCGCGTTCGACGAACTCGAATTTCCGTAAATTTCGATAAATTCAGATAAAATTCGATAAATTCGCGGGGTTTTTCGATAAATTTTCTGGAAATGAAATCGGTGAAAACCGGGGGGCGGGCCGGGGGGTTTTTCCGGCCGCGCGATGATGTATATTAGGCGCATCCGCCGCCCGCATGAAACCGGGAAATGCGAGGAAACGAGAGGAGATGCGAGTAAATGCCTGAAATTATCGACCTGTCCATGCCCGTCCACATGTGGATGGAGCGCTACCCGGGCACGCCGCAGCCCGTCATCCAGATGATAGAGACGACGTTCGAGTCCGCCAGCCGCATCGGCACCGACAAGATGGGCTTTCCCGAACTCTTCGCCCACAGCGTGTGCATCTTCAGCGAGCATTGCGGCACCCACATCGACGCGAGAAGCCACGGCGGCAGGAACGATTCGTGGTCCGAAGACATCCCGCTGGAGAAGTGCTACGGACCGGGCCTGAGACTCGACATGCGCGGCAAGAAACCCGGCGAAGCCATCGAAATCAACGACTTGAAAGATGCGCTCGCGAAGGAGAACTATTCGATACAAGGCGGTGAGATCGTCTTCCTCTGGACGGGGGCCGCCGCCTACAACGACGAGTCGCGCTACCTGACGGATCATCCCGGCATGGTGGGCGAGAGTGCGGAGTGGCTCATCGACCAGGGCGTATCCGTGATGGGCATCGACGCGCCGGGGTTCGACTTGCCCATCAAGGAGATGCTGGAGCGAAAGGACCCCTGGCCGTGCCACCGCCTCTTCCAGACGCGCGAATACTGGCACATCGAGAACCTCTGCAACCTGGACGCCATCCCCGCCGCGCACGGGTTCACGGCGAGCGTCCTGCCGCTTCACTGGCGCGGCGCCACCGGGACGCACATCCGCGCCGTCGCCATCGTGAACGAGTAGGCCGGCAGTGGCTTTCACGGGCCGGGGAGGATCCCTCCGGGCGGGAAAACGGGTGATACGCCTCATCGCCTTCCCGCTCACGATCCTCATCGGAGCGTTCTTGGCGGCGGGAATCGCAGTCGCCGCGAAACCCTCTAACTCACTGAAATCGAATACGCTACAAAATCGCAATGCGCGCGTCGAGCGGTATGAGCGCACGCTCAGGAATCATCTGGCGTCCGACTCCTGGTCCCTGGTTGACCTCGAAATCTCGCTCGACCGCTGGAAGAGCGTGTCGGGGCTCATCGAGGGCATGGACCGCGCGGGCGTCGCCCTGGGCGCGGTCACCGCGACGAGTGAGGAGGCCATCAAAAAGGCGGTCGAGCGCTATCCCGGGCGATTGATTCCGCTCACCACATCGGCCACCCCGAAAGACTGGATGAGTACCGGGAGCGGCTATCTCGCCAGCATTCAACGACAGCTCGAAGGCGGCGCATTCGGGATCGGGAAGATCACCTGGCGGCCGGGACCCTCCGATAAGGCGCAGATGACGCAGGCCGGAGAGGCTTTGGGTGCGGTGATTCGTCTGGCAGTCGCGAAACGAAGCTTTCTCCTGCTCGACATGCCGCCCGATGACGGCGGCCTGGAACTGATCGAGCGGCTGTTGCGGGCGGCGCCCGAGGCGAGAATCATCTGGACGCAAGCCGGCAGGATATTGAACTTGAACGCTTTACCCGGTTATGGACACGGCCTCCTGCGGGCGCTGAGCTTGAGGCACCCCCGCCTTTCCTTCACGCTGACTCAAGATCCGCCTGCCCCCGCCGATTCGCCTGTTCCACGGAAAAACCACCTCTACGACCCGGGCGGGGCGTTCTCGCGTGAATGGCGGGCGCTGCTCGAAGCGCGTGTGGGGCACTTCACCGCCGGGAACGATTCCCCCAAGACAAGCCCGGCGATATATGCGGGAAGAACACTCTTCTTTCGTCAAAACGTCCTCGGGAAAATCAGCCCGCCCGCCAGAGAGCTCATCGCCTACCGAAACGCATGGCGCTTACTGACGAACCGGCGCTGGAAGCCTTGATCCACGAAATTTCCCCGAATCCGTTGCATCAGACCCTGCGCATGGGGATAATGCCGTCTCTCGGGGTTGGAAGCATCCTGAACAAATGACTTTCCGATAATTGAGCTTACGCGCAAGGAGTTCGCCTCATGTACAGCATACGCCACCCGAAAAGAACCTGGTTCGGCCTCGGAACCATAGCGAAAATCAAGGATGAAGCGGCGTTTCTGGGCGCCCGCAACGCGCTTTTCTTCACGGACAAGGGCGTCAGGGGCGCAGGCGTGGCGGACATGGCGCTGGCCCCTCTCAAGGAGGCCGGCGTCGAAGTCACGATATACGATGAGTGCCCGCCCGAGCCCGCCATCGGCGATCTGGAACAAGCGTTTGAGGCGTTCAAAGACGGCACTTTCGACCTCGTCGTCGGGGTCGGGGGCGGCAGTTCGATGGACATGGCGAAGTCTATCGGCGTTCTGCTGGGAAACGAAGGCGCGCCCAGGGATTATCTGGGGGTAGAACTCGTGCCGAAACCGGGCCTCTCCACCATTTTGGCGCCCACCACGAGCGGAACCGGCGCCGAAGCAACGCCCAACGCCATCTTCTCCGTGCCGGAAGAGCAGGTGAAACTGGCCATCGTCAGCACGCACGTCATCCCGTTCGCCGCCATCGTGGATCCCAAGCTCACGCTTTCCGCCCCGCCGAAAGTCACCTCCGCCGCCGGTGTGGACGCCTTCACGCATTGCCTGGAAACCTACGTGGCCAGAAACGCCACGCCATTGAGCGAGATGTACAGTCTGGAGGGCATGAAGCTCATCGCCCGCTCCTTGAAGCGCGTATGCGACGACGGAAGCGATATCGAGGCCAGAACCGACATGGCCTTGGGTTCATACTACGGCGGCGTCGCACTGGCAGGGGCCGGGGCGGGCGCCATCCATGCGTTGGCGTATCCGCTCGGCTCGCGGTTCCACATTCCCCACGGGGTCAGCAACTCACTGATGTTCTCCCACGTCATGAAGGAAAACCATGCGGCGGTACCGGAGAAGTTCGCCCGCATCGCCCAGATACTGGGCGAATCCATCGATGAAATGTCCATGGCTGAAGCTGCCGAGCTTTCCGTCGGCGCGGTCGAGAAACTTTGTCGCGATTGCGGGGTGCCCACCCGGCTCGGCGAAGTGGACGTGCCCGCACACGCCATCCCGGAGTTGGCCGAAGCCGCTTTCAAGCTCGAACGTCTTTTAAGCTGTAATCCCAAAGAACTTTCGCTTGAGGACATCGAGAGAATCTATCGCGCTGCGGCTTGAAGATGCCCATGGAACCATTTTCTTCGCAAAAACTGCGCCCGCTGATGGACATCGCCCCCGGAGATATGGTCTGCGTCATGGGCGCCGGCGGCAAGGCCACGCTCATGAAGCGGCTCATCCAGGAGATGCTGGATGAGCCGTTTCCCGTCATCATCACCAGCACGACGAATCTCCACGCCCTGGGTGTAGAAGACGCGCCGCCGGTGCTGTTGAGCGAGGAGGGACGCGCTGAACTGCAATCCGTCGCTCAGGACTGGTCGGGGCGCGGCGCCGTCGTCTGGGTGGAGAAAAAACTGCCCCAGAACATGTTTCGCGGCCTCGAGGCGAGCCAGGTGGAGGCTGTGCATAACTCAAACTTCCATGGCGTGATGGTCGTGAAAACGGATGGCGCGAGAAAACGGCTCATCAAGGCCCCGGGATCGGGCGAGCCGGTCATTCCCGAAGGAGCGACTCATTGCGTACTCGTGTTGGGACTTTCCGCGATCGGGCGAAGAGCGGATGAGCGAATCGTCCATCGCATGGAGAAAGTTCGCGCCATCGCAGGCTTAGAGGCCGGGGAAGTCATCGGAGCACATCATCTGGCGAGATTGGCGAGTCATCCGGAGAGCTACCCGGGTCGGTTTCCCAAAGGCGCAAAGCGGATACTCTACCTGAGTCATTGTACTTCCCAAGAAGTCCTTCAGGAAGCTCAAACGATATTCGAGGCTTTACCGGACGGTATTTACGATTACCTGCTCACGGGAGATTCTGTTGCGGGAAATTTTTATAGCAGGGGGCAAGACGAATGATCGGCGCAGCCGTCATCAGAAAAGCGCTTGAAGCCAGGCAAGAGGAAATCATCGAACAAATCGCCCACGTGGTGAGCATCGATTCCCCGACGTTTCCCAATACCGGAACGAACGCCGTCTCCTCCCATTTCGCTGAAAAATATCGCGCCATGGGAGCTGACGTAGAGATGATCCCGGGCACGCATGAAACGGGAGACCATCTTCTGGCGACGTTTCACGGCAAAAGAGAAACCGGTCCCCATATATTCCTGATCGGGCATTGCGACACCGTTTTCCCCGAGGGAACCGCCGCGCAAAGACCGTTCACCATAAAAGACGGGATTGCCTATGGTCCCGGCGTAGCCGACATGAAGGGGTGTCTGGTGGTTTGTCAATTCGCCATGGAGGCCCTGTTAACTGAAGGATTCGAGGAATTCGGGAAAATCAGTATCTTGTACGACACCGATGAAGAACGCGGAAATCCCTCTTCGAGGGAAGTGATAGAGCGTACCGGAAAAGACGCCGCCGCCGCATTGATCATGGAGTCCGGCCGTGCAAACGGCTCCATCGTATCTTCGAGAAAAGGAAGCTGCTACGGGAAATTGCTCGTCAGCGGCGTCTCGGCCCATGCAGGGGTAGAACCTCAAAAAGGCAGAAGCGCCGTGCACGAACTCGCACACCAAATGGTGGCCATTCAAAACCTGGAGCGAGGAGACGGGACCATCAACATTACCGGTCTTTCGGGCGGGCGCAGGCCGCACATCGTGGCGGACGAGGCTTCCTGCCACATTGAAGTGCGCGCGGACCGGCAAGCGACTCTCGATTCCATGACGGATGAACTGCATCGCATTATTTCCAAATCTCACATCGACGGGACACATTCAGGGTTTGAAAAAATCAGCGGAAGACCCGCCATGGAATTCAACCATGGGACGGAACAACTCCTCTCTGTCGCGGCAGAAATCGCCCCGGATGCGGGCGTCGAACTCAAGCACGGCCCCACCGGTGGGGGCTCCGACGGGAATTATCTCTCCCCGCTCGGAGTCGCCGTTCTTGATGGCCTGGGGCCCGTAGGAGGAAATCTGCATACGGACGAGGAATACCTGGAGCTCGAATCGATCGCCCCGAGAGGCGCGCTGCTTGGGGGGTTGATAGAAAGGCTATCGGCAAAATGAGGCGCTCTTCAAGAGTCCTCAATCTTCCAAGGGAATTCCAATCTCCGATCTGGGTTTAGGCCCTGCGACCACTTTACCTCTCACCAATTCTTCTATTCTTTCATCACTCCACAGGAGGACATCCGACAATATCTCCCGGGTATGTTCCCCGTGCAAGGGGGCCGGCCCTTGCACCTTCCCCGGATGCTCGGAAAATTTTGGGGGAACACCGGTCGTGTTCATTTTACCCAGCAGCGAATGTTCCGTTTCCACCACCATCTCTCTGTGGCGAACCTGCTCATCCTCGAGCGCTTCGCCGACATCATAAACCGGGCCGCAGGGAATTCCTTTTTCCTCCAGTAATTTCAGCCACTCATCCCCGTTTCGTCTGCAGAGATACCGCTCCAGGATGGGGATGAGCTGATCGCGATTTTTCGCGCGGCTTGGGATGTCGACGAACCTTGGATCATTTGCAAGCTCAGGGGCCTCGATGATGTCACAGAAATATCCCCAGAACCGATCGCTCGTCACGCCAATGATGATTTCCTTGTCCTTGGCCTTGAGCGCCTGGTAGGGAACGATTTGAAAATGGGCCGAACCCCACCGCGCGCTCATGCTGCCATCCATGAAATAGCAGCCGCTCAGGTTGGTGAGCAGAGACACGCTGCTGTCGAGAAGAGACAGATCGATGTATTGCCCCCTGCCCGTCTTCTCCCTGGCGAACAATGCGCTGCTTACGCTATAAGCCGCCCACATGCCCGCCGTGAGGTCGCTGAGCGGAACCCCGGCCTTGCAAGGTCCGCCGTCCGGTTCGCCCGTTGCGCTCATGATGCCGCTCATCGCCTGGCCGACGATGTCAAAACCCGCGCGTTCCCGATAAGGGCCCGTCTGCCCGAAGCCGGAGACGGAAACGTACACCAATCGAGGATTCAGCGCGGACAGCGCTTCATACCCGACGCCCAGGCGCTCCGTGACGCCGGGGCGAAAATTCTCGACAAACACGTCCGCCTTTTTTGCAATGGCGCGGGCGATCTCGAGGCCTTCGCTCTTCTTGAGGTCGACCACGATACTCTTCTTCCCGTGGTTCACACCCAGAAAATAGGCGCTTTCTCCTTTCTGGAACGGAGGACCCCAGGTGCGGGTATCATCCCCGTTTCCGGGGGATTCGAGCTTGATGACTTCCGCACCCAGATCGGAGAGCATCGTGGTGCAAAAGGGCCCGGCGAGAATTCGGGACAGGTCCAACACGCGAATTCCCTTCAATGGTCCCTGTGCGTTCATCATCCCCATCCTGAGTAAAAGCCATGAAGATTATTGCGAATGCATAGAATGTGCAAAGGCGCGGGGCTGTCTGTCAAGGAATCTTCATGAAATTCAACGCGCTTTCCCCGGCATCGGGATGATAGCAAAAAACGTCTTTGCAAGTTCTCCCAGACGTGGCCGACGCGAAGGGCAAACTCCAAGGCCCCGCTCTCGCGGGGGATCAATTCTCATCATGGGAGCGCTTGGCTCATGGTGTGCGCCGCCCGGTCATGACGAAAACTTTCCGGCGGAAAAATGCTCCCAGGCGAGATTTTCCAGTGCGAAAATCCCGTCTGCGCGTTTGAGGGAAATTCCCTGAGAGGCCGGCAGGATTTCTCCGATGGGCGTGATCGGCGCCCCTCCCGCCTGCCGGATGACTTCTTGAAGCGCGCCAACGGATTCAGCGGGCGTCGTGACGAGAAGCTCATAATCCTCTCCACCGTGCAACGCCCATTCGAGAGGCTTTTTTCCGGCGACAGAGGCTGCTTCGAGCAGATCATCGGAAACGGTCAGTTCGGATTCCCGGAGGAGCGCGCCTACCCCACTCGCCTCACACAGGTGGCGGATATCGCCCGCCAGCCCATCGCTGATGTCCATCATGGAAGTCGCCAGCCCCGATTCCGCGATAACTACAGCCTCCGCAACGCGGGGCTGCGGTTCCAGCAGCGCGCGGGTGAGCGAGGCATGCGAGTCTTCCCGGACTCCGGTTTGAGATCCGGATAATAAATGCAGTCCCGCGGCGGCATCGCCCAAATGTCCCGTCACCAGAATCCGATCCCCCGCGCGGGCGCCGCTTCGGCGAAGCACCTTCTCTTCCATCATCTCGCCGACGAGGAACACGTCGACGAACAAAGGCCCGCTCGTCCGCGTGACGTTTCCCCCCAGAACCAAAATGTCGTACTGCTCCGAGAGCGCACGAACCCCGCCATACACGTCATCGAGAAACGAAACAGGCGTCTCTTCGGGTATGCCCAACGAGATCAGCGCGAAGCGCGGCCTTCCCCCCATGGCCGCCACATCGCTCACGTTCACCGCCAGCGACTTGTAGCCCACGGCGAAACCGGAAACATTTTCCGTGGGCGGGAAATGCACGCCGCTCACCTGCGCATCGCACGTCACGACCCAGCATTTTCCATCCGCCGCCTTGATGACGGCCGCATCATCCCCGTTGCCGACGATGACGTCCGCGTCGTTTCCGACCGAGCCGAGTTTGAGTTTCAGGCGTTCTATCAGGGCGAATTCGCCGATCCCCCCCGCCGATTCGCCGCTCATCCTCTCGCCCTCTCGATGCGATTGCGCAACTCTCCGGTCGCGGCTCCCGGGTCGGACGCTCCCATCACCGCGCCGATCACGGCGACGCCGGAGGCGCCGGCTTCGATGACGGGCTCCACGTTCTCGATGCCGATTCCCCCGATGGCGACGGCGGGCAAGCCGGGGGCATATTCGATTATCCGCCGGAATCCTTCCGGCCCGATCGGCGCTCTCGCGTCGGCCTTACTACCCGTCGCATATACAGGGCCTACGCCGATATAATCCGCGCCCTCGTCTGCGGCCCGCGACGCCCATTCGGATTTTCCGGCCGTAACGCCATAAAACAAGGTATCTCCGGCCATCGCCCTGGCCCTCGAAATCGGAAAATCCTCCTGTCCCAGATGCACCCCGTCCGCTCCACAGGCCATGGCGACGTCCACCCTATCGTTCACCGTAAAGGCGCAGCCGGTTCCTTCAAGAACCTCTCGCAGTTCATCCCCCAGGCGAATCATCTCCACGCCGCTTAAGTTTTTCTCACGAAGCTGGATCATGCCGGCACCGTTCGTCGCGGCTGCCCGAACCGCGTCTTTCAGCTTCCACCCGGAAGTCCTGGACAATATCTCCCGGTCGGTGATGACTATCAGCGACAGGTCGAATTTCATGGCGTCCCCCGATCGGTTGAGAGCGAAACCGCTTCATTGATAATGAAACACTAGCATCATTACAGGCAACGGCAATTCATGTCGGGGAATGTGTTCATCGATATGAGAGAACTTCCAAAGATATGGAGCGTCTCTACTTGCGCAACTCTCCTGTGCTTGAGAACCTCTACCCCCATCATAAGAGGAGGACGCCATGAACTGGATTCAGCCCATTTCCCCGGATGACGCGGAGGGGGCCACAAAAGAAATCATCGATGACCTGCGCAAGGCGGGAAAACCCCTTCCCAAGATGTTTCTCGAGATGGGCTGGAGGCCCGATATTCTGGCCGGGCGCGAAACGCTCCGCCGCGCCGTTCATGGCGGCTCGAGTCTCGGCACGAGGCGGGCGGAGTTGCTCGCTTTCTACGTGGCGGCACACGGAGGGTGATACGGCTGAGCGATGAACCACGGGCAGTTGTTCCGTGACGAATGCGATGACGCCTCCATCGCCGAAGTGGCCAAAGTATTGGACGACCCGAAGCGAGCGGGAATCCTCGACCCGGCGGACCGCGCCATGCTCGCCTATGCGGAGAAGTTCACACACACGCCCCACCAAATGCAAAAAACGGACATCGAGCGTCTGAGGCGCGTCGGCTTCAGCGAGGAGAACATCGTGGACATCATCGCGGCCGCGGCCTACAGAAACTTCGCGAATTCCATTAACTACGCCTTCGGGCACGTGGAGCAAAATCCCGAAGGACCCGAGGAGTTGCAGGCCGCCATCCAGAGGTTGAAAAAGAAAATTCGTGGCCAATAAATCACGCGCCCTCTCATCCATCTCGTATCTGGGCCTTTTCATATCAGGCGCCTGCGCGCTGGCCGCCGTGGCCTCGGGGCTGGGCCATCGCTGGGGGTTGTGGCATTTCAGCGAAGGGTTCCAGGTTTTCAAGGCAGCATCCGTCATCGCGCTGCTCTCCGTTGTCGTCTCCATGGCGGGAGGCCTGTTCGCCCTGCGCGACGCTTCCAGGCTCAAGACGCTGGCCGCCGCGCTCGGCATCGCATTGGGCTTCACCGTAGCGGGCTTTCTTCACGCGCACATGCAGATCGCCAGACGGGTGCCCAAGATTCACGACATCACGACAGACACCCGAAACCCGCCCGTCTTTCAGGCCGTGCTCCCGCTCAGAAAAGGGGCGCGGAACCCGCCTGACTATGAGGGGGCGCGCATCGCGCGGCTCCAGAAAAAAGCGTACCCGGATATCAAACCACTCACTTTCCAAGCTTCAAAGGAAGAAGTTTTCGGGCGCGCCCTGGACGCCGCACGCGCCATGGGCTGGCATGTGGTGTCATCAAAACCGGACGAAGGACGCATCGAGGCCTATGACACGACTTTCTGGTACGGCTTCATCGACGACATCGTCATACGGATCAGGTCGAGCAACGGCGTCACTCGCCTCGACATCCGATCGAAATCCCGCGTCGGCGTCGGCGACATCGGCGAGAATGCCAGGCGGATACGCGGCTTTTTCGGAAAGCTGAAAATAAGATAAACTCAGGTATGCCAATTTCGTGAACGAGGACTCGCCATGACATGATAATGTCTTGAACATCATGATGAGGGCGCAATGTCTGAATATCAGGTTCTGGGCAAGTCCATACCGAGACTCGACTCCGCAGAGAAGGTTTCCGGGTTCGCCGATTTCGGCGATGATTTGAGAAGGCCCGGCTGCCTCACCGCGAGATTGCTCCTGAGTCCGCACCCCCACGCCGAAATCAAAAAAATCGACACCACCAATGCCTTGAATGTTCCCGGCGTGCGCGCCGTCGTCACGGCGGATGATTTTTCCGGCATCCGCCACGGCAGGCTCGTGCGCGATGAACCGCTACTGGCCATCGACAAGGTGCTCTACGTCGGCGAGCGCGTCGCGGCCGTGGCCGCCGAAACCCCCGAAGCCGCGCAAGCCGCGCTCGAGAAAATTCATGTCGATTACAAGGTGCTCCCCGCCGCGTTCAGGACGGACGACGCCATGAAGGACGATGCGCCGCTTCTGCACGACTCGCTGGATGATTACGCATCGTTTCCGGGTATCGTCCGCTACGGAAACGTGGCCGCCGATATTCTCATCCGCTCAGGCGATCCCATCGAGGAGGCGCTCGCGCGCGCGGAATTCGTTTTCGAGGACGAATACGAAACGCCCCGCGTTCACCAGAACTATCTAGAACCCCGCGCCATGCTCGCGGAGCCCGGACCCGAGGACAGCACGATTGTCTACTCGCCCACCCAGGCGGCTTTCGTGGTGCGCGCCATCGCCTCGGAGATACTTGAACTTCCGATGAACAAACTGCGCGTCATAAGCACTCACGTGGGCGGCGCATTCGGCGGAAAATCCCAACATCTGATGGAAGCCCTGGCCGTTTTGTTGAGCAGAAAATCGAACCGGCCCGTTCAACTGACGCTCAACCGCGAGGAGGAGACCATCACCGGAAACCCGAGGCACGCCTACCGCATGCGCTATCGCACGGGCGTGACGCGGGAGGGGAAAATCATCGCGCGCCACGTGCAAATCACCTCGAACAACGGCGCTTATTGCATGACGGGGCCGATGGTGCTGGGAAAATCCTGCTACACCAGCGCGGGGCCATACAAAATCCCGAACGTCAGGGTCGATGGCCTGCTCGTATACACGAACCTTCCGCCCAGCGGCTCCTACCGGGGATTGGGCGTGGCGCAGGTCGCTTTCGCCTGCGAGCGTCATACCGACCGCATCGCCTCGGAGCTGGAAATGGACCCGCTCGCCTTTCGAATCCTCAACGGGATGGATGAAAACGACGAGGACCCCGCGGGCACGATTCTACAGAGTGTAAGCATCAAGGAAACGCTCGAGCGCGCGGGCAAGAAGGCGGGCTGGGGAAAGCAGAAAAAGCAAAACCAGAACGGCAGAATCAGGCGCGGGATGGGCATCGGCTGCGCGCGCTATCCCACGGGCGGGGGAGCGTCGGGCGCCGTGGTGAAGGTGAACGAGGACGGGGGCCTGGCCGTGCTGGCCGGGTGCGCCGATCTCGGTACGGGCGCGGCTACCGTGATGGCGCAGGTGGCGGCGGAGGTTCTTGGGGCCGAGGTCCAAAAGGTGAGCGTCCGCATCGCCGACACCGAAACCACGCCCTTCGACGCCATCTCCGCGGGCAGCCGGACCACGTTCAACATGGCGCACGCCGTGCGCATGGCGGCGGAAGACGCCCGCGAGCAAATGCTTCGTCAGGCGGCGCGCATGCTCGAATCCTCCCCCGAAGACCTGGACATCGGCGAGGAAAACATATTCGTGCGCGCCGCGCCCTCGCGCGCCATCGCGTTCGCCGAGGTGGCGTATTCAGCCGTGTGGAAAGGGGACGGCCCCGTGACGGGCCGCGGCTCCTATCGCGGGGAGAATCCTCCCCACCGGACGGACAACGTGCGCGGCCATCCGGAACCCTCGAGGCCCGGGCCCGAATTCGCCACCCAAATCGCCGAGGTCGAAGTCGACACCGAGACGGGAGAAACCAGGGTGCTGAGAATCACCAGCGCGCAGGATGTGGGCTTCGCCATGAACCCCCTCACCCTGAACGGACAGATAGAGGGGGGCATCGCACAGGGGCTGGGCTGGGCGCTTGCCGAGCAGATACACGACGAAGAGGGCATCATCGAACATGCGGATTTCGAGAGCCAACTCAACCCCACGAGTCTGGACGTCTCGGAAATCGAAAGCGTGATCGTGGAATCACCCGACGTGGAAGGCCCCTACGGAGCCAAGGGGGCGGGAGAGATGCCGCTCATTCCGGCGGCCCCCGCGATTGCGAACGCAATCGCCGACGCCATCGGGGACCCGGCAAACCCGAACCTCAACAGGCTGCCGATTGCGCCGGAGGACGTCGTTCGCGCGGTTCAGGAAAAAAGCGCCGCCGAATCGGTTTCCTAGTTTTTCAGCTCGAATTTCTCATCATAAATGTCGAAATTCGATGACGCCGCCATGTCTCGGGCCTGCATGACGAGCTTGCGCGACAGGCTCGATATAGCGGGGTTCTTGAGAAATTCAATGAAGAAACCGTAATAAAAAGCATCGGGCCGCACGTGGACGCGCACCCTGAGCCTCGCAGCATCCTCTCTTCGTCCCCTCCTGTACCGAAACGTGATGGATTTTTGGGGTGGAATGCGCGTGTCATGGATTTCACGGCTGAAGTCGGACGAGAGTTTCCGCTCTATCACGTTGATCTGCCTCGAGCCCGGTATGGTTCGCCCGTCTTTATCCTCAAGTTCGGTGATCACGTCCACCGAGGGCGTAATGTAAGTGGGAAAATGATGGCCTGCGCCCGAGTTCGTGAGCCTGATTTCGGCCGTCGCGATTTCCCCGTGCGCTTCCGCTCCCAGCGTAACGTCGACTTGCACGGCGCTCTGCGTCATATCCTTGTCATGTATGCCCCGCCACAGATGCGCCCGGCCGGGCATGTGGCAACTCTGGCAGGCGACCCCCTCCTTGCCCCAAAGCGAGTTTTTCCATTCGTTGTAGGTATTCTGAATCGATTTCCCGTTCGGCCCGGGAAACGCGTGCTGGTGACAACCCATGCAAAATTCAGAGCGGCTGAAAAAAGGCGTGCGCTCCACACCGGCGTGCGGGCCATCGCTCGTCGTATCGTCTACGCCTTCGGGGGTCTCTTTCTTCCGGGGACCATGCACGCGCCAATCGCGCACATGGCATGCGGCGCAGGCCAGCCCGCGCATCTCCAGTTTCGGGTCGTGGACCGGGTTTTTCCGCCATCTCGCAAAAGAGCCTGAGCCAAACTTCGCGCGCTTTTGCTGTTCCGCCAAGGGCGCGTGGCACTCGTTGCAGCTTTGCGCTTGCCGTGGATTCGTTTTCCACATATCGACGAGCTGTCCGTATACGCCCGGACTCATCGCCTTTGCGTGAAGCGTGGTGCTCCACTGTTCGTACTGCTCGGGATGGCAACTCCCGCAACGCTCCGGCGACAGGGAGCGTTCCGCGCCTTTGTATGATTTCGGCGCCTCGCCCATGGGAGGCAATGGATAGCGGAAGTACTCGTCCACGAACTCCCGCCAATGCTTCCATTTGCCGGGAATCTCTTTCTTCTCGGCAGCCTCGATGGAGGGGAAGAAGCCTTTTGATGTCTTCTGGAAAACAGTCGGGAGCGCGAAGAGGAACACGGATACGATTAACACCATGAATTTCATGCGCATTCCATGCTTCCTGCTCCGGCGGCCCGCCTGCTTGACCGGTTTCATTTCACCTGGCGACACTCGTACAGGCAAGTTCCTGAAAAAGCCCGAGAAATCGTAGCGCTGCTCCACGCCCGAATCCATTGTGGGCTTAAAGCCCTTTTTTTCTCAACAGGCGTGTTCCCACACAAGGCTCATGGCTGAAATCTCGGGGAATGATATCACCCGGTACAGGTTTTACTTGCTGAATCGAATTGGATAGGGTCTCTCAGAACCATCGAAGCAGACCCGACAATTCGGAGGCATGATGAATTTCGAGATACGCCCCGCCACTATCGAGGACACGGAAACGATCGTCCAGTTCAACATCGAGATGGCCCTGGAGAGTGAAAATCTGCGTCTTGAGCCCGAGAAAATCCGCCGGGGCGTGGAAAGATCCCTCTCCGAACCTTCGATGGGGCGGTATTACCTCGCGCATCGGGGAGACGAGATTCTGGGGCAGATCCGGGTCACACTGGAGTGGAGCGACTGGAACGACGCCGAGTATTGGTGGATTCAGAACGTGTATGTCGTTCCATCCGAGAGAAAACAGGGCATCTACAAGGCCCTGCACCACTACGTCAAAAATCTCGCCGAACAAGCCGGCGCCTGCGGCCTGCAGCTATACGTCGACGCGCAAAACGCGGCGGCCCAGGCTGTTTACAAGAATCTGAACATGGAGCAAAGCCATTATCTGATATTCGAGCAAATGGAGGATTAGCCGAAAAGGGAGATGAAGCATCCTCTCAATCGCACCTGGTGATCAACGGCTCTCCCGGTTTCTCTTGAGCGGGATGACATCCGCGGGTTTTTGCGAATCCTCCCGGCGGCGGCCCCGCCAGGAAGAAGGCCAAACATACCGTACGCGCCACAGGGTCCTGGCCGCTCCTCCCACCGCCCACGCGAGCGTGCTGCCCGCGTTTCGCGTTCTTTTTCCCAGCGAGCGAAACGCTTTCTTGCCGCCTTCCTCGCCGATGGAGACGAGGCGCGACGTCGCCTCTTTCGCCGCGTCGATGGGGCGGAGAGCCTGCGCGATCGCCTGGCGCAAAACCCACTTCATCATCAGGCAAAACACGATGGACAGAGCGAAAAAGACGCCCAGCACCTTGAGCCCCCGGGCGGGCTCATCCACAATCATCACGCTCGTCTGGGCGATCCCGTAAAACGCCAGGCCAATTATTCCCAGACAAACGGCTATAGCGCCTCCCGAACGCACTATCAAACGCAACATGCCAAACATCATCGCCTCCGAATGTCCCCCGGCTCCCGAAAGTGCTCCTGATTCATCGAGAATACCGCAATTGCGAAACCAAAATCCAGCGCGGGCGTTTCATCTCCTGCAAGATGTTTCCGTTGACGCGCGCAACCTCTCGTTTTATGTTCACTACCCCGTAAGGAAACATCATGGAGGAGCGGCAAATTGTTCGATATTCGCCTCATCAGAAACGACCCCGAAGCGGTGGCGCGCGCGCTCGCGCGAAGGGGCGGCGACTGGAACCTCTCAGGCTTACTGGAGATCGACGCCCGAAGGCGGGATTTGACCCACCAGGTCGAAAGCCGGGTGGCCGACGTGAGAAAACGCAGCAAGAAAATCGGTGAACTCAAGCGCAACAAGGCGTCCGATGAGGAGGTGCAGGCGTTTCTGGCCGAAAACCAGCGCTTGACGGCCGAGGCCAAATCCTTGGAGGGCGAACTCAGGGAACTTGAGCACAAGCAAAACGACTTCCTCCTGGAACTCCCCAACACGCCGCATGAGACCACCCCTGACGGCAGGAGCGCGGAAGACAACGCCCTCGTGAGGGTCTGGGGCGATAAACCAGCGCTTGATTTCGCGCCCAGAGCGCATGACGAACTGGGCGAAGCACTGGGGATTCTGGACATGAAGCGCGCCGCCAAGATTGCGGGCGCGCGGTTTGCGCTCTACCGCGGCGCGGGCGCGCGCCTGGAGCGCGCCCTCATCAACTTCATGCTCGACCTCCACACGAACGAGCACGGCTACACCGAGTGGCTCCCGCCGTTCATGGTGAACCCCGAAGCCATGACGGGCACGGGGCAGTTGCCCAAATTCGAGGAAGACCTCTTCCGCGTCGATGACGGAAAATTCTACCTGATCCCCACCGCCGAGGTCCCCGTAACGAACATCCACAGGGAGGAAATCCTGAGCGGAGAGGATCTGCCTCTCAAATACACGGCCTATACGCCCTGCTTCAGGAGCGAGGCCGGCTCCTACGGCCAGGACACGCGCGGCCTCATCCGCCAGCACCAGTTCAACAAGGTCGAACTCGTCAAGTTCAGCCGGCCCGAGACGAGCTACGAGGAATTGGAGACCCTCACCACAGACGCGGAAGAAGTCCTGAAGCGCCTGGGACTACACTACCGGATCGTCACGCTGTGCGCGGGGGATCTGGGTTTTTCCGCCGCCAAGACGTATGACATCGAGGTCTGGGTGCCCTCTCAGAACACCTACCGGGAAATCTCCTCCTGCAGCAATTTCGAGGATTTCCAGGCCAGACGCGCCGGCATCCGCTACCGTCCTGGGGCGGGCGCGAAGCCCGAATTCGTCCACACCCTGAACGGCTCGGGCCTCGCCGTGGGCCGAACGCTGGTGGCGATTCTGGAGAATTTCCAGCGCGCGGACGGTTCGGTGGTGATACCCGAAGCCTTGCGCCCCTACATGGGCGGAACCGCTTCCATATCTACCTGAAACCCACGTAACGCCATAAACCGACGATATACATTTTCAGAAATTTATCGAATTTTTCAGACCTGCCCCGACCCCCGTCATCGCCCCGCCGCGCCCGCCCGGGAATTCCCGAAGGGCGCCCGGAGCGGAAACCTTTACTGAATCTTTACCCACCTCCGCCGCCGCCGCTGATACCATTCAAGCCGTTTGATCTGCCTCGACGGGCGTTTGAAGAGGCAAGAGGTGAATCCGGCGGGGGACGCCTGGCCGCTTCGCGCCAAGGCGCAGAAGCGGCGGCGGGCCGGATAAGCCGCGCGGGGGTGACCGGCCCCGCACACGGATCTTCCCGCCCCGGAGACGGGAGCGCCATCCAGTCGCGCGGATGCGCACCCGAAACCCGGCCGCTTGTCCGCCTTTTGGCTCGGGCGGCTCCGGTCGATTCCTCCGGAAGCGGAAAGCCCGGACGCGGGGTCTCCCCGCGCGGCCCATCGCACGCCCCGAACGCGGCAATCACTCACTTTTCAATCGCGATTGACCCCGACGCGGCCCTTTGTATGCTCCGAACGAGGCAATTCCTTCTTCCCCGGTCGGAATTGACCCCTTAAGGCCCTCGGCAAGCCCCGAACACGGCAATCGCTCACTCTTCGGGGCTGTTGAAAAAACCCGAAAAATGAGGATTTTGACGTATCCGATGAGAGAACAGAAACCACTCCCCCCCTTGAGGGGGAGTCGCAGAAGCCGAGCGGTTTGTGCGAAGGCTGATGCGGTGGGGGGTCAGCTCCGATTGAAGGAAGAGAGCTGTTCATCATTCAAAAACAGCAACTTGCAATTCCTCGCCTGGAATTCACCCCCCACCGGCGCGACTTCGGACTTCGTCCTCGTCTTGCCGACTCCCCCTCAAG
>CAYTSP010000267.1:0-4741 GCA_964440505.1 uncultured Nitrospinaceae bacterium
TGAAGACAAAGGACAACCACGGAGGGTTGTCCCTACGGGCTCCTCCCCGGTCGGCGCCATACGCCGAATCAAGAAATTGAGGCTTTTTCAACAGCCCCGTTAAGGGGGTTGGGGGGTTGGTATGTATGCGGCCCCTACACACAAATTGGCAACCCGGCCCAAAAGGACTTTTTCAACAATCCCAGGCCCGCCGGAAACCAGGCCCGCCGCGATACCGCTTCCAGGCTGGGCCGTGGGTTTTAGAGGGCAGAAACGACCCTCGAAAAGGTTATTTTTCCGGGCAAAAACGGCTGGAAAGGCGAGAGGTATTCCCGGGGGTTCATCATCGTTTTGTTTCACCAGGGCACCCGCTCTTCTCGCCTAAATATCCCGGTGCGTGTATAGTCGCGCGCATGAACGCGCAAGCTCCTTTTTTTATGTCGGGCGAAATCCTCGCTCTCTCATCTTCATTCATCTATTCGGCGGCGCTCATCTCCTTCCGCCGGGGGCTGAGGAGCGCCTCTCCCATCACCGGCGTGCTCATCACCAACGCCGTGGCGAGTGCATTGCTCTTGAGCATCGCCTTTTTCCTCGGCACGCTGCAGACCTCATCGCTCAGGCCCGTCTTGTGGTTCATGCTGGCGGGCTGCCTGGGGCAGGGGATGGGCCACCTCGCTTCCTACACGGCTATCCAGCGCATAGGTGCCAGCCGGACGAGCCCCGTCCAGGCTTCCGCCCCGATATGGGCGGTATTTTTCGCCGCCTTCTTTCTGGGGGAAGAGCCGGGCGTGGCGGTCGTGCTGGGGACCTTCTCCATCGTCGGCGGGGTGGCGCTCATCTCGATGGGCGAGGGCAAGGACGTCGATAAGGGCGGCATGGGGCCGGAATTCCGACGCGCGCTCGTCTTCCCCGTCTTCGCCTCGTTCATGTACGCCGCCATGCCGGTGATCGCGAAAATCGGCTACGCCGAGCAGCGGACGCCCTTCGCGGCGGTGGGCTTCGCCTTTCTGGCGGGTTTCCTCTTCCTTCTCGTGGCGAAGCCGTTTCTGGGCGCGAGCGGCAGACTCTACGTGGGCCGGCGCGACGTATGCTGGATATTGCTGGGTTCTGTGTTCTCCGCCACCGCCACGGGGCTTTTGTGGTACACGCTCACGTTCTCGGACGTCACCGTCGTCCTCCCGCTTAGCCGCACCGCCCCGATTTGGGTGGTGCTGCTGAGCCTCGTCTTCATGGGGGACATGGAGCGCGTGAACGCGCGCCTGTTCGGCGCTGCGGGACTCGTCGTCCTGGGCGGATTCCTGATCACGAGTTTTCGGTGAGGGAAAAATCAGGAAATAACGGAAAGTTACTGGATAGATGAGATATTGTTTCAAGAAATGGCTGCAGGGGCGGCTCGCGAGCCGCCCTGTTGTTATTTCTTAGAGAATTGTCTGTGTAAGCGAGACAGGTCGTGTTATATATTTAATTGATGATAAGAAATGAAATAACAATTATATGAAAGAAATATATGAAGTTATACTTTATGGAATTAGGCACTGAAACGCTTGGCAGAGCCAGCGCTTATCTCCGCCGTTTTCTCAGCTTTCTCACCCGCACGGCGCAGAACTTGAACTCCGGGATTTTCCCGTAGGGGTCGAGGTCGTCGACCGTGAGCAGGTTCGCGGCGGCCTCCACGTAGTGGAAGGGGATGAACACCTGCCCGGGCCGCCCGCGTGCCGAAGCCCGGGCGGGGAGGGTGATCTCGCCCCGTCTCGATTCCACAAGAACGTCCGCACCGTCTCTGATTTTGAGACGTTTCAGGTCGTCGGGCGACATTTCCACGTAGGGGCCGGGTTCGGCGGCCTCCAATGCCTGCGCCCTTCGGGTGATGGCCCCGGTATGCCAGTGGTAGATGTTGCGCCCGGTGTTGAGCACGAAGGGGTAATCGTCGTCCGGCAGTTCTTTGGCGGGCGCGTACTGGACGGGAATGAGCTTTCCGCGGCCTGAGGGAAACGATTTGCCGAAGAGGATTTCCCTGCCCGGACGGTCGGGCTTCGTGCAGGGCCAGAGGAGTCCGTGACCCCCCAGGCGGTCATAGGACATTCCCGCCATGAACGGCGTGAGCGAAGCGATTTCATCGAAAATCTCGGCTTCGGACGCATAGTCCATCGGGTAGCCCAGCCGCTCCGAGATTTCGGCCACGATGCGCCAGTCTTCGCGCGCTTCTCCTGGCGGGTCGATGGCGCGCCTGCCGATCTGGACCCTCCTGTCCGTGTTCGTGTAGGTGCCCGTCTTTTCGGGAAACGCCGTTGAGGGCAGGATGACGTCGGCGAAATAGGCGGTTTCCGTCAGGAAAATATCCTGGACGACGAGGAATTCGAGGTTCGCCAGCGCGCCCCGCGAATGGTTCAGGTTCGGGTCGCTCATGGCCGGGTTCTCGCCCATGATGTACATGCCCTTGACCTCGCCGCGAATGGCGGCGTCGGCGATCTCCATCACGGTGAGGCCGGGTTCGGGGTCGAGCTTCCGGCCCCAGGCTTTTTCGAATTTCCTGCGGATCCGGGGCGAGCCGACGTCCTGATAGCCGGAATAGACCATGGGGATGAGGCCCACGTCCGACGCCCCCTGCACGTTGTTCTGCCCCCGCAGGGGGTGGAGACCCGTTCCCTCGCGCCCGATCTGCCCGCAAATCAGGCAAAGCGCGATGAGCGCGCGGCAGTTGTCCGTGCCGTGGGTGTGCTGTGAAAGCCCCATGCCCCAGAAGATGATGCTCCGCGCGGAAGTCGCATAGCGCCTCGCCAGTTCCCGGAGCATATCTGCGGGAACGCCGGTGAGTTTGGCCACGTTTTCCGGCGTATAGGGCTTCACGTTTTCCGCGAGTTCATCGAAGCCCTCGGTGCGCGCGGCGACGAAATCCGCGTCGTAGCGTTTTTCCGTGATCACGGCGTTCAACAGCCCGTTGAACAGCGCCACGTCCGTTCCCGGGCGGAACTGCACGAACATGTCCGCGTGGTCGACGAGGTCGATTCTCCTGGGGTCGATGACGGCCAGCGTCGCGCCCGCGCTCGCGGCCTGCTTGATGAAGGTGGCGGCCACCGGGTGGTTCTCCGTGGCGTTGGCCCCCGCCACGAGGATGAAATCGGCCTTGAGCGCGTCCGAGAAGGGGTTGCTCACGGCGCCCGAGCCGATGGTCTGGAACAGGGCGGCCACCGAGCTCGCATGGCAAAGCCGCGTGCAGTGATCCACGTTGTTCGTCCCGAAGGCGGCGCGGATGAGCTTCTGGAAGAGGTAGTTGTCCTCGTTCGAGCATTTGGCCGAGCCGAAACCCGCCAGGCCAGAGGGGCCGTGCGCCTCGTGGATTTTCCCCAGCGAGGCCGCCGTCAGGTCCAGGGCCTCCTCCCAGCTCGCCTCGCGGAACAGGGCGAGGGGGTTTCCGGGCAATTCCTTCGTCTTGGGCGCGCCTTCCTTGCGGATGAGGGGGGTCGTGAGGCGGTCGGGGTGATGCGCGTAGTCGAACCCGTAGCGCCCCTTCACGCAGAGCCTCCCCTGGTTCACGGGACTGGTCTCGTCCCCCCGGACGCTCAGGAGGGTGTTGCCCGCCACCTGGTAGGTGATGGAGCACCCCACGCCGCAGTAGGGGCAGACCGAATCCACCTCCCTGGTCTTGGCCGGGACGATTTGCAGCGTGAGGGATTTGTTGGTGAGCGCGTCCGTGGGGCAGGCGGCCATGCACTCCCCGCACGAGACGCACGTGGATTCGCCCATGGGCAGGTCCGCGTCGAACACGATGCCGGCGCTTGCGCCCTTGCCGCCGCGTCCGATGACGTTGTTGCCCTGCACGTCCGTACAGGCGCGGATGCAGCGGTCGCACAGGATGCACGCGCTGTGATCCACGGCGATGACGGCGGATGAGAAATCCTGCGCGCACCCCGTCTCCTTGGCCGGCAGGGCGCTCACGCCGTTTCCGGCTTCCAGCTGCTCGGCGAGGGCGGTGAGCTCGCAGTTCTCAGGCTCGGACTGAACGCCGTGGTCCGCCATCAGCATGGCGACCAGCGTTTTCTGGGCGCGCACGACGCGATCGCTTCCCGTTCGGATCACCATGCCGGGCTCAATCTTCCGGTGGCAGGAGGGAACCAGCGTTCTGGCGCCCTCGACCTCGACGGCGCACACGCGGCACACGCCTACCGGCTCCATGCCGGGCTGATGACAGAGTGTTGGGATATCGACGCCCATCGACTGCGCCGCCTCCCAGATGGTCGCGCCGGCACAAGACTTGATTTCCCGGCCGTCGATGGTGATCGTAATCGCCTTTTCGTCAGGCATTTCTCGGCCCCGCCGTCATTTCAGTCTCGTTTCGATATCAGGCTCGAAGTATTCGAAAAGCGAGAGATACGGAATCGGCGCGGCCTGGCCCAGGCCGCAGATGGACGTGTCCTTCATGGCCTCGCATATATCGCGCATGGCGGGAAGCTCGGAGGCCCGCCCCTCTCCGCTTAAGGTCCGCTCCAGAAAGGCGGTGAGCTTTTCCGTCCCCAGGCGGCAGGGCACGCACTTGCCGCAGGATTCGTCCCTGAAAAAGCGCACCACGTTGTGGGCGAGCGCCACCATGTCCACCCCCTCGGGAATGACGACGAGCGCCCCGCTGCCCAGCATGCTGCCCGCTTCTTGAAGGGGCGTGAAATCATAAGGGATATCCACGAGGTTTGCGGGCAGAAACCCGCTGCTGGCCCCGCCGGGCGAGAACGCCTTAAGGCGCGCTCCCGCAGGCAGCCCGCCCGCAGGA
>CAYTSP010000268.1:0-8978 GCA_964440505.1 uncultured Nitrospinaceae bacterium
CAGGGCGAACTGCTCGCCCATGAAGCCGGAGACGAAGCGCCCGCCGCGAATCTCGCCCTTCGCCTCCATGCGTCTGAACACCTGCGCCAGCTCGCGCCAGCGCGGCGCCGCAGGTTCGCGGGCGGCCAGTTCGCGGAGCACGACGCCGTAGCGTTTGAGCAACTGCCGCGCATAAGCCTCGCGCATGGCTTCCGCGTCGAGCGCGGCGTCGGCGCTTCCCCAGAGCGATCATCGGACCACGGGCATGAAGCGCTTTTTCGCCTCACGCGATATGGCCCGCCCGCCCGGCAGGGCGCGCAAGCGCCTCTCACCCTTTTTCTTCTCGTTCGCCCCCGCTATGAGGGCCCGCAGGCCCGCCACGCCGTCGCCCGTCACCAGACCGCGCGCGACGAGTTCCCAAAGCGCCTCCTCTGCCTCGGTCCTGAGCCTGCCCGTCGCCGCCGTGATGTCGGCGAGGAAGGATGCGCCCTTCTCTTTTAGAAAATCGAGTATTTCGAGGGCGGCTCTCGACAGGTTGCCACGCCACGCGTCCTCCGCCTCCCTGGGCTTCAGGAACAGCCCCGTATCCTCTCGCATCAGGAAGGCCAGGAGCGCCCGGCGCGTGGGCGCAGCGCTCTGGGGCGTCCTGCCGCGTTTGCCGTTCATCGCATCGCCTTCCGGCTCGGGCGGAGCGCCGGGGCGCAGGCGCCCCCAGGCAACGAGGCCCGAGAGGCAAAGCGCCTCGAGATCGGCGGGGTCGTAGTTCTTGATCCGCGCGGGCAGAATCTGCTCCTCCCAGGCGGGTGCTGGCAACTCCAGCCCCTGAAGCCGGCGGATCACCTCGAGCACGCCGTCGCGCCCGTGCAGCATGGCGTCCTCGTGCACGTGCTGCCACCTGAGCAGATAGCGGATAAAATCCGCCGCCGTCACGGGTTCAATTTCTTTTCTTAGCTTGCCCAGCGTCATGCGGTGGATGCGGGCGAGCAGCACGCGGTCGCACCACTCGACTTGCGTCCCGGCGTCTAGGCGCGCGAAGCGGCCCCTGAGAACCGCTCCCTCTCCCTCCAGAGCGGCCAGGGCGATATTGACGTCCCCCGGCGCGAGGCCGACCCGCGAGGCGACCTCACCCGCCGTCACGGGGCCCGACGCCTCCATCCAGCCCCGGACGACGGCGAGAACAGCCTCATCCTGCGCGGGCGGCTGCGCATCATCCCCCTGGAAGGGTATTGTCTCGGGCTCAAGCCTGATGCCCGGAATCGCCGCGCGCATCAGCGCCATTCTCTCCGCAGGCACCCAGCCTTCGCGCCCGACGCCGTCCGCCTCCCAGACCGCCTTCGCCACGCGGTTGCGGGCGAGGAGTTCACCCACCCAGGCGGCCCATTCTTCCGCCTCTTCCACCGGCAGGGCGCACAGGGAGAGCAGCGCGTCGTGCAGCTCGTCCGCGTCGCGCGGGGCCGGCCAGGCCTGCTCAATCACCTCCTCGATGACGTCCGGGTCGAGCCGGGCGCTCTCCGCGTCATCGGGCAGGGCGCGCCTCAGCGGCACGGCGCGCGAGCGGCGCTCCTCCAGCGGCGCGTCGTCGATAAAGGCGTAGGGGTTCGCGTTCAGTATCTCGTGCGACATGGGCGAGGGGGCGGGCGTCTCCACGCCGAAGGTCTTGATCTTTCCGCTCTCCACGTCGGCGATGAGCGCTCTTAAGCTCTCGATGTCCATCGCTTCGCTCAGGCAGTTCTCCACCGTCTCGTTCACGAGGGGATGGTCGGGCGGCTCGATGGGGCCGTGGTGGTTGTCCTGGCAGGCGAGTTGGGCCGGGAAGACGGCGGCGAGCAAATCCTCGGCCCTCATGCGCTGGATCGCGACCGGCACCTTCTTGCCCCCGCTGTGCCTGGGGAGCGCGAGTGCGCGCGTGGCGTTCCAGCGCCAGCGGTTGGTGAACATGGGCGATTGCAGGGCGGACTGGAGCATGTCCTTTTTGAGCGATGCGAGGCGCGCGAAGCCGAATATCGATTCGAGCGGAAAGCTGTGCTCCGAGGAGAGCGATAACACGATGCCGTCGTCCGTGGCGGCGGCCTGTAGCTCGAAATCGAAAGTGAGGCAAAAGCGTTTTCTCAGCGTGTGGCCCCACGCGCGGTTGATGCGGCCGCCGAAGGGCGAGTGAATGACGAGCTGCATGCCGCCCGCCTCGTCGAAGAACCGCTCCGCCACAATCTCTTCCTGCGTGGGGGCGCGCCCCAGCACCCGCACGGTCTCGCGCACGTAGTCGAGAATCTGCGACGCTCCCTGTGCGCAAAGCCCGCATTCGGCGCGCAGCCGGCGGATGGCTTCACCCGGCGCATCGAGACGCCCCGCCAGTTCGGCCCGCAGCGCCGAAACGGCTTCGGAGAGTTCCGCCGTGCGCGAGGGCGCCTCGCCCAGCCAGAAGGGGATGTTCGGCGGAAGGCCCTCGGCGTCCTCCACGCGCACCTTGCCGCGCTCAACGCGCTTGACGCGCCAGGAGTGGTTGCCGAGCAGGAAGATGTCGCCCGCGTTCGATTCGATGGCGAAATCCTCGTTCACCTTGCCCACGAAGGTCTCCGCCGCACCTTCCACCACGTCGTAATCCGCCGTATCTGGAATCGCGCCGCCCGACGTGATGGCGCAAAGCCGCGCCCCGCGCCGTGGTCTTAAGAGAGCGTTCACGCGGTCCCTGTGGAGATAGGCGGTGCGCCTGCCCCGGCTGGTCGAGATGCCTTCGGCGAGCATCTCGAGCACGTCCTCGAAAACGTCCCGCGCAAGCGCTCCGTAAGGCTGCGCGCGCCGGACGAGCGACCAGAGCGCCTCTTCCCCCACTTCCTCTTGCGCGGCGACCTCGGCCACCATCTGCTGGGCCAGGATGTCGAGCGGCGCCGCGGGGAAAATGACGCGGTCGAGCGCGCCTCCGCGAACCGAGCGAATCGCGGCGGCGCTCTGCAGGAGTTCGTCCCGCGTCATGGGAAAGACGATTCCCTTGGGAACCGCTCCCTTCCAGTGTCCGGAGCGCCCCACGCGCTGAAGCAGGGAGGCGAGCGTTCTCGGCGCGCCCAGGTGACAGACCAGATCGACGTGGCCGATGTCGATGCCGAGTTCCAAAGACGCCGTGGCGACGATGGCGGACAGCGCGCCCGATTTCAGCCGCTCCTCGGCGTCCAGCCTGATCTTGCGCGACAAGGAGCCGTGGTGCGCGGCCACCCTCCCCTCGCCGAGTCTCTCCGTGAGCCGGTGGGAGACGCGCTCCGCCAGCCGCCTCGTGTGGACGAACACGATGGTGGTGCGGTGGCTTTCGATGTGGGCGGCGATGCGGTCGAACACCTCGGCCCAGTACTCGTGCGAGGCGATGGGGCCGACATCCTGATCGGCCACCTCGACGGTGAGCGCCATCTCGCGCTTGTGGCCCACGTCCACGACCGCGCAATCGGGAGCGCCGTCCTCTTTTCGTCTTTCAGCACCTATGAGCAGGCGCGCTATCTCGTGGATCGGCTTCTGCGTGGCGCTCAGGCCGATGCGCTGGAGCCGCGTATCGCACAGGGCGTCGAGCCGCTCCAGGGAGAGCGCCAGGTGCGCGCCGCGCTTGTCCCCCGCGACCGCGTGAATCTCGTCCACGATGACGGCGCGCGCGGTCTCCAGCACTTTTCGGCTGCGCTCGGCCGTCAGGAGGATGTAGAGCGACTCGGGCGTGGTGATGAGAATGTGGGGGCGCTTTTTGAGCATGAGCCTGCGCTCGCGCGCGGGCGTGTCGCCCGAGCGCACCGCCACCCGGATTTCCGGCAACTCCACGCCCTCTTTTTTCGCGAGCGCGCGAATTTCGCCCAGAGGCTCCTGCAGATTCTTCTGGATGTCGTTTCCGAGCGCCTTGAGCGGAGAGATGTAGACCAGGCGGCAGGCGTCTTCGAGTTCGCCCGCGAGCGCGTCTCGAATCAGCGAATCGAGCGACCACAAGAAGGCGGCCAGCGTCTTTCCCGTGCCCGTGGGGGCCGCGATGAGCGTGTCGCGCCCGGTGGCAATCTCGGGCCAGCCGGCCTCCTGGGGAGCGCTCGGCTCCGCGAATTTCTCACGGAACCAGCGCGCGATCAGTGGATGAAAGGAGTGTCTGTCCATAGCGGGGGTATTCTACCCCAAACGGAGCGGGATGGAAGGCGGGCTCAAGAGCACTTTTTCCCGAACGGCTACCGTAGGGACAGGTCGCGACCTGTCCCTACCACAAAATAGATCCGCAACTACTTGGTCGGGAATGCCCCACGGACACAAATCACCGTCATTCCGGCGTATGCCGGAATCCAGAACCGGGCAGGAGGAAGATATGCGGCGTCCTATTCCCTCACATTCATAAAGCGCGACGAGCAAAGATGAAAGACAAAAGACAAGACCCCTGGATTCCGGCATACGCCGGAATGACGACAATCTACAATTCAGCCCATGAGGGATTCGGAAACCCGTAGGGACAGGTCGCGACCTGTCCCTACCACAAAACGGCATCCCATCCCCTCACTCACCCGCATCCTCAAAAAAATCCCGCACCTGCGCCTCGGCGGCCTCGAAGGATTTGCGCCCGAGCTGGTAGATGGCTCTTAACTTGCGCGGGTCGTGCTCCATGAAGTCCGTCTCATAGGCGCGCTCTGCGAACGAGTCGTTGATGCGCAGGGTTCGGACGTCCGGGAAGAAAAGCCCGCGCAGCGTATCGACGGTGTTCGAACTCGTCCTCGATAGCGTCATGTAGGTCTTGAGCGGCCGGATGCCCGCGATGATCCGCCGCGTCCACTTCCTCGATTCGGGGTAACTCCCCGTCCCGACGCTCAGGATCCGGATATCCTCCCGGGCGACGCCGAGCGGCCCGGTGGCGTCCGCGATGGCGAAAAGGGTGGGATTGTTCGCCGTGAATCCGCCGTCCAGCGCAGTGCGCTCACTGAGTCGGGACGTGGCGATACGCTTTTGCTTCAGGAACGGATGCGCGGCGCAAGACGCCATGATCGCATCCGATATTTTCAGGCCCTCGCCCGAGAGAAAACTATCGGGGCCGCCGCCTGCCTGATTGATGGTGCGCTTGAACACCATGGGGCGGTCGAATTCGGAATGGGTGACGAGGATTCCGACGTCCAGCTTGAAATCCTCGAAAGTCCTCTCGCCATAGATTCTTTCCGAGTGCCGCTCGAGCGCGTTCGTCTTGTTGCGCGCGAGCAAGGGCCCCAGCACGTCGGGCGCAAGCTCGAAATAGCGATCCGCAATCGTCGGGTCGACCTCATCGCCCAACGCGATCATCGTGGCGATGATGGAGCCCGTGCTGACGCCGTAAGCCAAATCGAACACCTCGTGCAGGGGGCGTCCCAGGGTGCGCTCGATTTCCGCCAGCACGCCCAGGGTGTAGACCCCGAGCGAACCACCTCCGTCGAGTGAGAGGATATAGAAGGGCTTGTTCATCGGGGGTCGTCCCATGGGATTGCGCGCGGGTTTCGTTCAGATGGATTGATAAAATTGTTGGAGGAATGCCGGTTAGTCATGGAGGTATTCTAGCGCAAAGGTGCGGGGTTGTTCAGTGGGTCGTACAGGCAATTCATACAGCTCCCGCAGGGACAGGTCGCGACCTGTCCCTACAAAACCATCGTGCCCGCCCGCCGTATTTGAATTTCACTCCCCCTTGCAGAGCACCAACTAACCACTCCCTCTTGGGGGGGGGTGTTGAAAAAGTCCTCGTCGGAACCAACCCCCCCTACCCCCCCTTGTCAGGGGGGCAAGAAAAAGCAAAACCCCCTCTACCCGGCGGGGGGAGGTCGCCTTTTTATACCCCCCTGACAAGGGGGGTAGGGGGGGTTGCCTTTACCCCGTCAGGAAAGTTTTTCAACACCCCTCCTCAGTCGGCAATCGCTTCCTGATCAGTCGCGATTAACCTAATCCATCCTTACATAATCGTGCGCGCGGAAGGGCACGCCCAGCTCCTCGGTCGCCACCTTCTCGCACGCCTCGATGTCGATGAGGCCGCTCATCTTGACGGCCGTCACCTCCACCTCGGGGATGTAGTTCTTGGACCACCTCACGAATTCCTTGACCAGCGGGTAGGGTTCTTCGATGTCCCTGGTCTTGCAGATTTTCGCATAAGCTTCCGGGCTTTCCGCCTGCATGCTGATGGATACCGCGTCCACGAGACCGCCCAGCTCGGGCAGAATGTTCCTCTCGTGCGTCTTGTTCGCGAGCCCGTTCGTCACCAGGCGGATTCGCCTGGCGCCGCGGCGCTTGAGTTCGCCGGCCACCTCCTTCACGAGGTCGAGCCTGAGCGTCGGCTCGCCGAATCCGCTGAAGACGACTTCGGCGAAGCGGGTCGGGTCGCCGGCGGCGGCGAGCACCTCCGCCGCGTCGGGTTCTTGCGCGAGTTTCAGGTTGTGGCCCTTGTAGACGCAATCGCTCAGAAGACCGCAGAAAAAACACGAATTCTGGCAATCGTTCGTAATGTTGAGGTAGAGCGTCTCGCCGACCGAGTAGGCGACGCTCCCCTCCTCATGCTCCGGCCCCACACCGAACAGCCGGCGCACGTTCTCCGTGGTGAGGCGCGTTACTTCCTCCGTGGACATCCCGTGGAGCTCGGCCAAAGTCTCCGCCACGCGCGCGACGTAGGCCGGTTCGTTCCGCTTGCCCCGGTGGGGCGGCGGGGCGAGATAGGGACTGTCCGTCTCGAGCAGCACGCGCTCGATGGGAACCCGCTCGAAGACTTCGCGGAGTTCTTCCGAGCGCGAAAAGGTGATGGCCCCGCCCGCGCCCAGGTGAAAATCGATGTCCAGGAATTTCCGGGCCTGCTCTTCATCGCCCGTGAAGCAGTGGATGACCCCGCCAGCGCGCCACGCCTTTTCTTCCTCCAGTATCTCATAAATGTCATCCGCCGCTTCGCGGCAATGGACGACGATGGGCTTGCCCGCCCCGACGGCCAGCCTGATCTGCTCCCTGAACCACTTGCGCTGGGTCTTGCGCGGGGCGTTATCCCGGTAGTAGTCCAGCCCGATCTCGCCGACGGCAACCGCCTTGGGTTCCTCCGCGAGCCTGGCGATCTCCCTGATGGTTCTCTCGTTCACGTCCTTGACATCGCTCGGATGAACGCCGACCGCCGCGTAGACGCCGGCGTAGGACGCCGCGAGGTCGAGGGTCCGGCGGCTCGACTCCAGACAGGTGCCCATCGATATGATGTAGTGCACCCCCTCCTCGATGGCGCGCTCCACCGCCCCCTGGCGGTCCGGGTCGAACGCCTTGTCGATGAGATGGGCGTGGGTGTCCACCAGAACGGGCATGCCGTTCGTATCGGGCAGATCGGCGATGATGACCTGGGGTTTGGGACGTTGCCGCCGCTCCCCGCGCGAGCGGTTCCTCCCCTTGCGTCCGCCCCGCCTGCGCCGGGAATCGCTATCGCGCGCGCCGCCGTTTTCAGGGCGCTGGGCGGCTTTCTCTCCGTTTTGCGCCTGCGCGGCGGGTTCGGCTTTCCCGGATGTACTCTGGCTATCTTTGTGATCCGGACGTTTTCCGCCCCTTCGGCCGCGTCTTCTTCTGCGGCGCTGGGAGCGTCCCCTTCTGTCCTTGCCCGCGAATGAGTCCTTATCGCCGGATGAATCCGGCCCGGATTCCATAGATTCGTTCACTCCAGCAACTCCAATCTCCCGGGCGGGTCGTCTTGTCGCTACCGAATCGGCGCGCCCGGCGTTACCGTCTCGTCCACGCCCGCGAGCAGCAGATGCTCGCCGTCTTCGGCGGCGAGAACCATGCCCTGGGATTCCACGCCCATGAGCTTGGCGGGCGCGAGGTTGGCTACCAGTATCACCTTACGATCCACCAAATCCTCGGGCGCGTAGTGTTTCGCCAGGCCCGCCACGACGGTTCGGGTTTCCCCTCCCAGGGAAACGGTGAGCTTCAGCAGGTTCTTCGACTTAGGTATCCGCTCGGCCTCCAGCACCAGCGCGGCGCGCAAATCCATCTTCTGGAATTCCTCGAAGGAAATCTCTTCTTTCACATCATCTACGGGCGCGGCCTCTTCACCACCGGCGATGCGGCGGGCCACCTTCTCCTGGATGGCTTCTTTCGCCTCGTCCTCGATGCGCGGGAAAAGGGGAGCGCCGATGTTGGTAACCAACTCCTCCGGCAGCCTCCGCATGTCCATCAATTCCGGATAAGACGCGTCCGCCCAATCCTCGGGCAGCCCGATCTGCGCCGCTATCTTTTGCGCGGAGGCGGGCATGACGGGCGAAATCATGGCCGCAACGACGCGAATCGCCGCCACGGCGTGCCAGAGCACCGAACGAAGGCGGGCCTCCTCGCCCTCTTTCGCAAGCGCCCAGGGGGCGTTCGAGTCGATGTATTTGTTGGCGCAGGAAATCACCTCCCAGGCGGCTCTCAGGCCGTTCTGGAAGTGGGTCGCCGACATGCCGCGCTCGTATTTCATGGCCGCATCGGCGACGAATTCGCAAAACGCGCTCTCCGCCTCGGAGTCGCCCGAGGGCGTGCGCTCCAGCCGGCCCTCCCTGTAGCGCTTCACCATGTTCAGGGTGCGGTAGAGCAGGTTGCCCAGATCGTTCGCCAGATCGCTGTTGATGCGGTCGATCAGCGCGCCATGCGAGAAATCCCCGTCCAGCCCGAAGGGAATCTCCTTGAGCAGGAAATAGCGGATGGCGTCGACGCCGTATTCCTCGATCAGCCAGTGCGGGTCGACCGCGTTGCCCAGGCTCTTGGACATCTTCTGGCCCTCGACCGTCCACCACCCGTGGCTGAAGACCTGCCCGGGCAGGGGGACGCCTGCGGAGAGCAGGAAGGCGGGCCAGTAGACCGCGTGGAATCTCAGGATGTCCTTGCCGATGAAGTGCTGATCCGTCGGCCAGGGGCTTCCCTCGCGAACCCCGCTCTCATCGAAGCCCGGTGCGGTCAGGTAGTTGCTCAGCGCGTCGAACCACACGTAGATCACATGGCTTTCATCCCCCGGCACGGGGATCCCCCACTGAAAGCTCGTGCGCGAGAGGGAA
>CAYTSP010000269.1:0-3544 GCA_964440505.1 uncultured Nitrospinaceae bacterium
CGCCTTCGGGGTCGAGCCGTGAATGCGCACGAGGTCCCCGAGCCGATCCTCAATTCGCCCTTCGAGGCGCCCGCGGAGCATTGGCGCATCTCGGAGCATGAGCCGCCGGAACGCCGCTCCGGTCGCCGGCCCGCGATGTACTTCTATCGGCCCCCGGGGCGCGAGGCGTCGGAAACCCCGAGTGACACGGGAATTGCCATCGAGTTGAAGCTGGTCACCCGCATCCGCGCCAAGCTCGACGAGTGGCGACCCCTGGCGCTCAAGGGTGAGGGCGGCGTTACGCGGACGACCATGGAACTGATGCGCTACTGGCGCCGGGAAGGACGCCGGCAGCGGCTGTTTTTCGCCCAGCTCGAGGCGGCGGAAACGATCATCTTTCTCACCGAGGCGCGCGAGGACTTTTTGCAAGGGATCAAAATCCCGCTCGACGAACCCGGCGCAGAGGCGCAGGATGACGGGATGCGGGCGTTTCGCCGCCATGCCTGCAAAATGGCGACTGGTACCGGCAAGACGACCGTGATGGCCATGCTCGCCGCCTGGAGCATCCTCAACAAGACTGCAGACCGGAGTGATGCGCGCTACTCGGACGTGGTGCTCGTCGTCTGCCCGAACGTGACGATCCGCAACCGCCTGGAAGAGCTCAAGCCGCAGGGGGGCGAGGCGAGCCTGTACCGCACGCGCGATCTCGTCCCGCCGCACTTCATGTCGCAGCTCGCGCAGGGGCGCGTCCTGGTGACCAACTGGCACGTGTTCGAGCCGAGGACCATTCAAGCCGGGGGGCAGTCGGCGAAGGTCCTGCGCTCCGGACGAAAGCTCACGATCCGGGAAACCGTTCGCATCGGTCCCAGAACGACGACGGCCCGGGGGACGCGGTACCTGACGTTGAAAGATCTCGATATGCAAAAGACCGCCGGCCTGGTGACCGTCCTCGACGAACAGCGGGACGGGCAGGGCAATCTCAAGGCCGTCTCGTTGGAGTCGGTTCGCTACGTCGAGAGCGACGCCAGGCTCATCGAGCGTGTTCTCGGGCGCGAGATCGGCGGCAAGAGAAACATCCTCGTCATGAACGACGAGGCGCATCACGCCTATCGCCTCAGGCAAGAGGAGCCTGACCAGGACGAGGACGATCTGTTCGGCGAAGAGGACGACGGCGAGGCATTCTATCGCGAGGCGACGGTGTGGGTCGATGGCCTCGACCGCATCCACAAGCACCGCGGCATCAACCAGTGCATCGACCTGTCCGCGACTCCGTATTACCTGGGCCGGGTGGGGCGGGACGCCAACCGTCCCTTCCCGTGGGTCGTGAGCGATTTCGGGCTCATCGACGCCATTGAATCGGGGCTGGTCAAGATTCCGCAGCTCGCGGTGCGGGATACCAGCGGCAACAAGGTTCCCGGCTACTTCAACATCTGGCGCTGGATTCTGCCCCGGCTTACGCCGGCGGAACGGGGCGGCAGACGCGCCAGTGCGAAGCCGGAAGCGGTGCTCAAATACGCGCACGTGCCGCTGGCCATGCTGGGCGGGCTGTGGGACGAGATGCGCAGGGAATGGGAACAGCGCGAGAACGAAGGCCGTCCGCCCGTGTTCATCATCGTGTGCAAGAATACGGCGCTCGCTAAAGTCGTGTACCAATGGCTCGCCGAAGACAAGGCGCCGGTGGGCATCCCGCCTGCGCGCCTGGATGAATTGCGCAACGTGGACGGGGACATTCGCACCATCCGGGTGGATTCCAAAGTGGTGCGTGAATCCGACAGCGGGCATGCGAACTCCGACGAAGACCGGTGGATGCGCATGACCCTCGATACCGTCGGAAAAACCGACTGGCCGCGGGACGGGCAGAGCAGGGCGCTTTACCCGGAAGGGTTCGAGGCATTGACGAAAAAGCTCGAGCGACCGCTTCATCCCCCCGGCCGGGACGTGCGGTGCATCGTCAGCGTCGGGATGCTCACCGAGGGGTGGGATTGCAACACCGTCACACACATCGTCGGGCTGCGCCCGTTCATGTCGCAGCTGCTCTGCGAGCAGATCGTTGGAAGGGGGTTGCGGCGCACCAGCTACGCGGTGGATGAGGACGGAAAACTCAGCGAAGAGGTCGCGAAGATATTCGGCGTTCCTTTCGAGATTGTGCCGCTGAAGGAGAATCCGGCGAACGGCGAGCCGAAGCCGTCTCCGCAGACCTGGCGCATCGAAGCCGTACCTGCAAAGGCGCACCTGGAGATCCGGTTTCCCCGCGTGGAAGGCTACACGCAGAGGATTCGCCACCGTGTAAAGGTGGACTGGAACAGCATCGCTCCGCTTCGCCTCGACCCGATGGACATCCCGCCCGAGGTGGATATGAAAGCGGGGCTTCCGAGCAACAGCGGGCGTCCTTCGCTGGTCGGTCCGGGGAAACTCGAGAGTGTGGACCTCAACCCCTACCGGGAGGGCAGGCGGCGCCAGCACCTGGTGTTTGAGATGGCGAGAGAGTTGACGCGAAACTACCTCGCACAACCCGGCTGTGAAGCGCCGGCCCAGGTTCTGTTCACCCAGTTCGTGTCCATCATCGACCGCTACTTCAAAGAAAAGGTTCAGCCCATCGACCCGGCCCGGGATGTCGATGCATTCCTGTCTCCCTGGTACGGGTGGCTCGTTGAACGGCTTGTCAACGCCATCCGACCGGACGACCAACAGGGAGAGAGTGTCGAGTTGCCGAGGATCGAGAGCGAGCGAAAACTCGGCTCGACCTCCGAGGTAGAATTCGAGACCCGGCGCGAGCCCTATCCCGTCGTCAAAAGCCACGTAAGCGCGGTTGTGCCCGACACCGCCAAGTGGGAGCAAAACGCCGCCTACCGGCTGGACAAAAGCGATCTCGTGCATTCCTTCGTCAAGAACGCGGGGCTCGGCTTCGCCATTCCCTACCTGCACAACGGAGAGCACCACGAATACCTGCCCGACTTCATCGTCCGACTGACGGGCGAAGAGGAACGTTATCTGGTGCTGGAGACCAAGGGTTACGACCCGAACGAGGATGTGAAGACCCAGGCCGCCCAGCGCTGGGTCAACGCCGTCAACGCCGACGGCAGCTTTGGCCGCTGGAGCTACGCCATCATCTCCGACATGAGCAAAGTGGGCGAAGCGGTCAGGAAAGCGGCGGCGTCAACATGAACTCCGCAAACTACCGACTTTCATTCAACACGCACGCCCGAAATGTATTCGTACGTGCGCCAGATGGGCGGGGCGCTCCGCGCCGGGCTATGCATTGCCCATGAGCTTTCCCCTGCTGCTTTCGCCCGGGCGCATCGGCGCGCTGGAAATTCGCAATCGCATCATCATGGCGCCGATGGGCACCAACCAGGAAGGCCGGGACGGCCGGCTGGGCGAGGCCATCCTGGACTACTACGAGGCGCGCGCGCGCGGCGGCGTTGGCCTGGTGACTGCAGGCGTTGTTTCCGTGTCCTGGCCCGAAGGGGCCTGCAATCCCCGCCAGGCGGCGCTTTCCGACGACCGCTTCCTGCCGGACTTCGCCGAGTTTGCGCGGCGTTGCCGGCGCCACGGTGCACGCGCC
>CAYTSP010000270.1:0-3036 GCA_964440505.1 uncultured Nitrospinaceae bacterium
TCCACGCGCCGCCAGAGTTCCTGCACGCCGCGAATGTGGCGCTCCTCGGTCGTGCGGATGTAATCGTCATAGGAGATGTCGAGTTTCTCCCAGAGTTCGCGGAATTTCGCGCTGTTCATGTCGCAGAACGCCAGGGGGTCCATGCCGGCCTCGCGGGCCGCGCGCTCGAGCTTCTGGCCGTGCTCATCGGTTCCGGTGAGAAACTGCGTCGGCTCGCCGCGCAGCCTGTGGAAGCGGGCCTTGGCGTCGCACGCCACCGTCGTGTAGGCATGGCCGAGGTGCGGCTTGTCGTTGACGTAATATATCGGCGTAGAGACGTAAAATGGTTTTTGGCTCATCGTTTGGGGCCGTTTTCCTTGGGCAAGACGTTTAGGGACGCTTCGTTCTCGACGCCGGTTTTAAGAGAAAACTGGCCCGTGGGCAAGCGCATGAGATCCTCCGCGCCCACCGTCATGAAATCTCCGGTCTCGAGAGCCAGGGTCACCTCTTCCTTGAGCAGGTCCTGGCGCACGACGGTCGCGCCGCAGTCGCAGCCGCCGACTTTCTTCTTGCAGGCGGGCAACTTCTTCTTCACCGACACGTAGTGGGAATGCTCGAAGCGGAGGCAGCACTTGAGCCGTCCGCAGCCGCCGGAGAGCTTGACGGGGTTCAGGCTCAGGTTCTGGTCCTTCGCCATGCGGACGGAAATGGGGTCGAACGACTTGAGAAAGGAACTGCAGCAATAGGTGCGTCCGCAATCCCCGCAGCCGCCCTTCATGCCCGCCTCGTCGCGCACGCCGATCTGGCGCATTTCCACGCGGACGGAGAGCCGCTCGGCGAGCACCCGCACCAGCTTGCGGAAATCCACGCGGCCGTCGGAGGAGAAATAAAACGTCGCCTTCTTGTTCGAGTGAATGTAGCGAACCTCGATGAGGCGCATGGGCAGTTTGAGTTCGGATATCTTCATGCGGCAAAAATCATAGGCGCTCTTCTCGTTCGCCTCGGTGCGCGCCACCTTTTTCTCGTCATCCTCGGTGGCTATCCGCACGACTTTGGGAAGCGGATCGGGATAATAGCGGGAATCCATGACCCGGGGGTTTTCGGATATCTCGCCGAACTCCTCATCCTCGTCCTTGCTCTTGTCCTTGTCCTTGACTATGACCTTCGTGCCAACCCGAAGGCGCAATTCCCCGTAGGTGTGATGTACCGGTCTCGCGCCGAAGCGCGTCTTGACCCCGACCACGCCGATTTTGCGCGTCTCGGGCGCCGCTTCGACAGCGGCGGCGCCATTGCCTGTTTCACTCATTCGCTCACCTCAAACCCCGGCGGGAACCGTCTCCCGCAGGGAATATACCAAAGTCTCGAGCGTCAGGGACGGGTTGGTATTCCCGCCGTCCACGTCGCGCATGGCCTCCCCCACCCTCTCGAGGGCACGAGTCAGGCCTGCGCTTCCCCAACGCTCTCCCATGGCGGCCAACGCCGCCCGAATGTCCGCGTGCCACAATTCTATCGCCTCGGGCGCTTCCTGGGTGATGAGTATATCGCGAAGCAGCCCGCGAAGCATTTCCAAAA
Source organism: uncultured Nitrospinaceae bacterium (assembly GCA_964440505.1). Taxonomy (GTDB): domain Bacteria; phylum UBA8248; class UBA8248; order UBA8248; family UBA8248; genus Bin107. The sequence goes on from CAYTSP010000270.1 coordinate 1,552, forward strand.
AGAGAATTGTTTCGTTTCTGCCCGAAGCCCCGCTGCCCGCCCTCTCCGATGCGAGCGTGATGAGGGTCACCTCGTCCGCTTTGCCCGCCGGCGCGCTCAATTCCTCCAGGAACCGCATCGCCTCGTCCCGGCGCTCGGCGAGGGCCTCGACGTCGGAAGCAATGGCGACGCCCAGCCTGCCCATGCTGAGGGAGACGAGCTTATCCACGTCCGCGCCGTCGGCACCTAACCGCTCCTCGAGAATGGCGGCCATGTCCGCTCGCGCCAGGGCCTGGAACCTGAGCCTGCGGCAACGCGAGATGATCGTCGGCAGCAGGGTGTGCAGGTTCGGCGTCACAAGAATCAGGATCGTGGCGGCGCTCGGCTCTTCCAGCGTCTTGAGCAGGGCGTTCTGGCTGACCCGCGTGAGCAGATGGGCGTCTTCGATGATGAAAATCTGCCGCATCCCCTCGTTGGGACGCTGATGGGCGCGCCAGATCACCTCCTCTCTAACAGGCTCCACCTTGATGGAGCGGGACCCCGCAGCCGGGCCGATGGAGACGACATCGGGGTGTACGTTCGCGAGAACCTTCTCGCACGCCGCACAGCCCCCGCATGGGGGCGCGTCTCCCGCGCATTGCAAGGCCCGGGCGAAAAGACGCGCAGCACTCGCCTTGCCGACCCCGTCGGGGCCGTAAAACAGATAAGCGCCCGCCACCTGCCCGGAGGATACGTCCCTTCGCAGCAGGTCTAGGGCCGCGTCCTGGCCGCGGATGGATTCCCAGCCCATTCGAACCTTTCCTTCACAATCGCCACTACTTCCTCGTGAACTTGCTCAATCGCGCCCTCGCCCAGGGCGCGAAAACGCCCGGGCTCGCGCTTCGCCAGCACCTCGAAGCCCGCCTGCACCCTGCGGTGAAACGCCAGACTCTCGCCTTCGAGCCGGTCGCCCGCGCTCTCGCCGCGCGCGCGGCCAAGGCCTTCTTCGAGCGGCACGGAGAACAAAAGCGTGAGATCGGGAACCAGCCCCCCGCTCGCCATCCGGTTGAGCTCCAGCACCATCTCCTCGTCCAGCCCCCGCCCGAACGCCTGGTACGCCGTGGTGGAATCGAAGAACCGGTCGCAAAGAACGTGGGCGCCCGCCTCCAGGGCCGGCCGGATCACCTCGATCACGTGCTGCGCCCGCGCTGCCTCGTAGAGCAGGAGTTCCGTGGCGGCGTCGATACCCTCATCGCGCGGGGCGAGGAGCAACTCGCGAATGTCCTCCCCCACTTTCGTGCCGCCGGGCTCGCGCGTGGCGAGAACCGGGAGCCCCGCCTTCTCCATCCACTCCAGCAGGCGCGCCATCTGGGTCGACTTGCCGCAACCCTCCACACCCTCGAACGTGATGAAACGACCGCGCATCGGCAAACTCCCAGAAAATTCTCGCGCAACACCTTACCACAACCCGCTCATGAAACGAGCGATGCGCGAGCGATCAACTCCCGTCCAGCTTCCGGTAAATGG
>CAYTSP010000271.1:0-18220 GCA_964440505.1 uncultured Nitrospinaceae bacterium
CTGGGAGCGGCGCGCTACTTTCTGGCCGATGGCGATAGCGACGTCCATATATTCGTCCAGTGGCGCCACGCGATTGACCAGGCCGTAATCCAACGCTTCCTGCGCGCTGAGCTTGCGGTCCGTCAGCATGATCTCCATCGCTAGCGCTTTGCCCACCGCGCGTGTCAGGCGCTGGGTACCGCCGGCGCCGGGGATGATGCCCAGGTTGATCTCCGGCTGGCCGAAGAGCGCGTTCGTGGACGCGAGCCGTATCGAGCACGCCATCGCCACCTCGCAGCCGCCGCCCAGGGCGAACCCGTTCACCGCCGCAATCGAAGGTTTTCCAATGGTTTCCAGCTCTCTCAGGATTTTCGTTCCATGCTCCGAGAGCCATCTCGCGCTTAAGGGAGAGCGGCCCACCATGCCTTTTATGTCCGCCCCCGCGATGAACGCCCGATCGCCTGAACCCGTTAATATCAATACTTTCAGTTCGTTATCATCCTTGAAAGCAGATATCACGTGAGCAAGCTCATCCATCGTCTCTGTATTCAGGGCGTTTAGCGCCTTGGGACGATTGAACGTGCACGTAGCGGCGGGTCCATCCGTTTCATACATCAAGTTGTTGTAATTCAATGGTTTAGCACCTTATTCCTGAAGTTTGTATTCGGGAAATAAATTTATCGTAAAACCCCGTCAATTTATCTGAATTTATCTTATTTTTCAGATTTAATCCGCCCTGAAACCAGCATCGGTTCCGTGATTTACGACGCGGAGGAAGCGGGTTTCCGTCCCCTGAAACACGTTCTCACTACCCGCCGCCGCGCCCTCGTGTTGCGCCGCGCCATGCTTTTCCTCGTGTTTTCGAATCGAGCTACCATTTACCGGGTCTAGTAGTACCAATAAGTTTTATTATCTACTCCCCATACGCCTCGACGATCACCGACAAACCCATGCCGCCGCCGATGCACGCGCCCGCCAGGCCGTACTTCCCGCCCCGGCGCCTGAGTTCGTGCAGGATGGTGAGGGTGAGCCTTGCGCCGCTCGCGCCAACGGGGTGGCCGATGGCGATGGCGCCGCCGTTCACGTTCGTCTTCTCGCGGTCGAGGCCGAGTTCCTTCTCCACCGCGAGATACTGGGCGGAGAACGCCTCGTTGATCTCGATCAGGTCCATGTCGTCGAGCTGGAGCCCCGCCTTTTTGAGGGCGATGCGGCTGCTCTCCGCAGGGCCGATGCCCATGATCTTGGGATCACACCCCGAAACGCCCCAGGAGACGAGCCGCCCGACGGGTTTCCGGTCCAGACGCTCCGCCGCCGCTCGCGAGGAGATGACCAGCGCCGCCGCCCCGTCGTTGATGCCGCTCGCGTTGCCCGCCGTCACCACGCCGTCTTCCTTGAAGGCGGGCCGGAGCCGCGCGAGCGATTCCTCGTTCGAATCCGCCCGGGGGTGCTCGTCGCGCTCGAAGGTGACCGTCTTTCTGCGCTCTTTCACCTCGACCGCGAAGCATTCCTCCGCCAGCCGTCCGTTCTCCCAGGCGTCGTGCGCGCGCGCTTGAGAAAGTGCCGCGAACTCGTCCACGGCCTCTCTGTGCAGGTCGTATTTTTCAGCCAGATTCTCCGCCGTGATGCCCATCGGCACGTTCGCCATCGTGTCGGTGAGCGCCGTGTAGAGGCCGTCCTCCATCGGCGCCTGGAAGAGCCTCATGCCGGTTCTCGAATTCCGGATGACGTGCGGGGTAAGGCTCATGTTCTCCGCCCCCACGGCGAGCACCACGTCGGCGTCTTCGGTCATGATCTCCTTCGCCCCGCTCACCACCGCCTGAAAGCCCGAGGCGCACATACGGTTCACGCAGTAGCCGGGCCGCTCCAGCGGAACGCCCGCCGCCAGCGCCACGTGCCTGCCGATGTAGACGCCGTCGGAGTTCGACTGGATGACGTTGCCCACCACGGTGTGGTCGATATCCTCGGGTGTGACGCCCGAGCGCGACATCGCCTCTTTCGCCGCCAGCGCGCCCAGCTCCGTGGCCGACTTCTCCTTCAAGGTGCCCAGAAAACCGCCGAACGGCGTCCGCGCTCCGCCCAGAAAAACGACGTCTTTATCCGACATTCCCCGATTCCTCCTGCTTCAGTGTAAGGAAAGAAAATTTCCGGTTTTGTCCCGCTAATTAGTGTCCTCACCATAACGCCAAGGCGAAGCGATGCGCAAGGGGTGTGAGGGTGTGGGTGGTGAGATGAGCATGAAACCTCCAGATGCGAGCCTTCAAGTTCATCCGTACTCCTGCAAGTAAATTATGCTGTGCGATTGCAAGTATTTTACGCTTTAGGCAGGAACGCATGAAGGAGTAATGGTGAGACGAACCGAACGCCGCTAGAACAGTTGATCTTCCGGCACCCGGAACACGCCTTTGATGTTGAAAGTGTTGCAGACGCAAATCTGGATATGCGTTTTCTCCCTAAAACCGGCTCCTTCATATACCGGCTCGCCTTCCACGAAGACCCCGCGAACAGTGTCGATGCGGTTATTGAAAAAATCTCCAGAAAAAGAGAATGAATTTCTCAATCGACTAACGCCTATAAAATTACTCCCCCCTTGAGGGGGAGTCGCAGAAGCCGAGCGGTTTGTGCGAAGGCTGATGCGGTGGGGGGATGAATCCAATACAAATGGCATTTCCTATCATAAGACCTTGACATCCTTGCCCGGTTGCGAGCGGTTCCGAACTGGAATAGGTTTTGAGGAGACTTGACAAGTCCATACCCGAAACTAAGCGAGCAAATACTTTTGGCACTCGACGATTAAAGGGAGATAAGATGAGAAATATTTTGCTGTCCATAATCATTTTATTGCTTCTATCCACACCTGCACTAGGGCAAGACAAGGCCGGCGCGAAATATCTTCAAGACGTTACCAACCTATCCTTGCGATTGAACTACCAAGTATTCCTAGGGATATATCAAATATCCGCTATAATCTGCAGTCAGAATTACACTAAGACATGCGACGAAGTATTAAACCATAAAGGATTGCGTAAAACCCTGCGTGATTTATCAATCGCAGTCGATACACTGACAAGGCCATTGCCACAGGTTGGCTCCGTTGTAACCCCTGAGCAAAAACGCGCAATGGATGAAGCTAATTGTAAAATAGCGGCTATCCAACAAACACGCCCAGGTAATGCAAGATCATTCATAGGGCAAATGATGCGTCAGTCAGATGCCGACAGACTGGCGGAATTATGCATGAAATCTAAGGGCTACAAAATCAACCCAAATGATACCCAATCCGAACAAAAAGAGGACCAATAGGGACTGTTTTTAACAAGGTCTTAAACTAGGAAATTCCGAATAGAAAAACTCCCCCCACCGGCTCAGCCTTCGCACAAACCACTCGGCTTCACCGACTCCCCCTCAAGGGGGGAGTGATTCTCTTCTCTCTCGTCGGTTGGCAATGCTGTTCAAAGACCAATTCCGCACCCGTGATACCCGAGCACGAAGGTCGTCGTCAAACGGTGCAATTTCTACCTGAATCGTTCGGTTAGTTGTCCGTCGGGCATGTGGGTCCCCAACCTGACAAGAGCCTCCCTCGCGGTCTTTTTGGATTTCGTGACTTTTTTCAAGTATCTCTTGCACGCCTTTTTGAACCTGTCCGCATCGTCGTGGTTCAACACCCCCGTGCGATACACGATCACTTTTTGTTTCTTCTTTTTCTTTTTCTTACCCATTGCGTCACCCTCTCTATCAGTGAGGCGAATACCATAAGGCGGTTAGCATGGGTCCGATATCAACTCGTGAGGTTCAATAACTTATACAAACCGTTCGTTCAAGTATAATAGATATACCTTATAACCTGATACGTCAATCACCAGGCTTGGAAGGCACCTCCCTACATCCACGAAAGCGGCGTCGCCTTGTCTCCCCGGAGTCTTCTCGCGGCGTCTTTGGCGAAGTAGGTGAGGATGATGTCCGCCCCCGCGCGCCGGATGGAAGTGAGCGTTTCCATGAACGCGCGCTCGGGGTCGAGCCACCCGTTGCGGCTCGCCGCCGCCAGCATGGCGAATTCGCCCGAGACGTTGTAGGCGGCTAGGGCTAAGTCCGTTATCTCGCGCGCCCTGGCGATGACATCGAGATAGACGAGTGCGGGCTTCACCATCACGATGTCCGCCCCCTCCTCGATGTCGAGCCTTATCTCGCGCATGGCCTCGCGCGCGTTGGCCGGGTCCATCTGGTAGGAACTCCTGTCGCCGAAGGCGGGCGCGCTCTCCGCCGCCTCTCGGAACGGCCCGTAGAAGGCGCTCGCGAATTTCGACGAATAGGCCATGATGGGCGTCTGCGCGAAACCGCCTGCGTCCAGGGCCGCGCGGATCGTGCCGATACGCCCGTCCATCATGTCAGACGGCGCTATGATGTCCGCCCCCGCCTCCGCGTGGCTCACCGCCGTCCTGTCGAGAAGCTCGAGCGTGGGGTCGTTCAGCACTTTCTCGCCCTCGATGACCCCGCAATGGCCGTGATCCATGTATTCGCAAAGGCAGACGTCCGTGACGACGCAAAGCTCCGGATAAGCATCTTTCAGCGCGCGCACCGCGTTCTGCACGACACCGTCTTCTGCGTAGGCCCCGCTGGCCATATCGTCCTTGCGATCCGGAATGCCGAACAGGATGACGCCGGGAATGTCCAAAGCGGCGATTTCCGCGCAATCGGCCACCAGACGGTCGACGGAGAGCTGGTATTGCCCGGGCATCGAGGAAATTTCCTGCTTGATGTCCTCGCCCTCGACCACGAACATCGGGTAGATGAGGTTGTCCACGGAGAGATTCGTCTCGCGCACCATGCGCCGCATGGCGGACGTCTCCCGCGTGCGCCTCGTGCGGTTTTTCACGTCGCTCCTGAACGCCGAGAGGGTGAAGGCGTCGTTGCTCGTCATCGGTTTGTACTCCCATTCATGAGGCCTGCTCGCCTCGTTCCGGTTTTCCGTAATAAGAGACGATGGCCCGCGCCATGCCGGGAATCGTCGATTCGGCGGCCTCCACGTCCGGCGCGACGCCCCACTCGCGCGCCGTGGCGGTTGTCGCAGGGCCGATGGAGGCCACGCTTGCGCGCGCCATCCACCTTTTCGCCGTCTCCTCGCCCGCCGCCCGCATGAAGCCGTCGAGCGCGGAGGAACTCGTGAACGTCAGCATATCAATTTTTCCGGCCTCAAGCTCTCCCCATGCCCCGCGCAGCGCCTCGCGGCCCAAAGGCGTCGTCCGGTAGACGGCCACGTCATCAACTACGGCCCCCATTTTTGCGAGCGCCTTGGGAATGGCGCCTCTCCCCTCTTTCGCCCTGGGCAGCAAGACGCGCTCCCCCGCCATGTCTTCGCCATCGAACAATTCGACGACGCCCTCGGCCACATATTGTCCCGCCACTTTCTTCGGCGCTCTGCTTAAATGCTTTTCCACGGCGGCAGCCGTAGCCGGCCCGACGGCCAGGATCGACGTTTTCATGGGAATCGTCCCGGGCGCAACACCCAATTCATCAAACCTTTTCGCCAGATACTTCGGCCCGTTCGCGCTCGTGAAGATGATCCACTGATACGAATCCAGCGCGCGAATCGCCGCATCCACGGGCGTCCAGTCCGCTGGCTCCGAGATTCGTATCATGGGCGCTACGCGCACGCAGGCGCCCAGTTCCGCCAGCATATTGCCCATGCGCGAAGCCCCCTCCTCGGGGCGCGTGACGAGGATCGTCTTGCCCGTAAGCGGTCGGGCATCCATATCCTCGTTTTCGGCATTACTCATCGCGCATCCCTCAGTATCTCCGCCCCGCCGCTCGAGAGAACGTCTTCGGCCAAATCCTCGGCCAGTCGAGCCGCATCACCGGGCGGTCCCGTTCGTTCTTTTTCCACCATCCGCTCGCCGTCCACGCTCGCAAGACGGGCTTTTATGAGAAACCCGTTTTTTCGATTCTCCGCGAAGACGGCGAGAGGCAACTGGCACCCGCCCTCCAGGCGCGCCATCACGACGCGCTCTGCCATCACGGCTTGTTTCGTCACCGGATGCTCAATCTCCCCAACGAGGCGGCGCGTGGCCGCATCATCATCCCTCGTCTCGATGGCGAGCGCGCCCTGCCCCGCGGCGGGCAGCATGAGTTCAGGCGCAAGCGACTCGGTCGCCCGCTCCTCGAGTCCCAGACGCTTGAGGCCCGCCAGCGCGAGAACCGCGGCCTCGGCTTCTCCCGCCGCTACTTTTTCCAAGCGCGTATCCACGTTTCCGCGCAATTCCACGATTTCCAGATCGCTCCGGTAGCGCCTTATCTGCGCGATTCGTCTCAGGCTGCTCGTTCCGATCCTGCTGCCGGGCGCCAGGCCCCGGATCGATTCCCCGCCCCGCGAGACCAGGGCGTCCCAGGGTTCTTCCCGTTCGGGTATCGCGGCGAGCATGAGTCCTTCGGGCAGGTCGCTCGGCAGGTCTTTCAGGCTATGGACGGCGGCGTCGATTTCGCCTCGCAGCAGCGCGTCTTCGATCTCCTTGACGAAAAGCCCCTTGCCGCCCAGCTCGTGAATCGGGGAGCCGAGCATGGCGTCTCCCCGCGTGCGGACGATAACTTCCTCCACGGCGAGGCCCGGGTTCAATTCCTTCAGTTGCGAGGCCACCAGAGCCGTCTGCGCGCGCGCCAGCGCGCTGCCCCGCGTGCCTAAGCGCAGCGTGTGGTTCATCGCTCAATCCGATTCTTCCGCCGGCGCTTCGGGCGGGCCTTCATCGCTCTCAGGCTCCACACCGAAGAGTTTCTGGACGGATTCGACCGAGATGTCCTCCACGTCATCTTCCGCCATCCGGCGCAATACTGTGAAGGGATGGTGGAGCAGCTTGTTGACCAGCGCCTTCGTCATGGCATCGAGCGCATCCCGGTTCCCCTCGCCCAGTTCGGGAAGTCTTTGAAAAGTTTTTTCGACTTCCTCCCGGCGCATCGATTCCGCAAAAAATCGTATGGCCGCGAAGGTATGCCTGAGCTCCTCCGCTTTCTGGCGGGCGAGATAAGTCTGCACTTCTGTTTCCAGAATCGCGCGCGCGTCGCGGGCGACCTCCTCACGGCCCCGCAGGTTGTCCGCCGCGACGGACTGGAGATCGTCCACGTCGTAGAGATAGGCGTCTTCGAGGTCGTTCACTTCGGGGGCGACGTTTCTCGGCACGGCGATGTCGATGAGGAAAACGGGCGCGTCTCGGCGTTTCTCTAAAGCGGCGGCCACGGTCGGCTTGTCCAGTATGAAGCCCTGCGAGGCCGTCGAAGTGATGACGACGTCGGCGTCGATGAGCGCCTGCTCCAGATTATCGATACTTAACGCAAGTCCCCCGAGTTTTGCAGCCAGCTCCTGGGCGCGAGCGAGTGTCCTGTTCGCCACCTGGAGGGTGCCGGCCCCGCTCGCCTTGAGATGCCTCGCCGCCGCCTCGCCCATCTCGCCTGCGCCCAGCAGGAGCACGTTCTTGCCCTCAAGGGAGCCGAAAATTCTTTTGGCCAGATCCACGGCGACGGAACTCACCGACACGGGCGATTCGCCAATCGGCGTCTGCTCGCGGATTTTTTTCGCCACGCGAAACGCGCGGGAGAAGAGGTTCGTGAGCGACTTCCCGGCGTGGCCCGAGGCCTGAGCGACCCGGTAGGCTTCCTTCACCTGCCCCAGAATCTGTGGCTCGCCCACCACCATGGAGTCGAGGCTCGACGCCACGGTGAAAAGATGCCGGGTGGCTTCGTCCTCTCGGTGCACGTAAAGGTGAGCGTTCAACTCTTCCGCGCCGATGTCGCGCGATTCCAGGAAAAAACGGTGAATTGCATCGAGTCCCTGCTCGAAATCCTCCACGGCGCTGTAGACTTCCACCCGGTTGCACGTCGAGAGGATGAGCCGCTCATCCAGGCCGCGATAGTCCGCCAGCCGGTCGAGCCACTCGTCCATATCCCCTTCCGGGAAATAGAGGCGCTCCCGGATGCTGAGCGGCGTGTTGTGGTGGCTCACGCCCGCGAGAATGATGGACATCCCCTAGCCCGCTCCCTGGAAATGGACGACCAGCGCGAGGAGCGCGGCGAAGAAGGCCACCATCGAGAAAACGGCGGAGCGCTTTCCCTTCCAGCTTCTGGTGAGCCGGCAGATGAGCAGGAGGCCGTACGCGCCCCAGATGAGTATGAGCGGCCAGGTGCGCACCGGGTCGAGGCTCCAGTAGGCGCCGTGGCGCGATTTCGCCCACATCGAGCCGAGCAGCAGGCTCGCCGTGAGGAACGCGAAGCCGAAGTAGAGAATCTTGTGGTTCAGGTCGTCCAGGATATCGAGCGAGGGCAGCCGGTGCAGCCAGGCGCTGGGTCTTCTGGATTTCAACTGCTGGGACTGCACGAGATACATCAGCGCCGAGGCGAAGAGCAGAAAGAACGCGCCCCAGCTCAGAAGCGCCAGCACGGCGTGGCCCTTGAGCAGGTAGCCCTGCACGGCGATCGAGCCCGCGCCCCACACGCCGGGGAAAGCGGATGCGTAGCCCTCGAGAATGAAGGCCGCCGGCACGGCGAAACCGCCCAGGGCGATGTCGCGGTAGCGGGCGTAGACGATCAGGTACATCAGGATGATCACCCACGCCATGCCGCTCAGCCATAACCCCCAGCCCTCGGGCGTGCCGGAGGCGAAGCTCACCGCCAGCATTGCCGTATGGAGTGCAAACCCCACGAGCAGCGCGCCTACCCCGTAGACGACGCCCGCCGACCTGCCCGTGCAGAGCAGATACAGGTGCGTGAGCGCAGCCACGAGATAGCAGGCGATCAAGATGGCGACCACGGGATTTTCCCTCTCAGCACAAGGCCACGCCTTGCGATTTTGAAAACAACTTCACCATCGCCTTCCATGAGTCGGGCGAGCAAAGCCATTTAGACCACCATTTCGGGCATTTTGCAATAATCCGGTGCGTCGATGCGGCCCCGAGGCGTATATTTTGCCCGGTTCATGTTGGCTTGAGGCGCCCATTCCCACTATACTCGATTCATCGAGCCCGTCCGCCCGCAATCTCATCCCGGGAGGGGCAGCAAACCGTGATACCGCTCCCCAAGATCGACCCGCCCCTGATCAACGCCAGCGGCATCCTGAGCTACCCGGAAGTCTTCACCGCCTTCGAGAGCGCGGGCGCGTGCCTGGGCGGCTACGTCACGAAATCGGTCGGCCCCCGCGAGAAGCCGGGCAACGACAATCCCGTGGTCGTATACCCCCCCGATGGCGCGGTGCTCAACTCCCTGGCACTTCCGACGCAGAGTGCCGAGGACTGGGAGCGCGACCTGGAAGAGATAAAGCTCAGGAAGGCGAAGCTCATCGTCTCCGTCTACGGCGGGGATGCCTCGGAGTTCGCCGGCGTCACGCGCCGGATGTCGAGGTTCGGCGACGCCATCGAGGTGAACCTGGGCTGTCCCAACAAGGAGCCGGGCGAGCAGACCATCATGGAGAGCATCGGCCAGAACCCCGCCCTCTCCGCCGATGTCATCGAGCGCGTGCGCGACGAGACGGACAAGCCCGTCATCGCCAAGCTCTCGCCCAACAGCGACTACCTCGCCGTGGCGGATTCATGCCTGAGCGCGGGCGCGGACGCCCTGGGCTGCGGCAACACCCTGGGGCCGGGCCTGGCCGTGGACATACGGAGCCGGGCGGCGATCCTTGCGGGCACGACGGGCGGCATCAGCGGCCCTGCACTCAAGCCCGTCAACCTGCGCATGACGTATGAGGCGTATGCCCGCTTCCGCTGCCCCATCGTCGCATACGGGGGAATCGAAACCTGGGAGGACGCGGTGGAATACATCCTCGCGGGGGCGAGCATCCTGGGGATAGGCACCGCCTTCATGCGAAAGAGCACGCACGAGGCCGCAGCCCTCACCCGGGACATCTGGGAGGGGATTCAAAGCTATCTGGGAGATGAACCCATGTCCGCGCTCATCGGCGCCGCGCACCGCACCGCGAATGGAGGAGGCTCCCATGCGTAGCGTTTATACGGTCGTGGAGAATCGCCGTGAAAGCGAGTGGACGCACACGGTTTTCTTCGATCGGGAAATCGAATCCACGCCGGGACAGTTCATGATGGTCTGGCTGCCGCGCCTGGGAGAAAAACCCTTCACGCTCTCCTACCCCAATGCCGTCACCGTGAAAAAAGCGGGTGCGTTCACCGAAAAACTGGCCGCTCTTAAGCCGGGGGACGAAATCGGTCTGCGCGGCCCGCTGGGTCAGGGTTATCCAAATCTCAAGAAACCCGCTCTCATCGGCGGCGGCGTGGGGATTGCGGAATTGAGGCTCTTGGCCCTCGCCTCGGAAGCGCCTTGTTTCGTCCTCGGCGGGCGCACGGCGGATGAGATTCTCTTCTACGAGGAATTCAGGGAACTCGGCCCCGTCCACGTCGCCACCGAAGACGGCGCCCTGGGACACAAGGGCCTGGTGACGGAACTCCTGCCCGTCGAGGCGGACAGCTACGCCGTCTGCGGGCCGGAGCGGATGATGGCCGCGTGCCTGCCGAAACTCCCCGCCGAGCGCACGTATTTCGCCGTCGAGCGATACATGAAATGCGCCGTCGGCCTGTGCGGCCAGTGCACCTGTTCGGGCTGGCGCGTATGTACGGACGGCCCCATATTCCCCGCGACCACCGTTGCGCAGATGGATGATTTCGGAACGCGCAGGCGTTCGAAGAGCGGAAAGTGGGAGACGGTTTAACCAGCATATCTTCCCAAGACCTTTGGGCTGTGCCTATAATCAGGCCGCAAGCAAAAGATTCTTTACCTTCACGAGGCTTCAGGCGGAGGACAGGCCATCCAATTCCGTGTGCTGGGCTGCGCGGGCGGGAAAGCCCCCGGATGTCATTTGACGTCTTTCCTCATCAACGAAGAGTTGCTGCTGGAAGGCGGTTCGGCCGCCTCGGGCCTCACCATCGAGGAACAGGCCCGGCTCACCGGCGTCGTGGTCTCCCATGCGCACCTGGATCACATTGCGGAACTGCCCTACCTCGCCGACAACATCTTCGGCCTGCGGGAGGATTCGCTCAAAGTCATCGGCGCGCGCGACGTGCTGGAAGTGATTCAGCAATCCATCTTCAACAACGCCGTCTGGCCGAATTTTTGCGAGATTTGCCACGGTGACACGCCGATACTCGATTTCTCGGCCATCGAGGAGGCGGAAACCCGCTCCCTGGGCGGAATCCGTATTACTCCCTACGCGGTCGATCACAAGGGGACCACTTTCGGCTTCATCGTCCAGGACGGAGAAAGCGCGCTGCTCTACACAAGCGACACGGGGCCTACGGAGGCCATCTGGCGGGGCGCTTCCGGGACACAGAACCTGCGCGCCATCATCACCGAGGTGTCGTTCCCGAACAGGATGGAGGAGCTTGCGCGCATGACCATGCACCTGACCCCCGCCATGCTCCATGCGGAGATGAAAAAAATGCCGCCCGACGTTCCCGTATACATTTTTCATATCAAGGCCCAGTATGGGGATGAGACCAGGGCGGAAATCGAGGCGCTGAACGAGTCCAGAATCCAGTTGCTCGAAGAGGGGAAGACGTATCACCTGTAGGCTTTCATGACGCCTCCACTTCTGCTCATAGCAGGAGAGTCTTGAAAGACGCGAAAAAGCGGCGATTCGAGGGATGAGAGGAGAGCATCCGGCGCATCGCTTTATTGGAATTCACCGAAATGGATGGGGAGACGCTTTCGTGGAAGACATCGAGGCGCAAAGAAAATACAGCCGCATCATGGCCGAACGAATCAGCGGCATTCTGGCCGGAGAGATCGAGGGCGTCGATGAGGACATCCGCTACAGCTACCAGGACAAGAGCTTCCGGCTCTGGTGGGGAGAACGGGGCGACCCGGACACCACGGCCCTCATCACCTTCGAGCAAATGGCCTCATTGAACGACGAGGAGTTGCGCCAGATTATCCGTTCATCCGTCATCGGCTAGGAAGCGCCGGTTAGCGAAACGGGAGAGTGCCTTATTTTTGATTAAAAATAGAATTATATTTCAGTCAGTTGCAATAAATAATTAAAGTAACTTATCGCTCTGTTCCGCTCATCCGGCGCTCCTGTGGAGACGCGGATTCACGCCACATAGGCGGCGAGAGACCGAGCCGTCCCCCTGAGTCCCGGTGCGCCCCTCCTCCGATTCGGCATCAAGCAATGTTCGCTAACTCCTGGTAAATGCGGAAAATCGAACTCCCGTCCTCATGCTGCCTGCCCTTGCTTCGCTGGGCCATATAGAGGTGCTCCAGCAGGCCGCCGAGCGGCACGGGCACGTCGAGGTCCTTCGCGGAGTCGATGGCGCATTCGAGGTCCTTCAGCACGATCCATATCGGGCCGGATTCGGGGAAATTCCCGGCCAGCATGTCCTTGCCGCGCACCTCGAGCACGTTCGAACCGGCGGCGCCCGAACATAGCGTCTCCAGCATGACGTCTTCGGGGATTCCCGCCTTGAGGCCGAGCGTGAGGCCTTCGCATGCTCCCGCGATGTTGATGAAGAGCACGAGATTCACCACCAGCTTGAGCTGGGCGGCGAGCCCGTTTTCCTCGCTCACGAAAATCGTCTTCTTGCCGATGGCGTCGAAAGCGGGTTTCGCCTTATCGAATGCGGCCCTGGGTCCCGCCGACATCACCACCAGATCTTTCACGGCGGCCTGCTTGCCCACGCCGCTCACCGGGCAATCGAGCCAACTCACGCCCTTTTCACCCGCTTTTTCCGCCATTTCCTTGGAAAATTTGGGCGGAACCGTGCTCATGTCCGCGATGACCCCGCCGGAGGAGATACCCTCCAGAATGCCCCCTTCTCCCGTCACCGCCTCTTCCACGACCCTGTAGTTCGGCAGCGAGGTCATCACCAGGTCGGCCCCATCGGCGGCGTCCGCAGGCGAAGACGCCCGGCGCAGGTTCTTGCCCTCGAATTTTTCGTACATCGCATCGAGCGGGTCATAACCGGCTACTTCCATGCCGGCGTCCAGCATATGTCCCGAAAATGCGCCTCCCATGACGCCCAAACCCACGACTCCCACTTTCATGCTCACGGCTCAAGCTCCTTCTGAATGCGGCGGCCGGGAACTGCCCTCACCCGCCGGTTGAAATACGAAAAACCCGTAGGGGCGGTTCGCGAACCGCCCCTGCTGATTCATGACGACCCAGGTATTTTCGCGCGCGACCTCCCCGAAAAATCTCCGGCCTCTCATCGTCAATGAATGATGTAGCCGCCGTCCACCACGAGGTTGTGCCCGTGCACGAAGGAAGCATCCCCGGAGGCGAGAAACAGCACGGCATTCGCTATCTCGGTCGGCTCGCCGAAACGCCCCATCGGTATGTTCCCGCGGCGCTCCGCGCGCTCCTCGGGCGTTTTGTAGGCGTGTTTCTTGAGATATTCCGTCGCCGTAGGGCCGGGGCTGACGGCGTTCACCAGAATGTTCTCCCCGGCGAGTTCGAGCGCCATGGAGCGGGTAAGCTGTATGAGCGCCGCCTTGGTCACGGCATAGAGAGCGGTATTGCGCGCCGCTACGGAGCCCAACTGGCTCGCGACATGGATGATCCTCCCGCCGCCCGCCTCCCGCATGAGCGGCAACACCGCCTGGCTCGCGAAGAATGGAGCCCGCAGGTTCACCGCGACCATGCGGTGAAAATCCGCATACGAGAACGTGCCGAACGGCTGGCTCGCCCGAATCCCTGCGTTGTTCACGAGAACGTCCACGCCGCCAAGGGCGCTTGCTGCGGCCTCCACCATTTGCTCGGCGGCGCCTTCCTGCGTCAAATCAAAGATCCCGTGCGCAGCCGAGCCTCCGGCGGCCCCGCATTCGCACGCGACGTTTTCGAGTTCATCCTGCGTTCCATCGGCGGCCAGGTAGAGGTGCGCGCCTTCGGCCGCGAAGCGCCGGGCCACGCATTCGCCGATTCCGCGCGATGCGCCCGTCACGAGCGCCCTTTTTCCATCCAAACGGCTCAACTTGCGTTTCTCCTGAGGAAAAGTTGCGCTAGTATTGACCCCGGCGCGACGCCGCGCGCCCGGGATACCCAGAACAAGGAGAGTTGCGCGATGCCCCGACCGGAAGCCTCTTTCGAAGGACTACAGCACGTCGCCGTCAAGGTGTCGAACATCGAGGAATCGCTCAAGTTCTACACCGGGATTCTCGGCTTCACGCTCTCGGAGCGTCACGACCCCGGCGAACACCCAACCCTGGGCGTGGGCCTCTGCTTCCTGCGCTGCAGCGCGTTTCATCACGATTTGAACCTAGTATACCACACCGGCGAGCAGCCCGCGCTTGCGGAACTGAAAACCGACGATCAGGGTCCCGTGAAGGACCTGGGGTTGCATCATTTCGCATTTCGGGTAAAAGACCGCTCCGAGTTCTTCGCCTGGCGGGACTGGCTCGAGGAATGCGGGGTGAAAATCGTGCGCGGCCCCCTGGTGCACAGCCCCACCCATCCCGAGGGCGACGGCACCTGGGGAGAGAACAGGGCCATGTATTTTTGCGACCCCGACGGCCACCGGATCGAAATCTTCTGCGACCTCGCCCGGATGGACGAGGCCAACGGCATCGAGAAGGAATGGTATGAAGACAGGCTCCGCCGGGAGGGAATCGACCCCGCCCCGCATCCGCCCGTCGGCCCGCACCCGACGGGGGCTCTCACACGCTGAACCGCCGCTCCAAGACGTCTTCGATAGGTAAGAGGTTGTGAACTGGAAAAATTTTCGTATACGGCTTCTCGGCTGGCTGCTCCACTTCGATTTCTCAGACGATGGCATCTTCTATTTCACCACCATCATCGTGGGAGCGCTCACCGGCTTCATCGCCGTGTGCTTTCACGTCGCGCTGGGCTGGGCGCACCAGGTTCTCTTCGGCTCGCACGACCTCTCAGAGATTCACCGGGCCTGGTACTGGGTGGCGCTCATCCCCGCGGCGGGTGCTTTTCTCTCCGCGCTCTTTCTCCAGTATTTCGCGCCAGAGGCCCGGGGCAGCGGCATCCCCCAGACGAAAATCGCGTACGTCGCCCACAACGGCCACATCGACAAGCGTGTTTGGATGGGCAAGTTCCTCATCGGGGTCCTCAACATCGGTTCGGGCTCGAGCCTGGGCCGCGAAGGCCCCACCGTGCAGATATGCTCCGGCGCGGCGAGCTGGATAGGCGAGACGTTTTCGCTGAAAAGACGGCGCGTGCAGGCGCTCGTTCCCGTGGGCTGCGCCGCCGCCCTGGCCGCCGCGTTCAACACGCCCATAGCGGCCGTCACCTTTACGCTGGAAGAACTGGTGGGCGACCTGAACGCGCGCGTGCTCGGCTCCATCGTATTCGCGGCGGTGTCCGCCTCGGTCGTCTCGCGCGCCATGCTCGGCAACGAACCCGTGTTCTCCGTACCGGCCTATGCCCTGGACAGCTCCCTCGAGCTGTTCCTCTACGCCTTCGTAGGCGTTGTCTGCGCGCTCGTGGGCGTGGCGTTCATCAAGGGGCTGCTCTTCATCCGCTCGCAGTGGAAGCGCCTGCGAGGGTTCCGCGGCGTCATCGCCACGGGTCTCGGCGGCCTGTTCGTGGGCGTGGTCGGCATCTGGGTGCCCGAGGTGTTCGCCGTGGGATACCCCGCCGTGAGCAAGGCGCTCACGCACAGCTACGCGCTGCCCTTTCTCTTCTGCCTGCTCGTCTTGAAGCTCATCGCCACCGCGGTTTCTTACGGGACCGGCTCTCTGGGCGGCATTTTCGCGCCGACGCTGTTCATGGGCGCGATGGCGGGGGGAGCCGTGGCGTCTCTCGCCGAGTTCGCCTTCCCCGGCTTCGTCGCCCATCCGGGCGGATACGCGCTCGTGGGCATGGGCGCGGCCTTCGCGGCCGTCATCCGCGCGCCCATGACGTCGGTGCTCATCATCTTCGAGCTCACGCAGGACTACAACATCATTCTCGCGCTCATGGTGGCCAACGCCATATCCCTGGCCCTTGCGCGCTACTGGCACCCCGAGCCCATATACAGCGCTCTCTCCTCACAGGACGGCGTCGCGCTGCCCGACCATGAGACAGAGCACCTCCTGCACGAGATCCACGTATCGGACGCCATGATCGGCGACGTCATCACCCTGCCCGAGGAGATCACGATCCAAGAGGCCATAGAGAAAACGAGGGGGAGCGCCATCACCGGATACCCCGTCCTGGACGCGAGCGGAAAACTCTCCGGCATGGCGAGCAACTATGACTTCAACCAGGCGCAGGCCGCGGGCATACTGCAAAAACCCCTGAGCGAAATTGCGAAGAAAAAATACATCATGCACGCGCATCCGGATCAATCCCTCGATTCCGTGATGGCCAAGCTCGGCGACAGGCGCATCTCGCGCCTGCCCGTGGTGAGCCGCGAGGACCCGACCGAACTTCTGGGGATCATCACCGCCGAGGACGTGATCCACGCCTTCGGCAAGGTGTGGCGCGAGCAGGAACATCATCAGCACGATTCCGACTAGGGGGGGCGCCCCGAATGCTTTGCAGAGGGCGCAAAGGATTTAATATCATGAAGCATATGGAATCCATGAAGTTCGCGCTGAGGGATCGCATTTCGGAGAAGGGAGCGTCCGGACCCAGAATGCCGGAACCACAATAATGAACGCGCAGCGTCTAACCACCCTGCCTTCGAGCGGACAGCCGGCCTGGCTCAAAAAGATTTTCCAGGCGGGGTTCAGGCTCGCCTTCGGCGGAGTCGACGTCCAGGGCATGCACAACGTGCCGCCCGGCGGTCCGCTGATCGTGGCCTCGAACCATCGCAGCTATCTCGACCCCGTGATCCTGGCCTCCTTCCTGCCGAGGCGGGTATATCACATGGCCAAGCGGGAGTTGTTCCGCAATCCCCTGTTCGCCAGGCTCATCACCTGCTACGGCGCCTTCCCCGTGGACAGGGAGGGAGCCGCGCGCGCCAGCACATTCCGGATGGCGCGCACGCTCCTGGGCCTGGGCGGCGCGGTGGTGATTTTCCCGGAAGGCGGCATCGTGAATTCAACGGCCGAGGTGGAAGTAAAGGAAGGCGTCGCCACCCTCGCCGCCATGAGCCGCGCCCCCGTTCTCCCGGTCTATATCGCGGGTTCGAATACGCTGATCAGCCCGCGGGGAATCCTCGATCCCTGGCTCGTCATTCGCGTGGGCGAGGTCATCCCTCCGGCGCAGGAAAAGGGCCGGGAATACCGCAGGGAATTCGCCCAATGCATCGTCGATGCAATCCTGAAACTCGAGGCGGATTTCCTCTCGGCAAGGCGGCAAAAAAGAGACACCGGGCGCAGCGCATAGGCTGCGCCCTAAAAGCCCCTCGGACAAAGGGGCTGTTGAAAAAGCCTCGCTTCGCTTGGAATTGACTTTCGCCTTTGTTCGTCATTCCGGCGAAAGCCGGAATCCATTTTCGCCTTAGTCTTTGGCCTATCGCCCGGACGTCCTCGCTCCCGGCCGGGAAAGATACGGACGCCGCCATATATCCGTCTCATCCATTCCGGATTCGGGCGCGGCGCTCCCTCCCGCGAGTCGGAATCAAATGCAAAAAAGCAAAAATCGTAAAATGGATTCCGGCTTTCGCCGGAATGACGATGGTTTTCCTGCATCAAGGGACTTTTTCAACAGCCCCGACAAGGAAGTGAGGGTTTTGCATTTGTAGGTCGGACATATATGTCCGACATATCATGCGGCCCGTTCGCGGGAGGCGCGAAAAAATCCGGGTCGCATATATGCGACCCCTACACCACTATGGAATCACTTCTGTAGGGACAGGTCGCGACCTGTCCCCTACGGGCAGGATTACGCGGCAAGGTATCCGGCAACGCCTCTCGTCCGGGGCGGTGGAGCGGCGTCCACGCGCCCCGGACTAATAAATCAACCTAGAAGCTGTATACCAGCCCCACCTGCAGGCGCGCCGCGTCGCCCTCTCTGCCGTCGTTGGTCTCGCGCCAGCCGTGCATGTACTCAAGGCCCACCCGCGTCTTGGCTGCAGGAGACCACCAGACGGTGGCATGAATCGATTGGAGCGACTGGCTGAGATCCGGAAACGCCGCCTTGGCGGCGTCTTCGAAATCGTTTTCCACCCAGCCGTAATAGAAACCCGAACTCAGGGAACCGCTCCAGTTGTGGGTGAGACCGACGAACCCGCCCATCGAATCCAGCGCCTCCAACTCATTGTTGGCATCCAGAACGGCGGCGGCGGAAGCCCCGAGCATGGTTTTATCCAATCCTCCCTGACCGACGTTGAACGTGCCCCACAGACGGGTGTCCTTGCCCAAGCCAATGTTC
>CAYTSP010000272.1:0-6968 GCA_964440505.1 uncultured Nitrospinaceae bacterium
ATGGAACGCCGTAATTTACCCTTCTCATCGGTTCTGGATTCCGGCATGCGCCGGAATGACGAGCAAAGGCCACCTTCCGCGAACGAAGGATTTCCGTGTATGTCGGACATATATGTCCGACATACATGCGGCCCATGATGGACGGTGAAAAAAGGCAGGGTCGCATATATGCGACCCCTACACCCTTCCAACCCCCCTTCTCTGGGGTACTTTTTCAACTGGCCCCTCAAGGGGGGCGTGATGCTTTCCCCGCATTCCAGCGGATTTCTCCAATCGGTTGAATATGATACATTCAGTTTCATCCTGCATTTATTTATCCTCATCCGGACTGCGGAAGACGTCGTATCACACGGGGCGCGAAGCCTGGGGGGAGGAGCGCATGCGGGGCAAAGGGTGGTCGGGAATGCTCTCCGTCCTGGGATTTTCGCTCTTCATCCTGGGGTGGTGGATGGTGGCGGCGTTCTCCCACCCCCTCTTCGTTCCCTCACCCTGGCTCACCGTCATGACGGCGGTCGAGCTGGCGGGCACGGGCTTTCTCCACGAATCCATCCTGATGAGCATGGGCCGGATCATGGGCGGCTGGCTTCTGGGGTGCGCGCTGGGTATCCCCCTGGGCCTGCTCATGGGCTGGCTGCCCGGCGTCCGCGCCTTCGCCACCCCCTACATCCAGGGATTGCGCTACATTCCGCCCATCTCGTTCGTGGGCATCTTCATCGTCTGGTTCGGGCTGGGCGAAGCCTCGAAGATCATGCTCGTTTTCTACACCTCGTTTTTCGTGATCGTGATCAACACCATGGCCGGAACCTTGAGCGCACCCCCGGGGGTCCTGCGCGCCGCCCGAAGCCTGGGGGCGACGGAAACCCAGGTCCTGCTCCAGGTGGTCGTGCCCGAAACGGTGCCCTACATCGTGACGGGCATGCGGATGGCCATGGGAAACGCCTTCATCGTCATCGCGGCGGCGGAAATGCTTGCGGCTCGATCCGGCATGGGATACCTCATCTGGTCCGCAAGAAATTTCATGCTGACCGACCAGATTTTCGTCGGTTTCCTGGGTCTGGGACTCCTGGGGCTGACCACCGATCGGGTGTTCCGGTTCCTCGCCTACCGGTTTTTCTCCCGCTACCGGGTGGTGTGAACCGCAACAGCCGCCGGTCTGTATGAAAGGGCCGAAAATGGTTTCATTCCGGAACCCTCCCGCACTTCGCTCACGAGTCAGAACCGGGTTCTCGACTACGCTCATCTCCAGCACCGGCGCAAACGGATGCGCCAAGTTTCAACCGCGATGTGTTGCCTCACGGAACTTCACCCTGTGAAAAGAGGAGGATGACCTATGATGCGTGAAAGAAGCTGGATACGGGAAATTGCCGGAATGGCCGTGTTGGCGCTCTTCCTGGCGGCCGGTCCCGGGCCGGCGGGGGCGGCCGACGACGGGGCGGTCCGCTTCTCGACCGAGCCCACTTCGCTGGGGATACCCTACTGGCTGGCCGAGGACAAGGGGATTTTCAAGAAGCACGGACTCAAGACCACCAACACCATGGGCCACACCGCTCTGGTGGGCCTGCGGGCTATCGGCAGCGGCCAGCTGGACATCTCCTTTCAGAGCGATCCGCCCACCATCTCGAACATCGCCAAGGGGATCGACGCCATCATCGTGGCTGCGACGGCGCAGGGCAACGAGAGCATGAAGCTGGTGGCCAAAAAGTCGATCAAGAGCCCCGGGGACCTCATCGGAAAGAAAGTGACCTGGATGGGCGGAACCGGCGGAGAGTTCGGGTTCATCAAGTTCCTCGGGAACAGGGGCATCGACTACAAGAAGCTCGATCACGTCAACCTCCCCCCGCCCGAGGCCGCCCCCACCATGGTGAAGGGCGCCGTGGAAGCGATGTGGTTCTGGGAACCCTGGCCGCGCAAGGTGATGCAGCTCAAGGGCGATGCCCTCCACATCCTGGCGGCGAGCAAGGCCAGCGATTACGAGCCCAACTTCCACCTGACGGTCCGCCGGGGGTTCGCCAGGGAGAAACCCAAGACGCTCAAGCGCTTTCTGCGGGCCCTGATCGAGGCGACGGATATGGCCAACGCGGACCCCGCGGCGGCGGCGGCCGCGTTCCAGAAGGTCACCCGCTCCAGCGCGGCGGACGCCAAGGCGGCGCTGAACGACTACAAGCTGAAAATCTGGCTCGACAAGAGTTACTACGATACCCTTCAGGAGGTTTCCGCGTTCAAGAAGAAGCTGGGCCACATCAAACAGGTTCCGGACTGGCGGAAGATCATCGACCCGAGCTTCCTCCGGGCGGTGGCCGCCTCCAGGGTGACGGACTTCCCGTACTAGAGCGAAGCGGGTGAAAGGGGGAACGGGAGGTTTGAGGATCGGGGGAAACGTCGCGATTTATAGCCTTTCCGTGGCCATTTTCCTGGTGGCCTGGTGGGGTTTTACCTTTGTGTATCCCCCGATCTTCCTTCCTTCCCCCCTGGCCACCATGCGGAAGGCCGTCGAGATCACGCGCACCGGCGAGTTGCCCTGGAATATCGTGATGAGCCTGTTCCGGGTCCTCTCGGGATGGGCGCTCGGCGCCGTCGTCGGTTCTTTTCTCGGCGTCATCATGGGGCGGCTCCCCTGGGTGCGGGCGCTCGCCCTGCCGGTTCTGGAATACTTCCGCTTCGTCCCGCCCGTGACGCTGGTCACGTTGTTCATCATCTGGTTCGGCTTCGGCGAAGAATCGAAAATCGTCCTGATCTTCTACACGGCGGTCTTCATCGTGGTGGTGAACACCATGGCGGGGGCCGCATCGGTGCGCGAGGGCGCCATCCGGGCCGCACGGAGCCTCGGCGCCACCGGGACCCAGGTCCTTATCCGGGTCGTCGTCCCCGAGACGGTTCCCTACATGGTCACCGGCTTGCAGCTGGCCCTCAGCAACGCCTTCATGACCATCGTGGCGGCGGAGATGCTCGCCGCGAAATCGGGGGTCGGCTTCATGATCTGGGACGCCCAGGTCTATACCAGGACGGAGCGGATGTTCGTCGCCTTCGTCACCTTGAGCCTGATGGGCTTCTGCCTGGATCGCTCCGTTCACGCCCTCTCCCGCCGCATGTTCGTCCACTACAGGGTGGTGTGATGCGAAAGGAGAAGGCTGTGTATTGGCGGGAGAAGAGAGCGGGCGAGGCGTATGCGAAATCCACGCTTTCGCCGCTCGCGGCGCGTCCCGGGACGCTTGAAGACGCTCGATTGGGAATCCTCCCCGGATGACGGAAAAAGTCCGGCTCGAGAGAGTCACGAAAGTCTTCGAAGACCCCAGACAGGGACGGGAGACGGTGGCCCTGAAGGATGTTTCCTTCGGCATCGAAGACCGCGAGACCGTCGCCCTGCTGGGCCCGAGCGGGTGCGGCAAGACCACCATCTTGAACATCATCGCGGGGTTCATCCTGCCCACCGAGGGGGAGGCGCTGATCGAAGGCCGCCCCATCACGAAGCCAGGCCCTGAGCGCGGCGTCGTTTTCCAGGAACACTTCCTGTTTCACTGGCTTACCGTGGAAGACAACATCGCCTTCGCGCTCAAGGTCCGGGGAGTGTCCAGGAAGGAATTTCTGCCCCGCGCGCACGAATTCGTGAAGCGCGTGGGACTCACGGGCTTTGAGCGCCACTACCCGGACGAGCTCTCGGGAGGGATGCGGCAGCGCGTCTCCATCGCCCGCGTTCTCATCAACAACCCGGAGATCCTTCTCATGGACGAGCCTTTCGCGGCGCTCGACGCCCAGACCCGCCTCCTCATGCAGGAGTGGCTGCTCAAGCTCTGGGAAGAGCACCAGATGAGCATGCTCTTCATCACCCACGACGTGGACGAAGCGATTTTGATGGCGGATAGAATCTTCATCATGGGGGTGCAGCCGGGCAGAATCATCCGGGAGCTCAAAGTGCCCCTGCCCCGGCCGCGGGCGCGGACGATGCTGACCTCCCGGGCCTTCATGGAGACCAAGGCGGGGTGCCTGGACCTGATCGCAAAGGAGAGCGCCAAGATTTTCGAGCAAGGGGCATAGCTCGACGCTTCCGAACCCATCCGCGCCCGGAGAATGGGGATTGTTGAAAAAGTCCTGATTTCGTGATTCGGCTTATGGCGCCAGCCGGGGAGGGGGCAGACGACACTCCCCGCTTGAAGGGCACCCTACAACCACTCCCCCCTTGAGAGGGTTGTTGGAAAAGCCCTCGGCAAGAGAGTTGGGGTGTGTAGGGGTCGCATACATGCGACCCGCATGCTGGACGGAGAGGGCCGCATATATGCGGCCCCTACAACAGAATCTCGACTGACCCGCAAAGGCTTTTTCAACCTCCCCCGAGAGGGGGAGAATGTGGAACCGTTATGGATATGCAAACGCCGGACGGTGTCTTGGTTCCAGGCGGCGATTGGCGGGTTATTCAGCAATTTCGCGTTCCTTGATTCGGCAGAGGGGGAAACATGAGCGTCAAGATCATCAACTCACCCAGGCTCAAAAATCTCGGCGTCTACAATCAGGCGGTTCAGGTGACCGGCGGCTCGCTCCTCTTCGTGAGCGGCTGCGTCTCCGTGGACGGCGAGGGAAACGTGGTGGGCAAGGGAGACCCGGCCGCGCAGATGCGCCAGATCATCACGAATATCCGGACCATACTCGAAGAAGCGGGCGCTGCGCTCGAAAACGTCGTCAAGGTCACCGTCTTCAGCGCGGATCTGGACAACCGCAAGGTGATGAACGAGGTCCGCCTGGAGATGTTCGGGGAGCATCGCCCGGCCAGCTCCCAGGTCCAGGTGGCCCGCCTCGTCGACCCCGACTGGCTCGCCGAGGTCGAGTGCATCGCCGCGCTGCCCGCCTGAGCGCGCCCGGCATCCTCGAAAAGTGCCTCGCCCATCAGATCATCCCGCCGACGAAACCCTGCCTGCGGGTTCTGGCGACCGGCTCGATATGCGCCTCCCTGCGGCGGCATTCCCGGCAGCGCAGGAGGGGTTCGAGGTCTTCCGCGCGCATTCCGCGGTGCACTTTTCCCGTCTCCGGCCGGGCCAGCAGTTCGGCGGGCTCAAGCGTCGTCTCCCGGCCGCAGTTCTTGCACGCCACGATGAAATACCAGTCTCCCCCGGCGTAATCGCCCAGACAAAGCGCCATTACTGGAAATCCTCCAGCCGGGGAATGCGGCCGTACGCAATCTTGGCCCCCGCGTAGCCGCCCGGAGGGGCGCACCCGCCGTAGCCGACGAGGGTGCGCGCATAGCGGCCGTTGATCGAATCGACGGCGGCGGTAAGCCTCGCCAGCCGTCCTTTGTCGTCCGGTTCGCCGAGAGCCAGCTCGAGCTGCGCTTCATCAGACGGGATGAAGCGGTCGAACGACACGGCGATCCGGAACAGCGCGGCCCGGCCCCGCGCCGCAGCGAGTGCGGCCCATAGCCCCGAGAGGGCGTCCAGGCAGGTCAGATCGTCGTTCGCTCTCGCGACGGGCGCCGAGGCCGTCCAGGCGGGCGCGTCGAGACACTCGGCCGAGAGGCTGAGCCTCCGGGCGAGGAACCCCTCCCGGCGCAGGCGACGGGCCGCCTTCACCACCAGTTGCCTCACCATCGGCCGGGCGAGTTCCACACTGCGCTCCCCCGGCGGCAGGACCCGGCCGTGGCCGATAGAGCCGCGCCTCGTCACCGGCGGCTCCACGGCGTAGCCGTGGAGGGCGTACCAAAAGCGCGCGCCGTTCACGCTGCCCCAGACCGAACTCAGCCGTCCGGGCTCGCTGTTCCAGATGTCCTCGACGCTCGCCATCCCGCTCCGCTTCAAACGCGCGCGCATGCGCCTCCCTATCCCGGGCAGCGCCTCAAGACCTATGTGGCGCAGCGGACCCGGCAGGTCGCCGGGGAACAGCACCTTCAGACCGTCGGGCTTGTCCAGGCCGGCGGCGATCTTGGCGAGCCACCTGTTGGGCGCGCAGCCGATGGAGCAGGTGATGCGCTCCCCCACGGCTGCCCGTATGCGGCGCTTGATCCTTCCGGCGATCTCTTCGGGGCGGTCCCGCTCCCCCAGAACGGCGGCCAGCTCGTCGATCGAGCAAACGACGTCGACCGGCAGCACGGAGAGCACCGCGGCCACGGCCCGGTGGTGGATCCGGACGTACAGGTCCGGCCGCTGCGGCGCGAGCGTTATCCGGGGGCACAGCCGGCGGGCTTCTGCGATCGCCGTCCCGGTCGTGACGCCGAACCTCTTGGCCGCGGCGTTCGCGGCGATCACGCAGCTGTTGCGCGCCCCCGCGAACGGGATGACGCCAAGCGGGCGGCCGTGCAGGCCGGGGTCCGCCTGCTCCTCGCAGGACGCGAAAAAGCCGTCGAAATCGATATAGAGCCGCTTCGGTTTGGTTGGTCGTCGCATGGGCCGCTCAAACGAATAAAAAACGAAAATACCACACATTGAGCGGCCCGCGCAAGATGAAAATCGACGGCGCGCGGCGATGTGATATTTATCATGCCGTCCCTGCAGGGGGTGATGAAAAAACCCTGATTTCTAAATTTGTCGTATGTAACCGACCAACGAGAGAGAAAAATTACTCCCCCTTGAGGGGGCTGTTGAAAATCTCGATGTGGGAGGGTTTGCCGTCATTCCGGCGAAAGCCGGAATCCAGAGCCGTCCGGGAAGACAACAGCGCCGGACAACCCCAAAAACAACAAGACAAAAACAATGCAGCCAAAGCCAAATTCCCTGGATTCCGTCAAACCCTCCCTTCTCGGGGTTGTTGAAAAAGCCCCTTAGAGGGTAAAGAGAAACCCCATAAAACCAACCCCCCCTTGACAGGGGGGCAAGAAAAAGCAAAGCCCTCTCCGCCCGACGGGCGCGCATCGCCTTTTTATACCCCCCTGTCAAGGGGGGGTAGGGGGGGTTGGTTTTATGGGGTTTCTCTTTACCCTCTAAGGGGCTTTTTCATCACCCCCTGCAGGGGCGGCATGACAAATATCACATCGCCGCGCGCCGTCGATT
>CAYTSP010000273.1:0-10706 GCA_964440505.1 uncultured Nitrospinaceae bacterium
GGAGGACCCACATGCCGACGGATACGGTCGTACGCGCCCGGATCGACAGCGAGACCAAGGCCCGCGCCGCCGAGGCGCTGAACGCCATGGGCCTATCGGTTTCCGATGCGATTCGCCTGCTCATGATGCGCGTGGCGGAGGAGCGCAGGTTGCCCTTCGTCGTCCGCGCGCCGAACCCCGCCACCCGAAAAGCGATGAAGGAGTTGGAGGGGGGCAAGGGGGAGCGCTTCCACAGCGCCGAGGAGTTGTTCGAGGATCTGGGCTTGTAATGTGTCGGCATCCGTAGTCGCGTCGCAGGAACCCTAAGAGGGAAAATCTTGATGAAGTGTGCATATAGTGAAAATGGCAATTCCAAATGTCAGTTTGAGCATATAAAGAATGTACTACATCTCTCTGTACTTGAGGACGGTAAATGGTGGTGTCCCTTCCATGCGCCGATTCAAGTAAAGGATGGTTATCCCACTGCAAAAGGAGATTGGCCAGACAAATATCGAAAATGGATTCACGAGAAAATTTTGGAACTTCGTGAAGACGCACTAGCGAAGCAGGAAAAACTAGATTTAAGTGGAGTTGTTTTTCCAGGCGATGCAGATTTTCAAGACGTAGAATTTCCCGAAGTTGATTTTTCCCATACCCGGTTCGAAGGGAAAGCTGATTTTCAAAATGCTCGCTTCTCAGGCGGTAACGCGCATTTTTCTAGTGTGAAATTCTGCGGCGAAACACACTTCTCTGGCGCTATGTTCAACGGTGGAAATGTTGACTTTCAAGGTACCGAATTCACTGAGATAGCTCAATTCTCTCATGTCAAATTCAACGGCGGGAATACTGACTTCCAAAATGCAACATTCAAAGCAGGCGCTCATTTTCACAATGCTGAATTTAGCCACAGTGACACCAGCTTTATGTATGCCAAAGTCAGAGATGAAGCTGATTTCTCAAGAGCCAGATTCAACTGTAATGCCAACTTCCGATATGTCCACTTTGCAGGGGCAACTACTAATTTTGGCAATACCCAATTCTTGGCGCAGGCTGATTTCCGAAACACTCGATACAATGGTGGAGATACCGACTTCAATAAAGCCATATTCAGCCAAAATACTCGATTCGAAGCTGCTCTATTCAACAGCGAAAGCACTTCCTTCTTACATGTTGAGTTTCAGGGAGATGCTAATTTTCGAGCATCCCAATTTAGCGGCATGATTACTAAGTTCCAAAATGCCCAATTCAATAAAGATGCCAACTTCTACAAAACCATATTCAACGGAGGGGAGGTTGAATTCCAAAGTTCCGTATTCAGGGGTCGGGATACGAACTTTCACGATACTGAATTCGGTCGAGGTGCAAATTTCCATGAAGTTGAATTCAGCGGCTTGATTACGAATTTCCAAAACACACAATTCAGCGAGTGGGTTGTCTTCCGAAACGCTAAATTCATCAACTGGCAAATTATCTTCAAAGAGACGAAGTTCAGATCGGCCGCTGACTTCCATAACACCCAATTCAGCGGAGATATTAATTTCGTAAAGGCCCGGTTCAATAACAAGGCAGATTTTGAAACTTCAGGAAGTAACAACGAAATAGATGCTATTCAAGGAGAGGTCGACTTTTCAAGTGCGGAATTTCTAGGTGCAGTGAGTTTCAACAATCGAAAATTTCAGCAGGCAACCGAATTTCGTGAATGCACCTTCCATAAAGCACCCCGCTTTCATAACTGCAGCCTTCATCAGGAAACGGATTTCACCGATGCCAGGTTTCTGGACACATCTTCGCCCGGATCGGCCATGGCGTATAGAACGCTGAAACAGGATATGGAGGAAAAAAGAGCGAGGCAGGAGCAGTTGGTGTTCTACGCCCTGGAGATGAAGAGCAGAAGAAGTGAGGAAAAAAGGAAATTTTTGAAGCTCATTTCATGGCTGTATGAGGCGACCTCCGATTACGGCCAGAGGATTTTTTTGCCGCTGGTATGGCTGGGGTATTTGTTCGCACTCTTCACACTTTTTTACGCGGCGTATTTCAAGGGGCTGCCTGAATCTAATGTGAAGAATATTCTGCCGATGTCATTACAGTTCAGCATCAAACAGATTATCCGCCCGTTCGGCGTATTCGGGCCTTCATCGCTCTTTCCGTTTCTGGGGAAAGCCTCATCTTCCAACCTCTTGGCCCTGCCCCTCATCATTGCGGCCACGCTGCAATCGTTCCTGAGTCTCGCCCTTCTGCTGCTGAGCGCACTTGCCGCGCGATGGCGCTTCAAGATCGGGTGAGGATGCGGGAGCGGATGCGGATGATTCCGGCGGAAATTTTCCGCCACTGACGGGTGGGGCGGTCATCCAAGTATACAGACTTAACATCAGGCTCAATATGCGCCATGATTCTCAATTCTTTCGTGATTGATGTTCGCCTACTTGCTGGGGGGCAGGAAGATGAACTCACAGCTTGAAAAGAACCGGGCTGCATACAACGCCATTAAGGAAGAAATGGAGGCCGAACACTTCGGCAGGGCGGCATTGTTCCATGACGGGGAAATTATTGAAATTTATAACGATAGTGGTGACGCATATGCGGTAGGCTGTGAGAAATTCGGTCTCGGAAACTTTTCAATCGAAAAAATTGGCGAACCGCCGATATCTCTCGGCATTTTCACCATGTGCCTACCCAAATCCTAAAGCCAACAGAACTCGATATGCCCGTGAGGAAGCGACGGTACCCCTCAATATGATGGCAATTCCTTGACCTCGCTCTGATCCTTCCCAAGTCGCAGAATCCCCCGACGATTACTGCCACGTCATACGCCGTCATGTTTCCTCCTTCGGATTAGGCGCTCCACGAACCAAAAGCCGCGCCCATTAGACCAAGGTTCCGCGCTCATGCCGAATGGAGGGGAGTTACTAACTGAAGTCCAATGGATTCTTCAGATTGTTTACAGGTGTTATTGGTGGTGGATTTTTGAATTTTGTGTTTGAGCAACCGAGTAAGTTGACGATTGATATTGATTTTCGTAATATTTTTGCTTAACTAAAAATCGCCATATTCAAAATCTGTATTTCATCCGGAGCAAGTAATGACTATTAGTGATGAGAAACAATCACCAGAGTTTGGCGGCACATGGACACTAGAAAAACTTGATATTCTGGAAAGCTATCTCAACGCCTATACAACGGCATTAAAGAATCAACCATCCAAAACACGACCATTCAAACTAATGTACATTGATGCTTTCGCGGGCACGGGCCTGATAGAACTTCCGCAACATGATGATGAAGCTGATAAGCGCGATTTCATCAGCGGCTCGGCGGAACGCGCTATCAGGATTTCAGATAAAGCATTCGACAAGCTCATTTTTGTGGAAAAAGACAAGAAGCGGTGTGAAGATTTGAAAAAATTGCGTAGTCTGCACCACCACAGAAACATCGAGGTAAAAAACTCGGACGCAAACCATTTTTTGCGCAACCTTCGAGAGAACTGGCGCAATTGGCGCGGCGTTTTATTCCTCGATCCGTTCGCCACAGAAGTTGAATGGTCAACTATTGAAAAGATAGCTGGCTTTGAGGCGCTGGATACCTGGATTCTTTTTCCCGTTTCTGCTATTGCGCGAATGTTGCCGAAATCAAGGATGCCCGACGATGTTTGGGCTGATCGTCTTACTAGAATATACGGTAATGAGAACTGGAAAACCCTATATAATGCGAATTTGTTTGGAGAACCTATAAGATACCGCGGCGTCGGAGGTCTGATCTCCATTTACAGGGACAATCTGAAAAACTTGTTTGGAAACAGGTTTCTCCAAACGTCCCGAACTTTGAAAAACTCCAAAAAATCGGTTTTGTTTGAATTTTTGTTTTGTGTAGGCAATCCTAGAGGAATCAAGCCGGCTACGAGCATTGCAAAACACATCATGGAGCACATCTAGCCATGTCCACGATTTCCAGCATCGAATGGACCGAGATGACCTGGAACCCGGTGACCGGCTGCACGAAGATCAGCCCCGGTTGCAAGCATTGCTACGCCGAGAGAATGTCGAAACGGCTACAGGCCATGGGAATGAAAAAATATAAGGATGGATTCTCTCTCGCCACCCACGAGTCTTCTCTCGATGAACCCTTGAGGTGGAAAAAACCGCGCCTTGTCTTCGTCAATTCCATGTCCGACCTGTTTCACAAGTCGGTGCCGTCGGGTTTCATCGAGTCCGTTTTCGAGGTGATGAACCGCGCGAGCAGGCACACGTTTCAGGTGCTCACCAAGCGGCCGGGCCGCGCCGCTCGGCTCAACGGGAGGCTGAACTGGACGCCCAACATCTGGCTCGGCGCGAGCATCGAATCCGAAAAATGGCTCGGGCGTCTGGCGCCGCTCCGGTCAACCGGAGCGCGGACGAAGTTTCTCTCCTTGGAGCCCCTGCTCGGTCCTTTGCCGGGCTTGGACTTGACGGGCATCGACTGGGTGATCGTCGGCGGGGAGTCGGGGCCGGGCGCGAGGCGGATGGAGCCGGACTGGGTGAGGGAGATTCGCGATAACTGCATACACAGCGGTACGCCCTTCTTCTTCAAACAATGGGGCGGCGTACTCAAGAAAAAGACGGGCCGTGTGCTTGACGACAGAACGTGGGACGAGATGCCGGAGGCGGTGCGGTTTCGCACGGACGTAACACGCGGATAGCTCAGCGCGCGCCTTAATCCCCAACCACGTCCCTCAACTCCAATATCCTCATTAACAACATGAGCGGTTCGCGATCCGCGAACGCCTTAAAACCGAAGCGTTCGCAGAAACTTCCGGCCTCCTCATCGAGCGCCTGGATGATGACGGCTCGCGCGCCGATGAGGTCCGCCGCCGGGAAGCGCGCATTTCCCCGCAAGAGCGTGTTCCGGGAGGGTGTATCATCCCCCTGCTCGACCCGCGGTCTCGCTCCTGAACCCGCGGGCCGCCGACGGGAGGCCAGCCCGTTTGAAGAATTTCATATCGCGCTATCAGGCCATATGGGAGCGGGCGTATTCGATGCGGCACGGCGTGGCGAAATCGAGGCAATCACCCCTGAACAATTCCGTAAAATTCGATAAATTCACGGGGTTTTTCGGTAAAATCTAGGAGTGCGGGAGGATCGAACTATTTTCGGCACCTGCAAAATTTCCCTAACTTGTTGAAGTTGTTTTCGTAACTTGATTTCCCGAACCGATAGCAAATTCGCCTAACCTGAGCCCGTAATCAAACCGAAAGCGGATTGGTTACAACTCCTGTGCGTCCCGGCGAGTACCTGTCGGCATATGTTCGGCGGCAGGGGGTATACAAGGCAGGGTTCCAAGCCAACTGCACCGCACGAAATCAACAGATGCTTCCCGTGCCAGAGACGATGTCACCTCTTAACCGGCCGCTTCCCCTGCCGGTGCATTCACCGCCCCTCACCGGAACCCGGCTCGCAGGCGGTAGCCCGTGGCCGGCCTCGCGGGAAGGCTCCGGGAGGATACGTGGCGCAACGCGCCGGCCTCTCCCGCGGGTTCATCGCGAGTGCCCATCCGCCCTCGCGTACCCGGTCGAACAATGCAAAAAATTCAGGTATCCCCGGAATTAGCACTGAATCAGCCAGAATAAGCACCAAATACTCACAGTCAATGTTGTATGATACCGTCCTTTTTGTCAATCCAACAAGGGGCGGTTCATCGCCGCCGGAGAGGGGACTCGACGAAACCCTTGGGAGGCCATGGAATCATGTATTGTGAGTTCTCAAAGCTGAACCGTCGCGATACGCCCGTGAAATACTGGTCCTGGCAATCCGTAATCCGCGGATCGACAAGTATGTGCTCGAGATCTCGGAGGACGGTGGCGCGAACTGGACGCAACTCGCCGTGACCACGGTGAAGTTCTACCGTCAAACAGGGCTGCCCGGGGGCGCGGTGCGGCACTACCGGGTGAAGGCGCGCGACGGCGACGTCGATTTCAACAACGAGTGGTCGAACACCGCCGCGGCGACGGCCATTGCAGCGACCGCGTTGGGGCACGCCGTCAGGCTTTCCTGGGACAACCCGAACGAGGCTCTCGCCCGGGTGCAGGATTTGCGCTGACGATGACGATTGTTCGGGAGCGTGTTCTTTCCCCGTGTTCGCGCGCCATGACCTCGTTAGACATCCATACCGGCTTGCCGCTGATCGAGCGCCTGCGGGGGATGATTGCGCTCTGGTGTGCGCGCCACGGGGTGAGCTCACGGCGTTTCGGGACGGAAGCGATGGGAGATCCCGGCTTCGTCGGTTCGCTGGCGCAGGGACGGTCCCTGCGCCTCCGTACGGCGGACCGGGCGCTGACGTTCATGGGGCACCCCCCGCTGGAACCTCTCCTCCGGGCCGAGATCGAGGCGTTCCTGGCGGTGAGCGGGACCAAGGCCTCGGTACTGGGCGAGGAGGCGGTGGGGAATCCATCCTTCGTGGGCAGGCTGCGCCGGGGGGCCTCGCCCTGCCTAGAGACCTTCGACCGGGTGTGCGCCTGGATAGTGGCAAACGCGACGGGAGACGAGCTCCGCGCGGTCCGCGAGAAGCTGGCGGACGTGGCGGACCCCTTCAAGGGAACGTGGGGGGCCACGGGGGCCACGACCGGGAAGGGCAGTACCGGAGAATGCCCGCGCGAGGAGGCGAACTGCCTCGATACGCAGGAGGCGGCCGCTTGGCTCGGGCTCTCGCCTAAGACGCTGGAACGCTACCGCGTGAACGGCGGGGGACCGGAATTTAAAAGGCTCGGCGCACGGGTACGCTACCTGCTCGCCGAGGTCGAAGCGTGGGCCTCGGCGCGGCGCTGGACCTCCATATCCCGGGAGAGAAGTGCACGCAGGAGGAAGGAGCGCTAGAAATTCGTGCCGGGGAAACAACTCTGCGGCGCGGCGGCCCACAGCCGGGAGTGCCGGATGAAACGAGGTGAGCGCGCGCGGCGAACATCCCCCGACGAGGTGGGCGCAGACACGGGAACCTTGCCGGAGCGGACCGGCGAGTCGTCTTCCGATAGATTTCTGAAATGCCCTTGCGGCGTAACTAGTTGTTATCAAAAAGATTGACAAGCAAAAAGGAATTGTCTTGTTTTTCCAGTCATTTGCTTGCGATTACGCTCGGATTCCCGGTAAATCCTATTCATTGACGTTTTCATAAAGTTCTACTGGGGTTACGAATACCTGATTGACGAAGTTTCGAACGCTCGTCCGGATTGTCTTATCACGCCCTCTGTCGATGGAATCACAGAGAAAGACGATTTCGTCCTCCTCCTTGAAGGGTGCGCGCTCCACCAGGGCTTCGAGCATGTGAATCTGGCCGTGGATGTCGCCGTTCGCGTAGAGATTGGACATGTAGAACGAGCGCCTCCCAGAGAACCCGAACATCAGGCATCATTCTTAGCGGATGAAATCGGCGCGAGCGATTCTATGGTGCGCGCGAGCGAATGCGCAAGGCCGAGCTCTTCCGAGGGTTCGAGGGCAAGCGGTTGACGTGGGCAGAGTTGACGGGATAATCGGCTTTTGAATCAATATCATTGACAATAAATGCAATCGCGACGGAATCTTCGAGGGAGGAGTTCGCAACTTTTTCTAATATTTTCATTTATACTTGTGATGCCTCGCTTTAGCTGAGCGCTCGTCACTTGTGGGTGTTTCCGTAGATACTCCGGGGATTGAACAATTTTTTTATTGCAGTGCCAGTTAAATACGTTCATGCAAAAAGAATTGATCTGCACATCTGCGTCGCGCATGGGTTGGTATTTCTCACCGCAACGCTCCTCCAGCGCCTTTATCGCTTCTTCCAAAGTCGTCGCGTGGCTAGGTACAGACAAGGCGGATACTATAAGTAAAATCGCAATTACGATTCGGACGATCATCGTTGCCCCCTTTGCATCATTGGTCGAAAATTCCGTAAACCTCAAGAAATGGCGATTATCCCATTGACAAATTGAGTCTTTCTTTTCCTTGGGCGTCGGCCACTAACGAATAATAAACCGGCGCGGATCTTCGTCATATGAACGTTGTGGAGCGTGCAGCCGATAGAATGCCCCTCGCGTTGATTTGTCCCAATGCCGTTTTTTCACCGATACGATACAGACATAATTGAGTTTCCCACCTCTGTCAGTATGATTCTCTATATAGTCTATTGCTTTATTTTTATCTCTTTCTCCGCTCCATATGCATTGCACGGGACCGCACGCAAACTAGTAACCGTGTTTATTTTGCTAAGCAATGACAACTGCTTCGTTGGGTGAAACGTTGCAAACATTGCTACTTCGCATGTCGGCGCTCGCCCGCATTACCCATGCCGCCAGCATCACTCCGGTGGCAACTGCAGTAACAGCCAATGTTAGTGTTTGGCGCATCAGCTCTCCTTCTCCAAATGTCTGTTTAGGAGTAAGTTGAGTGATTTCAATGCATTGTGATACATTGGCGGCCATCCCCCTCGTATGTACGATCCCAAACATATTTTGGTCATCGCAGGATTGTTGCCCCCAATATCGGTGGATTTCCGCCGAAAACGGCGAAAATCCGCTCCTGCGCGGCGCCGCGCTTACTTCTTTTTCGCTCCGAAGGCACCGAACACGATCTGCTCAGGAGTCGTTTCAGTGGCCGCTCTACCGCCGGTCATGGTGCCGCCGATCTCATCCGCAACCGTTCCGTAGAAACCGCCGCTCAGGTCACCCGAATAGCCTCTCATGCTGAGCTTGGGGTCGCTACCCGAATTGGTGTCCATCCCCGTCCATTCGGCGCTGATGCCGTCTTTCGTGATGGTTCCACCCGTTATGGCGATCGAGTTAGTGTCGCCGAGCTTGATATAGCTACTGTCATCCGGCCCCCGCACAAAAAGCTCTCCGATGTTGCCCGATACCGTCATATTGTCGAAGTCAACTTCGAGCATCAGATCGTTGCCGCGCCAGCGCGTTCTGCCCGCCATGCTTCCACCTGAGACGGGAAGCGCAGGGTTCCATGAAAAACCGCGCAGTTTCCCCTTGTAGGTGGCACTTCCCTCTACGGGGACGTGCTGCGGTTCCGTGGGGGATCCATATACGACGAGGCCCCAATAACTATTGTCGTCTGCTTCCGTTCCTTCGTGGTACGCCCACCAGTTCACGTCCAGATAATCGGTGAGTTTGCCGGCGAATGTGCCTCCGTAATTGTCTAGGTAAAAAATGACTCCTTCGGAAGCTGTGCGGTTCCCGGAGGCCTCGAAATCAGCACTCGCTTCCTTTCCGTTAATCATATAGGTAGCGTGGAACCCGCCGTCTTCCTTGCGCGTCACTGAGTTGATATACGCCTCATCCGATGCGGCGAGTTTCACGTCGTTGTCCGGACCATATCTCTTGACCGCCACGTTCATGGTGGACGTGAAGGGTTCGTTGCCCACGAGTACCATCCTTGCTGGCGCGGGTGGAGGCGGAGGAGTATCCTCATCCATCATCGCTTTTTTCCCGTCACCGCTTAAGGAGCAACCGGCCATTATGAGGGCTATGGCGCAAGCTACTGTGAATCCAAATATCCTGTTCATTTTTTGCCTCCTTTGAATGAATACATGGACGCCGCCCCTCCCCGGGAACTGTCCCGCTTCCCCTGAGGAGCGGGAAGGGAGGGGCGACTCGCCGCTTCCCCGTGGCAGCACCCGAACGAAGTATGACGGGGGCTGCAACAAAGCGGCTGAGGGCAACGCCGGCAGCGCTTTCTCTTGTTGCATGGACTCCCATAGCTTCGTAATAAGTTACTTATATAATCTTTCGTGTGAGATTATTGTGCGATATTCAGTGAATTATGTGTTGTTTCAGGGGATTCTGTAGGTTTGTTGCATTTTTCGACAGGGTACGGGAGGGTGAATCAACAATCGTGACGAACCCACACAAGAGATCGAGGTGTTGCGGGAGCGCTTCTCTCGGTCAAGCGCGGCGAGCCTTCGCATCACCAGGGATGAAGCCCGGGCTCACTTCTCGCCCGGCCCGGGCATGTGGTAGCCGACGCCCCGCACGTTCAGGATCCAGGCCGGCCGGGCCGGGTCGTCGCCGAGCTTTCTGCGCAGCTGCTTGACGAAGGTGCGGATGCGCTCGGAGTCGCCCTTGTCCGGAGAGTTCCAGATCCGGCGGATCAGCGCGTCGTAGGTCATGACCCGGCCCGCGTTCACCGAGAGGACGTGCAGGAGCTCGTACTCGGTGGCGGTGAGCCGCAAGGGGTGCCCGGCCATGCTCACCAGCCGCTGCCCGTGGTGGATGGCGAGGTCGCCGAGCACGAAGGGTTCCGTCTCGTCCCGCTTGCGCAGGGCCGCCCGGATCCGCGCCACGAGCTCGGTCGCCGAGAAGGGCTTGACGAGGTAGTCCGCGGCCCCTCGCTCGAGCGCCCTCGCGATGGTCTCGTCCCTCCCGTAGGCGGAGATGAAGATGACCGGAAGATCGGCCAGTTCGGGGACGCTCTCCATGAGTTCGATGCCGTCGGCGCCGGGGAGGACCAGGTCGAGCAGGACCAGGCAGGGCTCCTCCGCCCCGATGATCCGGGACAGTTCCCGGTGGTCGCCCGTGACGATGGGGGCGTAGCCCGCCTCCGCGAGCGCGTCTCGGACGAAGCGCAGCATCTGCGGGTCGTCGTCCACCACCAGGACGGGCAGGCGCTCGCCTCCCGGCTGGGAGGGGCGGGGCTGATCGCCGGCGGCGGCTTCCTCGCTCACCGGGAGCGTGAAGGTGAACCGCGCGCCCTGGCCGATGCCCGCACTCTCCGCCCGGATGCGGCC
>CAYTSP010000274.1:0-15300 GCA_964440505.1 uncultured Nitrospinaceae bacterium
AGAGGTGCTTCGTGATCGCCG
Organism: uncultured Nitrospinaceae bacterium; assembly: GCA_964440505.1. GTDB lineage: Bacteria > UBA8248 > UBA8248 > UBA8248 > UBA8248 > Bin107. The sequence continues at coordinate 22 of CAYTSP010000274.1, forward strand.
CCGTCAGCGTCGTCTTCCCATGGTCCACGTGTCCTATCGTCCCTACGTTCACGTGCGGCTTCGTGCGCTCAAACTTCGCCTTCGCCATGGCTTCCCTTCTCCTTCTATTGAAAATTCAAAGAGGGCGGCTCACGCCCGCCCTCTCCCGAAATACTTGCCTATGCCGTTTCGACTGCCGTGCCTACGTTTTTCGCCATCAACTCCTCGGCAACCTGCCGCGGCATCTCTTCGTAGCGACCGAACTGCATCGTATAGGTCGCCCTGCCCTGGGTCATCGATCGTACGTCGGTCGCATAACCGAACATTTCCGAGAGCGGAACGGAGGCGTTCACCACCTTGGCGCCCGCCCGGTCTTCCATCTCGCGAATCCGCCCGCGCCGGGAAGTGAGATCTCCCATGACGTCACCCAGAAAATCCGCGGGACACACCACTTCCATGTCCATGATGGGTTCGAGAAGAACGGGCTTCGCCTTCTTCGCGGCTTCCCTGAAAGCCATGGAGCCTGCGATTTTGAAGGCCACCTCCGAACTGTCGACCTGATGGAACGAGCCATCGAAAAGCGTGACTTCGATGTCGAGCAGCGGATACCCGGCGAGCACCCCGTTTTCCATGGCTTCCCTGATGCCGTTCTCGACCGCCGGGATGTATTCTTTCGGAATCACGCCGCCCACAATCTTGTTGACGAACTGAAAACCGCCCCCGGGAGCGAGCGGCCTGATGGTGAGCTCCACGTCCCCGAACTGCCCGCGTCCGCCGGATTGGCGCACGAAGCGACCGCGCGCGGTGGCCTCGGCCCGAATCGTCTCCCGATAGGCGACCTGGGGCTTGCCCACGCTGGCCTCCAGCGCGAATTCGCGGAAAAGCCTGTCCACCAGAATCTCCAGGTGCAACTCGCCCATGCCGGAGAGGATGGTCTGCCCCGTCTCCTCGTCCGAGCGCACCCGGAAGGTCGGGTCCTCGTCCGAGAGTCTCGCCAGGGCGCCTCCGAGCTTGTCCTGGTCGGACTTCGTCTTCGGCTCGATGGCGATGGAGATGACGGGTTCGGGGAAGTTGATGCTTTCGAGAAGAATGGGGTGGGCAGGAGCGCAGAGGGTATGGCCTGTCTTGGCCTGTTTGATGCCCAGGGCGGCGACGATGTCGCCTGCATGGGCCTCCTGTATCTCTTCGCGCTTGTTCGCGTGCATTCGCATGAGACGCCCTACGCGCTCCTGCTTGCCGGTAATCGTGTTCAATACGGAAGAACCCGACTTCAGCACGCCGGAATATATACGGATAAATACCAGTTGGCCCACATAAGGGTCCGTCATTACCTTGAAAGTGAGCGCGCAGAGCGGGTCATCGTCCGAGGGCGCTCTTTCCTCGGGCCTTCTGCCCAATTCCAAATCTTCATCTGACAAGACGGCCTGAACGGGGGGGATATCGAAGGGAGACGGGAGGTAGTCGACGATGGCGTCGAGCAGGAGCTGCACGCCTTTGTTCCTAAACGCGGAGCCGCATACGACGGGAACAAATTCGCCGCTGATCGTTCCCTGTCGAATCGCGGCCCGGACCTCCTCGGGTGAAATCTCCTCGCCTTCCAGGTATTTCTCCATCAACGAATCATCGAACATGGAGAGCGTGTCGAAGAGCTTTTCTCTCAGATCATCAGCTTCTGCCCTCATGTCCTCGGGCACTTCCGCCTCTTCGTAGGATGCGCCCATCGGGTCGTCGAACACCCGCGCCTTCATGGTCACGAGATCCACCATGCCGGCGAAATTCTCCTCCGCACCTATCGGCAGTTGCAGCATGAGCGGGTTCGCGGCGAGACGTTCCCTTACCTCGCCCACCACTCTTTGGAAATCCGCGCCCGTCCTGTCCATCTTGTTGACGAACACGAGGCGCGGCACGCCGTATTTTTCCGCCTGACGCCAGACCGTCTCGCTTTGCGGCTCCACGCCGCCCACGGCGCAGAACACCGCCACCGCGCCGTCGAGGACGCGCAGGCTTCTCTCCACCTCCGCCGTGAAGTCCACGTGGCCGGGCGTGTCGATGATGTTGATGACGTGATCGTTCCAGGCGCAGCGCGTGGCCGCGGAGGTGATGGTGATGCCGCGCTCCTGTTCTTGCGCCATCCAGTCCATGGTGGCCGCGCCGTCGTGCACCTCGCCCATCTTGTGGGTTCTGCCCGTGTAGAAGAGGATGCGCTCGGTCGTCGTCGTCTTGCCGGCATCGATGTGCGCCATGATGCCGATGTTTCTGGTTTTGCTGAGCGCTTCGCTGGGCACGGTTCTATCCTTCCCTCGAGCCTACCAACGATAGTGGGCGAAGGCCTTGTTCGCCTCCGCCATGCGGTGCGTGTTTTCCCTGAGGCGAACGGCGCCTCCCGTATCGTTCGCGGCGTCCATGATCTCGGCGGCGAGGCCGTTCGCTATCCTTCTGTCCCGGCTCCGGGCGTTCTGGATAATCCAGCGGATGCTCAGCGCCGTGCGCCTGTCGGGCCGCACCTCCACGGGCACCTGGTAGGTCGCGCCTCCCACGCGCCTGGAGCGAACTTCGAGTGCGGGCTTCACGTTGTCCATGGCGCGCTTGAACACCTTGATGGGGTCTTCCTTCATCTTCTCCTCCACCACGTCCATCGCCCCGTAGAACACGCGCTCGGCCAGACTCTTCTTCCCCTTGAGCATCAAGGAGTTGATGAACTTGGTCACCAGCCGGTCGTTGAACTTCGGATCCGGCAAAACGTTTCTTTTCGTGGCTCTTTTTCTTCTCGCCATGGAAAATGAATCTCCCTGCTGAACCTCAAACGAGAATGTCGCCTACCTCGGCCTTTTGGCCCCGTATTTGGAGCGCCCGTTGCGGCGCGCCTCCACGCCTACGCTGTCGAGCGTTCCCCGGACGACGTGATAGCGAATGCCCGGCAAATCCTTCACGCGACCGCCGCGAATCAAGACGATGGAGTGTTCTTGAAGGTTATGGCCCTCTCCCGGGATATAGGTGGTCACCTCCATTCCGTTGGTGAGGCGCACGCGCGCGACCTTCCGGAGCGCCGAGTTCGGCTTCTTGGGCGTGGTCGTGTACACACGCACGCAAACGCCGCGCTTCTGGGGACAATTGCGCAGCGCCGGAGAGTCGGTTTTCGTCTGGATCCGCTTGCGTCCCTTGCGTATCAACTGGCTGATCGTCGGCACCGTTCACTCCGAATCATGAGAAAGCCGCCCCGAAAAATCACGCTCTTTCGAGACCAAAGCGTTCTTCGCCCTCATCTCGGGGCCTTTTATTTCGACTACGGCTGAGCCTCGAGATGGGGCAGCCAAATAATCATAATTATTTCAGTTACTTACAAGGCTCTGCGACTTCAAGAACCACGCACTCCAGACAACGAAGCGGCGATTATAGCCCGACACGCGCTCTTGTCAACCTCGCGCGTGGAAAAAAAGCATATTTTCAAGGGGTTATTCCGAGGGGACCCCCTCTTCCGTTGCGGGGGCCGTTTCCTCTTCCTCATCCACGATTGCGGGAATATCATCGCCGATGGGCGCCAACTCGACCTCGGGGGAGAGAAGCTCCACCTGCTGGTATCGGCGCGCGCCGGTACCCGCCGGAATGAGCCTGCCCATGATGACGTTCTCCTTGAGTCCCCGCAGGAAATCCACTTTGCCGGAAACCGCAGCCTGGGTGAGCACACGCGTGGTCTCCTGGAAGGAAGCCGCCGAGATGAAGCTGTCCGTCGACAGGGAAGCCCGGGTGATGCCGAGCAGGATGGGGCGTCCCGTCGCCGGGGTTTTCCCCTCTTGCTCCGCCTCCTGGTTGCGCCGCTGGAACAGATCGCGCGTCACCTGCTCGCCGATGACGAGGTCGGTCTCTCCCGGATCGACGACCTCGAGCCTTCTGAGCATCTGCCGTACGATGATCTCGATGTGCTTGTCGTTGATGTTCACGCCCTGGAGGCGATACACCTCCTGCACCTCGTTGACGAGGTAGTTCTGCAATTCATTCTCGCCGAGCACCGCCAGGATATCATGCGGGTTCACGGCGCCGTCCATGAGCGGTTCGCCCGCCCTGACGTAATCCCCCTCCTGCACGTTCACGTGCTTGCCCCGGGGAATGAGGTATTCGCGCTCGTCGCCTTCCTCGGAAACGACCATGAGGCGGCGCATGCCGCGCAGCGTACCGGCGAATTTCACGTGCCCGTTGATCTCGGAGATCACGGCATTTTCCTTGGGCTTGCGCGCTTCGAACAACTCGGCGACGCGCGGCAGACCGCCCGTGATGTCCTTGGTCTTGGACGTCTCGCGCGTGATCTTGAATATGATGTCGCCGGCGGAGATCGCCTCCCCCTCCTGGACGCTGATGTGCGCGCCGGCAGGCAGGGGATATACGGAGATTTGCTCGCCCGAGGCATCGAGAAGAGCGGCGCGCGGCTGGAGTTTCTCATCGGCGTGATCGAGGATCACCCGGCGAGAGAGACCCGTGATCTCATCGATCTCCTCCTGCATCGTGAGCCCCTCGATGACGTCGAGCAGCGCGATGTTCCCCTCTTTTTCGGCCATAATCGAAAACGTGTAGGGATCCCACTCGAGGAGAATCTCTCCTTCGCTCACCCTGGAATTCTCCCGCGAGCGAACATAGGCGCCATAAACCACGGGGTAGCGCTCGCGCTCGCGGCCGGTCTCGTCGCAAATGGCGATTTGCCCGTTGCGGTTCATGTTGATCAGATCGCCCTTCTTGCTCGTGATGATCCGCAGATTGATGTACTTCACGAAACCCTCGCGCTTGGCCTCCACCGTGCTCTGCTCGCCCGCGCGCGTGGCCGTGCCGCCGATGTGGAACGTCCGCATGGTGAGCTGCGTGCCCGGCTCGCCGATGGACTGGGCGGCGATGACGCCGACCGCCTCGCCCACCTCCACGAGCTGGCCCGTGGCCAGGCTCCGGCCGTAGCATTTCGAGCAAACGCCCGAGTGGGATTCACACGTGAGGACCGAACGAATGGTGACCCTCTCCACGCCTGCGTTTTCGATGAAGCGAACCTTCTCCTCGTTGATCTCCTCACCCGCCGCGCAGAGAACCTCGTTGTTGAAGGGGTCCCGGATATCGTTCAAGGCGATCCGGCCGATGATCCGCTCGCCCAGCGTCTGGATGATCTCGCCTCCCTCGACGAGTGCGCTCATCTCGATGCCGTTGATGGTGCCGCAGTCCTCCTCGTTGATGATGATGTCCTGGGCCACGTCCACCAGCCGGCGCGTGAGGTATCCGCTATTCGCCGTCTTCAGCGCGGTGTCCGCCAATCCCTTGCGCGCGCCGTGCGTGGATATGAAGTACTGGAGCACCGAGAGGCCCTCGCGGAAGTTCGCCGTGATCGGCGTTTCGATGATCTCGCCCGAGGGCTTGGCCATCAGGCCCCGCATTCCGCCGAGCTGGCGCAACTGGGCCGTGCTGCCGCGTGCGCCCGAGTCGGCCATGATGTAGATGGGGTTGAAGTCGAACGGCTGGCCCTCCTCGCCGCCGGGTCCGCTCATCGCGGTTTCGTCGTCTCGCTCGAGCACCTTGAACATCTCGCCCGAGACCTCCTCGGTCACGTGCGACCAGATGTCGATAATCTTGTTGTAGCGCTCTCCGTCTGTGATCAAGCCGTCGCGGTACTCTTTTTCGACTTCGAGCACCTCGCCCCGGGCATCCTCGGTAAGTTCGCCCTTGCTGACCGGCACCTTCATGTCGTCGATGGAAATGGAAATGCCCGCCTGCGTGGCGTGGGTGAAGCCGAGGTTCTTGAGCGCGTCGAGAAACGTCACCGTCTTCGAGCGGCCCGCCTTCTCGTAGCAGGTGGCGACGAGCCGCGTGAGCGCGCGCTTGTCCATGACGCAGTTGGCCGCCTCGAAAGGAACGCCCTCGGGCAATATCTCATACAGGAGAACCCGCCCGACGGTGGTTTCCACCAATTCATCTCCGAGCCGAATCCGGATGCGGGTCTGCAATCCCACCTCGTCCTGATCGTATGCGATTCTCGCTTCGCTAACGTCGCCGAACACGTGGCCCTCGCCCTTCGAACCGCCGCGCGGCTTCGTCAGGTAGTAGCAGCCCAGAATGATGTCCTGGCTGGGAACGGCCAGAGGCATGCCGTTGGCCGGCGAGAGAATGTTGTTCGCCGAGAGCATCAGCACGCGCGTCTCCTCCACGGCCTCCACCGAAAGAGGCACGTGCACCGCCATCTGGTCGCCGTCGAAATCCGCGTTGAACGCCGCGCACACGAGAGGATGCACGCGTATGGCCTTGCCTTCCACCAGAACCGGCATGAAAGCCTGCATGCCGAGACGATGGAGCGTGGGAGCACGGTTGAGTATTACCGGATGGTTGCGAACCACCTCTTCGAGCACGTCCCATACCTCGGGGCGCTCCTCCTCGACCATCTTTTTGGCCGCCTTGATGGTGGCGACCAGGCCTTTTTCCTCTAAACGATTGAAAATGAAAGGCTTGAATAGTTCGAGCGCCATCTTCTTCGGCAAACCGCACTGGTTGAACTTGAGTTCGGGGCCGATGACGATGACCGAGCGGCCCGAGTAATCCACCCGCTTGCCCAGAAGATTCTGGCGGAAGCGCCCCTGCTTTCCCTTGAGCATGTCGGAGAGGCTCTTGAGCGGGCGCTTGTTCGGGCCGCGGAGCAGTCGGCCCCTGCGGCCATTGTCGAACAGTGCGTCCACCGCCTCCTGGAGCATGCGCTTCTCGTTTCGGATGATGATGTCCGGCGCCCGCAATTCCTGAAGCCTGAGCAGCCGGTTGTTGCGGTTGATCACCCGACGGTAGAGATCGTTCAGGTCGCTCGTGGCGAAGCGGCCGCCGTCGAGCGGCACCAGGGGCCGGAGCTCGGGCGGCAGCACCGGAATGACTTCGAGGATCATCCACTCGGCGCGGTTGCCCGAATTCTTGAAAGAGTCCACCACCTTGAGGCGCTTGATGAGCTTACGGCGCTTTTGCAGGTTCGAGGTGTCTCGAATATCCGTCTTGAGCTGCGCGGAAAGCGTCTCGAGGTCCAACTGAGCGAGCAGTTCGCGAATCGCCTCCGCACCGATGCCGATTTTGTACTCGTCTTCGTCGTATTCCTCTTCGATATTCCGGTACTGCTCCTCCGTGAGGAGTTCGAATTTCTTGAGATCCGTCTCGCCCGGATCAATGACGACGTAGTTTTCGAAATAGAGAATCCGCTCCAGTTCGCGCAGCGTCATGTCGAGCATGTTGCCGATCCGGCTCGGAAGGCCCTTGAAGAACCAAACGTGAGAGACCGGCGTGGCCAGTTCGATGTGGCCCAGGCGCTCGCGCCGCACTTTCGAGGAGATGACCTCGACGCCGCATTTCTCGCAAACCACGCCCCTGTACTTCATCCGCTTGTACTTGCCGCAAAGGCATTCGTAATCCTTCACGGGGCCGAATATGACGGCGCAGAACAGCCCGTCCCGCTCCGGCCGGAACGTCCGGTAGTTGATGGTCTCGGGTTTTTTCACTTCGCCCGAAGACCAGGCGCGAATGGTGTGCGGTGAAGCGATGCGAATGCGTATCGCGTCGAATGAAACAGGATCCTTGGGCTTTTCGAATAGATTCAAGTTGCTGTCCAATTCAACCCTCCTTGGGAGTATGTGCGTCATCCCTTGGGCGACGGTCGATGGAACCGCCAAACAAACAGGCTCAAAAATTCAGGTCTAGCTCGGCGCCTCGCCGCTCTCTATCAGCTCGACATCGAGAGCGAGGCTCTGAAGCTCCTTCATCAGCACGTTGAAGGACTCGGGCAGACTCGCCTCCAGCGAGTTCTCGCCTTTCACGATGGACTCATAAATACGTGTGCGGCCGGAAACGTCGTCGCTCTTTACCGTCAGTATCTCCTGCAGCGTCTTGGCGGCGCCGTAGGCCTCAAGCGCCCACACCTCCATCTCACCGAGGCGCTGTCCGCCGAATTGCGCCTTGCCGCCGAGGGGCTGCTGCGTCACCAGAGAATAGGGGCCCGTCGAGCGCGCGTGAATCTTGTCGTCCACGAGATGGTGGAGCTTGAGCATGTAGATCATCCCCACCGTGACCTTCTGCTCGAAGGGCTGTCCGTTTTTTCCGTCATAGAGCTGGGTTTTGCCGTAAGGCGGCAACTCGGCCTGTTCCGTATAGCGGACGATGTCCTGCTCCGTCGCGCCGTCGAACACCGGCGTCGCGAAATGCTTGCCCAGCACTTTCGCCGCCCATCCCAGGTTCGTCTCCAGGATCTGGCCGACGTTCATCCGCGAGGGCACGCCGAGGGGGTTGAGCACAATCTCGATGGGCGTGCCGTCTTCGAGATAGGGCATGTCCTCTTCGGGAACGATGATGGATACGACGCCCTTGTTGCCGTGGCGGCCCGCCATCTTGTCTCCCACCTGGAGCTTGCGCTTCATCGCCACGTAGACCTTGGCCATCTTGAGAACGCCGGGGGGAAGCTCGTCGCCGCGCTGAAGCTTGGCTATCTTCTCCTGCAAAATGCTGTCTAGCAGTTCCACCTGCTCGTTCGTGTGATCGGACATGGTCTTGATCTGATCGAGCAACCCCTTCTCGACGGGCAGGTCCAGGAGATGGGCGCCGCTGAGCTTCGCGAGGCCATCCTCGTTGAGTTCGTCCCCCTTGGCGAAGAGGCTCTCACTCGTCCTGGGGTGAACCACGTCGGCGAGGGCGCTCTGCCCGATGAGCAAAGAGCGGATTCTCGCATCGCCCTCGTCGTTCAGAATATTGATTTCATCGCCGTAGTCCTTCTCCAGCCTCTCGATCTCCGCTTCCTCGATCTGGAGCATGCGGGTGTCCTTCTCCGCGCCCCGCCTGGAGAAGACGCGCACCTCCACGACCGTGCCCTCGATCCCCGGAGGCACCCTGAGCGAGGAGTCGCGGACATCGCCCGCCTTCTCGCCGAATATGGCCCGCAGGAGTTTTTCCTCGGGGCTGAGCTGCGTCTCTCCTTTGGGCGTGATGCGCCCGACGAGCACGTCTCCCGGATTGACCCGCGCACCCACGCGAACGATGCCGCTCTCATCGAGGTCGCGGAGGGCTTCTTCGCTCTGGTTCGGAATGTCGCGCGTGATTTCCTCGGGGCCCTGTTTCGTGTCGCGCGCCTCGATCTCGAACTCCTCGATGTGCAAGGAGGTGTAGATGTCTTCCTTCACCACTTTTTCGGAGATGACGATGGCGTCCTCGAAGTTATAGCCGTTCCAGGGCATGAAGGCGACGAGCATGTTTCTGCCCAGAGCGAGCTCGCCCTGGTCGGTGGAGAATCCATCCGCGATGATATCGCCCTTATCCACCTCCTGGCCTACGTGCACGATGGGTTTTTGGTTGATGCAGGTGTTCTGGTTCGAACGGCGATATTTCACCAGATTGTGGATGTAGACACCCTCTTCGGCCAGGTTGCCCGCTTGTTCCTTCGCACGAATCACGATTCTGGTCGCGTCCACGCTCGCCACGCGGCCGTCGCACTGCGCGATGACGACCGCGCCCGAATCCCTCGCCGCGATCCCCTCCATGCCGGTGCCGACGAAGGGCGCTTCGGGCCGAAGCAGGGGAACCGCCTGGCGCTGCATGTTCGAACCCATGAGCGCGCGGTTCGCGTCGTCATTCTCGAGGAAGGGGATCAGGGAGGTGGCCACGCTCACCAACTGCTTGGGGGAGACGTCCATGTAGTCCACCTGCTCCCGGGGCACCATGACGAACTCGCCGCTCGTTCTCGCCGAGACGAAATCGTTGACGAGGTTGCCCTTTACGTCCACGGGAGCGTTCGCCTGGGCGATCTTGTACTTGTCTTCATCAATCGCCGAGAGCCATTCGACGGATTCACTGACGCGCCCGCTCACCACCTTCCGGCAGGGCGTCTCGATAAATCCGTACTGATTCACGCGCGCATACGTGGAAAGGCTCGCTATCAGCCCGATGTTCGGCCCCTCGGGCGTCTCGATCGGGCATATGCGGCCGTAGTGGGTGGCATGAACGTCACGCACCTCGAATCCGGCCCGATCGCGCGTCAACCCTCCGGGGCCCAAAGCCGAGAGCCTTCGTTTGTGCGTGATCTCCGAGAGGGGATTCGTCTGATCCATGAACTGGCTCAACTGGCTGGAGCCGAAAAATTCCTTCACCGCCGCCGTTATCATCTTGGAATTGACCAAATCGCGCACCATGAGGTTGTCCATGTCCTGGATGCTCAGCCGCTCGCGAATGGCGCGCTCCATGCGCACGAGACCGACGCGGAACTGGCTTTCGAGCAACTCGCCCACGGAGCGCACGCGCCGGTTGCCGAGGTGATCGATGTCGTCCACCGTGCCCTGTCCGTGGCGAAGCTCGATGATGTAGCGAACCGTGGCGATAACGTCGTTGAGCGTCAGGGTTCTCTGATCCAGCGGGAGGTTCAGGCCAAGTTTCGTGTTCAGCTTCAGGCGTCCGATGCGCGACAAGTCGTATCGTTTCGAATTGAAGAAAAGGTTTTCGAAAAGCAGCCGCGCCGTTTCCTTGGTCGGCGGGTCGCCGGGGCGCAGGCGTTTGTAGATTTCCACGAGAGCGTCTTCTTGCGTCTCGCATTTATCCGACGTCAGGGTGTCGCGGATGGTCCTGTCCGCGCCGACGCCGGAGACGTAGAGAATCGCCAGCTTGGAGATTTTCCTGTCGCGCAGGGCGGCGAGAACCTCCGAGGTGATCTCGAGGTTCGTGTCGAAGAGCACCTCGCCGGTTTCGGGATCGGCCACCGGCTGGGCCAGAATGCCCCCGACGACTTCCTCATCCTTGAGTTCCAGGGTTTCCACACCCGCGGCCTGAAGTTTCCGGAGAGCGGCGCGCGTGAACTTGCGCCCCGACCGCAGAACGAGTTCTCCTGTCTCGGGGAGAACGATGTCCTCGAAAATCCTCTGGTTCACCATGAGTTCGGAGAGTTTCTTGTAGTAGGCGTCTCTCTTCTCGTCGTAGAAGAGTTCCTCGCTCTGGTAGAAGGAATTGAGAATGTCGTCCTTGTCCAAGCCGAACGCGCGCAACAGGATGGTGACGGGAAGCTTGCGGCGGCGGTCGATTCGGACGAAGAGCAAATCCTTGCTGTCGAACTCGAAGTCCAGCCAGCTTCCCCTGTAGGGGATGAGCCTGGCCGTGAATGCCGATTTGGCGGTGGGCTTCACCTTGTCCGCGCTGAAGAAAGCGCCGGGAGAGCGGTGCATCTGGCTGACGACCACCCGCTCCGTGCCGTTGATGATGAAGGTGCCGTTCTCCGTCATGAGGGGGATTTCCCCCAGATATACCTTTTGCTCCTTCACCTCGCGGACGCGGCGCTCCTTGGTTTGCTCATCACGCTCATAAACCGTGAGGCGGAGCATGACCCGCAGGGGCGCGACGTAGGTCATCCCTCTCTGGCGGCATTCATCGGCTTCGTGCTTTTGCCGGCAAAAGACCTCCACCCCGTCATCGTCCTTCTCGCCGGGTCCGCCGAGGCCGGGATATTCGTTGCCCTTCGACTCCCAGACCCCTATCTCATAGCCGAGATATTCGAGCGTAACGTTCTCGGCTGCATCGGAGATGGGGAATACGCTGCGAAACACGCCCTCGAGACCTTCGTCCGTCCGACGCTCGGCGGGTTTCGTTTCCCATTGAAGGAATCGCTCGTAGGAAGAAAGCTGGATGTCTATTAAATTCGGAATATCGATAACCGCAGGTATAGAGGCGAAATCCTCACGAACCCGACGGCCGTTCTTGCCATTTTTTACATTCATGCTGGCTCACCTCAAGAAAGTGGGGGGCGACTAGGGTTATGCGCCGATCCGGCTGCAACCAGCAGAATCGGGTCGTCTGCATCCCGGGTGAGCTCTATGTGATTTCCACCTCCGCTCCAACCGCTTTGAGCTTGTCGGCAGCAGCTTCGGCGTCTTCCTTGGGAACCGCCTCCACGACGGCTTGGGGTGCGCTCTCCACCAAGTCTTTCGCCTCCTTGAGACCCAGGCTGGTCAGTTCGCGGACGGTCTTGATGACCTTGATTTTTTCCGAACCAAAGGATGTGAGACTGACGGTGAATTCAGTTTTCTCCTCCGCCGCTTCGCCCGCGTCGCCGCCCGCCGCCATCCCCGCACCGGCCATCATCATGGGCGCGGCCGCGGTCACGCCGAACTTCTCCTCGAGCTCCTTGACGAATTCGCTCAACTCCATCACCGTCATGTTTTCAATGAAATCGATTACTTCTTCTTTGGTCGCCACAATTCGCCCTTTCCTCGCATTCGCACGAAACCATCGGCCAGGTCATGGCCATTTAATTTTGGGAAATCTCGCCGTTTGCCCCCTTCTTTGGGCAAACAACTATATTACACTTGTTCTTTCTTTTTGGCAATGGCGTCGACGACATTTATGAACTGGGAAACGACGCCGTTCAGAACCCTCGGCAGACCCGCCACAGGGGCCTGCAAGGCGGAAAGCAACATCGAGAGCAACACCTCGCGCGAGGGCAACTCCGCGAGCGACTCCACTTCGGCTGTTTCTAGGAACCTGCCGTCCAGAACCCCGCCCTTGATTTCGCCGGCGGACTCTGCCTTCACGAATTCCTTGAGTATCTTGGCGGGCGTCGAGGGGTCGCCGTCGGTCGTCACGATGGAAATCGGCCCGACGAGCCTTCCACGCAATTCCTCGAAACGCGTGCCCTCCACCGCGCGCTCGGTGAGCGTATTCTTGACGACGGAGAGCCGAACGCCCGCCTCGCGCGTCTGTCTTCTCAGGGCCGTCATCTGCGCGACGCTCAGCCCCCGATAGTCGAACAACACCAAAGAGTTGCTCTCGTTGAAATGAGTCTGAAGGGCCTCTACCGCCCCGGTCTTATCGGCGCGAGGCGCCTTGCCCGACGCCAGTCTTCCCTTCTCCGCAACTGCTGTCGCCATTCTGGGGCCTCCTTATTTCAATGCCGCGAGAAGAGACTGGTGGTCGACCCGCACGCCGGGCCCCATCGTGCTGGATATGGTGAGGCGCTTGAAGTACACCCCCTTGCTCGCTGCGGGCTTCGCGCGAACGAGCGCGTCCACCACCGCCGCGATGTTCTCGGAGAGCGCCTTTCCCTCGAAACTCACCTTTCCGACCGGGGCATGAATGATGCCCGCCTTATCCACGCGGTATTCCACCTTGCCCGCCTTGATCTCCCGAACCATGCGGCCCACGTCGAAGGAAACGGTGCCGGATTTCGGGTTGGGCATCATGCCGCGGGGCCCGAGCAGCCGCCCGAGCTTGCCCACGACGCTCATGACGTCGGGCGTCGCCACCACGCGGTCGAACTCCATCCAGCCGCCCTGAATCTTCTCGGCCAGATCATCCGCGCCCACGTACTCCGCGCCCGCCTCCTTGGCCTCGGCCACCTTCTCGCCCTTAGCGAACGCCACGACGCGCTCTTCCTTGCCGATGCCGTTGGGCAGAACGACGCTTCCCCTCACCATTTGTTCCGCATGGCGCGGGTCTACGCCGAGCTTGGCGGATATCTCGACGGTCTCGTCGAATTTCGCAGTGGAAATCTCCTTCACCAGACCAACGGCTTCAGAGAGCGGGATTTGTTTTTCCCGATCGATTCGCTCCCGGGCTTCCCGGTAGTTCTTGCCGTGCTTGGGCATTTGCCTGCCTCCTCCATCGTGGTTCGAACGACGCCCGACCGGGACGCCTCCCACATTCGTTCAATAAAAAAACTACCCGCTGACCTCGATTCCCATGCTGCGGGCCGTACCCTCGATAATCCGGACGGCCCCTTCGAGGTCTGCGCTGTTCAGATCCTCTTTCTTGATCTCGGCTATTTCCTCGAGTTGTTTGCGCGTCACGGAGCCCACGCCCTCTCGCCCGGGTTCGGAGGAGCCTTTCGCCAGCGCGGCGGCCTGCTTCAAGAGAGCGGAGGCGGGCGGACTCTTCATGATGAAGGTGAAGCTCTTGTCCGCATACACAGAGATCACGACCGGAATAATCGTGCCCTCCTTCCCCTGGGTCTGCGCGTTGAAGGCCTTGCAGAACTCCATGATGTTCACACCCTGCTGGCCGAGCGCAGGACCGACGGGCGGGGCGGGGTTCGCCTGGCCGGCCGGTATTTGAAGTTTGATGATGCCAACCGCTTCTTTCGCCATTTTTCCCTCTCAAACAGCATAAGCCTCTGACGCTACACCCGGGCTTTGCCCCTGCCGGTCTTCCCGGACCCGGCGAACGCCGCGCAGCGGCGCGGAGCCGCGCCCCCGATGAACCTTTTTCCCTACACCTTCTCCACCTGGAGCATCTCGAGTTCCACGGGCGTCGCGCGGCCGAAAATGCTGACCATGACCTTGAGCTTTCCTCTGTCGGCGTGAACCTCGTCGATCTCACCCGTGAAATTCACGAAAGGCCCGTCTATCACCCGGATGCTCTCGCCTTTTTCGAAATCAATCTTGGGCTTGGGCTTCTCGGCCTCTCCGCTCATCTGCTTGAGGATGTTTTCCATCTCGGCTTCCGAGAGAGGACTCGGGGATGTTCCGCCCAGAAAACCCGTCACCTTCGGCGTGTTCTTGACCACATACCAGGTGTCCTCGTCGCATTCCATCCGGATCAGGATGTAGCCGGGGAAGAATTTCCGGGAACTCGTGCGCCTCTTCCCGCCCTTCACCTTCACCACCTGCTCGGTGGGAACCACGATTTCACCGAGTTTTTCCTCGTATTCCTTCCCGCGAAACTGCTCTTCGATCGAGAGCTTCACCTTGTTTTCAAAACCCGAGTAGGTGTGCACCACATACCAGTTCATGGACATTCCGAAACCCTGCTCTAGAAACCGAAATTGAGGAAATAGCTGACAGCCCGGGACAACGCCAAATCGACGAGACCCAGATATATCGCAATGATGAAGACGAACACGAGGGCGACGGCGGTTTGCGCCGCCGTCTGGCGCATATCGAGCCACGTCACGCGCTTCGCTTCGCTCTGCACGTCGCGCAGGAAGGTGCGCCCCTGATGAATCCAGCCCATCACCTTATTGGTCATGCATCCACTCTCCGCCGCCGCTTCCGATCTTCCCGAACCAAGGTTCGGCCCCCGGGTTCATGGCAGGCCAGGAGGGACTCGAACCCCCAACCGCCGGATTTGGAGTCCGGTGCTCTACCAAATTGAGCCACTGGCCTCTGAAAACCTGATGTCCTGAAACGATCGCTTAAACCGCTCTATTCGACGACCTCTGTGACGACGCCGGCCCCCACCGTGCGGCCACCCTCGCGTATCGCGAAGCGCAACTCGCGCTCCATCGCTATCGGCGTGATCAACTCAACGTCCAGCGACACGTTGTCTCCGGGCATCACCATCTCTCGA
>CAYTSP010000275.1:0-7428 GCA_964440505.1 uncultured Nitrospinaceae bacterium
GCCCAGGTCCTCGCCCCGGCGCGCCGCCTCCTTGATGGCGCAGACCGCCATGGGCGCGGCTTCGAGGATTTCGTGCGCGTAACGCACAGCCGTCGGCAGCAGTTCCTCGTGCGGCACCACCTCGGTGGCAATCCCCAGGCGCAGGCACTCCTCGGCGGGGATGAACTTGCCGCGCATGAGGTAGCTCATCGCCTGCGTCCAAGGAATCGCGTGCGCGCACATGGCCGGGCCGCTCACCGAGGATATCCCCCGGAGCACCTGCGGCCAGCCCATGGAACCGCGCTCGGAAAAAATCAGGATGTCCGAGTTCAGCGCGAAGCCCGCCCCCTGGGCCAGGCAGGGGCCGTTGATGGCGCAGATGACCGGCTTGTAGAGATAGCGCAGGTAGAGATAAAGCTCGTCGTTCGACATCACCTGGGCGTCGCTCTCGGGCATCTTCTCCACGATGTCCTTGCCCGAGCAGAAAACGTCTCCCGCCGCCGTGATGATGGCCACCCAGACGTCCGGGTTGTTCCTGATGTCGGCGTAGGCGTCCTGCACCTCCTTGCGCATGGCGTAGTTGATGGCGTTTTTCTTCTCGGGCCGGTTCAGTGTGAGATACGCGACGTGGTTTTTCACTTCGTAGGTGGTTGCTTCTCGATTCGCCATGGCCGGGCTTCCTTTTGCTGAAAAGATGCGGGAGCGGCGCTTACCGCTCGGTGAATTCTCTCAAGATGGACGCGCATTGTAGCGAAAACCGCCGGAGCGCGCTCGTGTGCGCGGAAATTTCCTTAAGCGTAAACTTGTGAGAAACTCACCTCATCGTTCAAAACGAATTCACCGAGCCGATAGGAGAAGCCACATGCGCGTCGTCGACGTCATCGCCGGAATCCTGAAGCGCGAAGGGGTGAGGCACCTCAAATGCTATCCCACCACCGTCCAGATCGAAGCGGCCGCCGCGGTCGGTATCCGGCCCATCGTCTGCCGTCAGGAGCGCGTGGGGGTGGGCATCGCGGACGGCTTCGCCCGCGTCACCAACGGCGCCGCGCCCTCGGTGTTCACCATGCAGTACGGGCCGGGGGCGGAAAACGCCTTTCCGGGCATCTCCACCGCGTATTCGGACTCCACGCCCATGCTGCTGCTCCCCCTGGGGCACGCCAGGGGGCGCGACCGCGTGTTCCCCATGTTCAGTTCCGTCGACTCCTACGCCTCGGTGACGAAATCGGCCGAGCAGATCAACGTGCCGGAACGCACCGTGGACGCCATGCGGCGCGCCTTCCATGCGATGAGGAACGGACGCCCCGGCCCCGTACTCGTGGAGTTGCCCGAAGACATCGCGGGTATGGAAGTCTCAGACGAAATGCTCGGCGGCTATACGCCCGTTAAGCGAACACGCGCCCAGGCGGACCCGCAGGACGTGGAGAACGCCGCCGAGGCGCTGTTGGAAGCGAAGCGTCCGGTGCTCCTGGCGGGCGCGGGCGTGCTCTACGCCGAGGCGACCGAAGAGTTGAGAGAACTGGCGGAACTCCTCCAGGTTCCCGTGTTGACCACCATGGAGGGCAAGAGCGCTATCTCGGAGGCGAATCACCCCCTGGCCCTCGGCGTCGGCTCGAGCGTCATGAGCGGCCCCGCCTACCATTTCCTGAAAGACGCGGACCTCGTGTTCGCCGTCGGCACCAGCCTCACCGACCACGGCCTCGCCACGCGCGTGCCCGGCGGCAAGACCATCGTCCACGCGACGAACGACCCGGTCGACATCAACAAGAACTATGCAGCAGATTATCCCGCCCTCGGGGACGCGAAGCTCGTGCTGCGCCAGTTCATCGACTGCTGCGCCGAGCGGATGAAGAACGCAGACAGGAACGAGCGCGAGGGAGTGCAGGCGCAGGTGGCGGGGGCGCGGAAGGCCTGGCTGGATGAATGGACGCCCAAACTCGCATCGGATGAGAAACCCATCAACCCCTACCGCGTCATTTGGGAGTTGATGCGGAACGTGCCGCCCGCAGAGGTCATCGCCACCCACGATTCGGGGAACCCGCGATACGAGATGCTGCCCATGTACCTGTGCGATACGCCGAGGTCATATCTCGGCTGGGGGAAATCCCACCAACTCGGCACGGGGCTCGGCCTCGCCATGGGGGCCAAGCTGGCCGCACCTGATAAGTTTTGCGTGAACTTCATGGGCGATGCGGCGTTCGGCATGACGGGGCTCGATTTCGAGACCGCCGTACGCGAGAACCTCCCCATCTGCACGGTGGTACTCAAAAACTCCACCATGGCGGTGGAAACCAGGCACATGGCGCTCTCCCATGAGAAATACGGCACGCGCGACGTGGGCGGCGAATACGCCGATATCGCCAGAGCGCTGGGCGGCTGGGCCAAGCGCGTGGAGGAGCCGGGCGAGGTCGGCCCGGCCTTCCTGGAAGCGAGACGCGTGACCGAAGAGGGAACGCCCGCCCTGCTCGAGTTCATTACGAGCGAGGAGATGGGCTACTCACACGCCCGCCCGTTCGGTTGATCCGGGCGAGGATTAGACTTCGACGATGATCTTGCCCATCTGCTGGTTCGATTCCATGTACTCGTACGCGCCCAACGTGTCGTCGAGCGGGAACGTCCTGGCGATGATGGGCTTGAGCGCGCCTGATTCGAGGCCCCCGTAGATGAACTTCTTGCCCCGCTCCCTTTTTTCCGGGAATTTGGTGATCTCCATGATCGTATAGCACCGGAAGGTCAGGCCTTTCCGGAGGGCCGGGAACAGTGGAATTTCCGCAACCTCGATCGAGAGGCGGCCGTAGAGGAAAATCGAGCCCTGGTATGCGGTCGCATCGGCGAGTTTCGCCAGCGTAGACCCGACGACGGGGTCGAAGACGATGTCGGCGCCCGCGCCGCCCGTGATCTCCATCACCGATTCCGCCAGATCCTCCTCATCCGTCACGACGACCCTGTTCGCGCCGATATTCAGGAGAAAATCCTTCTTCCCCGCTCCGCGCGTCGTGGCAATCACCCGCGCGCCCACTGATTTCGCAATCTGTATCGCCGCGACGCCGACGCTGCTGCTCGCCGCGGTGAGCAACACGGTGTCGCCTTCCCCCACCTTCCCGAATTCGATGAGCGCGCCGTATGCGGTGAAATACTGCATCCAGATGGCGGCGCCCTCGGCGGGCGAAAGATTATCGGGGTAGCGGGCGGCGGCGAACGCCGGCACGACCGCCTGCTCGCCGCACACGCCGTGCTCCACCATCGAGAAGCAAGGAATCGTGCTCACGCGATCCCCGACCGCCAGGTCCTCCACGCCCGGACCCACGGCGTCTATCGCCCCGCAGGCCTCATAGCCGATTCGGGAGGGAAACACGGGCTTGTCGTGGTAACGGCCCTCGCGGAAGAGAATCTCCGCCCGGTTGAGTCCTATCGCCTCCACGGCGATGCGAACTTCACCCTCCCCCGGTTCCAGATCCGGAACTTCCGCCACGCGGAGCACGTCCGCGCCACCCAACGCATCGAACAAAACGGCTTTCGGCATTCCCGCTTCCTCCTTCGCTGTCACTCAAAGAACAGGCCCGACGGGCCACTCGATAACCGTCACCCCCAGAAACCACAGGGGTTCTATCCGGTATATCCACAGATTCGCCTCGGTGTCTCCGCTGAGAGCCGCGGCGGATATCCACGTTCTGATCTCGTTGCCCCCGTTTCCTCCTTCATCGATCTTGGCCTGAGGCCACGCGGCGAGACCCTTCGCGTCCGCGCGGCGCAGCATGTCGATCACCTCGCGGTCCCACGCCTCGTCGATGGCGCCCAGTTCGGGGGTCCCTATCCAGTGCGAGGGCGCGCCCGTCGCCACCACGGCCACGCGCTCGATGCCTGCGTAGCTCTCCAGCAATCGCCTGAGCGAGACGCCGAGATCGTATGCCCTCACGGCGGGCGGCAGGGGCGGGGCGACGGTGTTCTGAAGAATCGGCACGACGGGAAGACCCGTATCGCCCATGAGCGCCAGGGGCGATACGAAGGAATGATCGAGCGGCAACTCCCGGCACAACAAGGGGTCGAAGCCGTTCGCCAAAAGCCCCCGCGCCAGATGGGAAGCCAGTCCCTCGGCGCCCTCGTATACGTCGCTCGGCAGAAAAGGCTCGGTCTCCACAGGGCCGAACCGGGGGGCCACGCCTATCGCCAGTGCGGGGTATCTGTCCATCGAGAAGGCGTGCAGGTGGTCGTTCCCCAGAAGAACCATCGCTTCGGCGCCCCGCGCCACGATCTCCCGCGCCATCCTGCGGTAGGCGGAGAAGACATCTTCTCTCACGTCTTCGGCAGGCGCGTCATGCCGCAGCAGGAAAAGAGGCGTGTGGCTGGCCGCGAAAGCGCCTACGATCTGCGCCACCTTATATCTCCCCCTCATCGTCGCGCGGATAGGAAAAACCCGCCAGCGCCGCCCTGTAATCCGCATCCGTTATTCCCGCGCGCATCTGCAGCACCCGCAGCAGGTAGGGGTTCGCGCCGAAGGTCCACAGCGCGCGCACGTCGGAATCGCGGACCGCCGCCAGCTCCGCATCGGTGACGTCGTACCCGCGCGCGAATTCGTGCGGGTCGCGCAGGAATGCCTCGCGCTTCTCGAGCGGCTGGATGTCGTGGATCAAGCGGTTCAGGGATAATTTCGACATAAAGGAAGCCTACAAGAGAAACCAGGGAAAATAAACGGGAATTACATACACCTCTCGACCACGGGGAACAAGGGCCTGGATGTGAGGGGGAACGGTGGAATCACTCCCCCCTGGGGGGCTGTCGAATCACCCGGCTTCGGCGACGGGCGGCATGGAGGCTCACGCGGCGGCGGAGAGGAAGCCCGCGCCGGGTTTTCGCCTCGCCGCGGCGGCCCGCCGGGCCTTCCTGCGGGCAGTTGCGGGCAAATGCGGGGAGAGCCGCGCAATTCATCGCAAATGCGGCGCGCGAAAAAATTTCGTGGCCGTATTTGAGGCGCCCCTGATCGGATATGTGAAACAAGTCATTTTATTACAATGCGTTGCGATATTTTCCCGCTTCCGTTTTTTATCGAAAAACCCCGTGAATTTAGCGATATTTATCTTATTTTCCGGTATTTTATCGAAATTCCCGGCGCGTCTCCCGCCCTCCGTCCCGGGACGCAAAAGAGCGGTCCCGAACGCCGGGAGAAAGGTTGCCTGCCGAACGGAGCCGGCCGGTCTTCCCTGACGAGGGGCCGGCCGCCGCTTTCCCTTTTCCGCATAACCCGTTTCCATGAGAACGCCTCCTCTGCGCTCCTTGCCGGAGATTCTGCCGCACGCCGAAGCGGGGCGATAACCGCAAATGCGGGGAAATACGGGGCCGAAGCCTCCCCGATGAAGGTTTGTTGAAAAAGCCTCCTTTTTAGGGAGTAAAGGGGACGCCCCTTTCGACTGGAAAAGCAACCCCCCCTACCCCCCCTTGTCAGGGGGGTATAAAAAGGCGATACGCCCCCGCCGGGCAAAGGGGGCTTTGCTTTTTCTTGCCCCCCTGACAAGGGGGGGTAGGGGGGGTTGCTTTTCCAGTTGAGAGGGGCGTCCCCTTTATTCCCTGAAAAGGAGGCTTTTCAACAATCCCGTCAAGGCACGGCGAAGTATCCCGGCCTAGGTTTCCGGCTCTGTCGATCCCAGTTCCGTGAGACATGTGCTGACGATCTCGGCGCTGGTCGTGGCTTCCGCCGTGATGACCCTGGTGGCGCCGGCCGCCTTCAGTGAATCCTCGTCTATATCGTAGAGGGTGCGTGCAATGACGGGGGTGTCCGGCGCCGTCCGGCGAATTGTACGAACCGCAAGTTCCGTGGCTCGCGTGTCGTTTATCGTCACCACCACCAGACGGGCATTCCTGCAACCGAGCTCCTCCAGCACTTCCTTCTGCGTGACGTCTCCGTAGACGGCCGGGTCTCCCGCCGCTTTTGCGGCGCGGACGTTATCGACGTTCACGTCGACCGCGATGCAGGAGAACCCCGCAGTCCGAGCGGCCTGGCATACCTCCCGGCCTGCCCGGCCGTATCCGGCGACAATGACGTGGTCGCTGTGCGGTTCGTGGGCATCGAATCCGGGAGGCTCGGCGCCCAGTATCCGGTTCAGCCAGGGGACGCGGTCCGCGCCGAGGGCCAGGTGAGGGCCGAATGCAATTACCATCGGCGTGAGGAGCATGGAGAGGATGATCGCCACCAGGAGATTGTGGGACAGCTCGTCACCAAGGAGACCGGTCCCCGAAGCTGCATTCAGTAGTACGAAGGAGAACTCGCCGATCTGGCACAATGTGGCCGCCGAAAGGATAGCCACGCGAAGCGGCAGTCGCAGGATCAACCCCATTGCGAGCATGATCACGAATTTTCCGACGAGGATGAGGCCGAGAAGACCGAGAATCGGCGCGAAATGCTCGATTACGTCCGAAACGTCCAGCAGCATGCCCACGGAAACGAAAAAAACGCTGGCGAAAACTTCCCGCACGGGAATCAGATCCGACATCGCCTGGTGACGAAACTCGCTTCCGGCGACGATCAGGCCGGCCAGGAATGCCCCGAGCGCAAGCGAGATTCCCGCCAGCGACAGGCCCCAGGCGATCCCGAAGCATCCGAGAAAGACCGTCAGAACGAAGAGTTCCCTCTCCCTCGTCTTGGCCACGATCGCGAGCAGATACGGGACGACGCGGCTGGCTGCAACCAGCACGCCCATGAGGATGAGAACACCGATGATGGCCGCGACTGCGATTTCCTGTGTGGAACTCTGTTGTCCGGCCAGAATGGGCACCGCCAGGAGCATGGGAACCACGCACAGGTCCTGGAAGACGAGAATGCCGACCGCCAGACGGCCGTGCGGCGAATCCAGTTCCCCCCGCGTAGACAGGCCCCGCAAAACGACGGCGGTGCTGGATACGGCGACGACGCAGCCCAGAAACACAGCGGGCCCCGTTTCGAGTCCGTACCAGACGGCCAGGGCCGCGGTGCATGCGACCGTGGCCGCCACCTGAATGCTCCCGCCCAACAGGATGGCTTTCCAGAGGCGCCGCAGGTGGCCGAGCGAGAGTTCGAGACCGATCCCGAACAGCAGGAGGACGATGCCGACCTCGGCCAGCACCTCGACCTGGTGGGTGTCGTCCACGAGGCGCAACGCGGTGGGTCCGACAAGGACGCCCGAGAGGATAAACCCGGCGATCGACGGGACACCCACGCGGCGCAGCACCGTTGCGACCACGACCGCCGACCCGAGTACGATGACCAGGTCCCAGAGATACTTGATTTCAGGCAAGCGTTTTTGCCTCCAGGGCGCGGCGGCGTGGGCCGAATGTCGAGACCCAGCTTATCACATCCGCAAATGACCCGCTCCGCAGGACCGTGAGCGGGTGCGCAAGGCGGCCAGAGGGAGTTGTTGAAAAAGTCCCCCTCGCTCGGTCGGAGCCGACCAGGGTGGGAGGGTTCGCCGGAATGACGATCAA
>CAYTSP010000276.1:0-4024 GCA_964440505.1 uncultured Nitrospinaceae bacterium
GCCCTGGCCTGCGAGATAGATGTTGCCTTCGCCGCCGCCCACGAAAAACTTAAAATTTCCGTGCCCGCAAGCGGGAACATGGCGAAGCACCTCGCACTCGAACTCTGGCGCGCCGAGCGGGCCGGTTACACGGAGGTCTTCATGCCGATTTACGCCCATGCGCTCTCTGGCGCCGGCGAACTCATCGTGCAGCTCGTCCATGAGAGCTACTGCAAGGCCGGGCGCGGGCAGACGATTCTCGCCGCGGGCGCGCCCGAGAGCCAGCACCACACGAACCAGAGGTATTTCGGGGGGCGTGAGAACGTGGTGGGGTTGTCGGTCTGCGTCGGGCGTTTCGGGGCGGATGCGCGCCTCCCGGGCGGGGTTTCCTGCACGGAGTTTCTCCACATGGAGCACGCGGGCGTCGCCGCCGAAGCCGAGCGCAGGGGGACACCCCACATGGCGCTCACGCTGGATTCGCTGGCCGTCCCCGACGTGTGCGGCCTGATCGCGCTCTGGCAGTGGGCGGCGGTATACGGCGGCCTGCTGCGCGGGGTGAACCCGTTCGATCAGCCGGCGGTGGAGGGCAGCAAGCAGGCCACGACCCAGATGTTCGAGAATTTCGGCGATGAGACGAAAGCGAGTCTCGCGCGCTTCGTTCGGGACGCGGGGTATACGCTGTAGTATCCGGAGTTTTAGTTCTTCTGTAGGGACAGGTCGTGACCTGTCCTTACGGTTTGCCGGCAAGTAGGGGCGGTTCGCGAACCGCCCCTACGGGAGAACTATGAATCCACGCAATCTCTTCCTCCCCAACCGGAATTAACCACAAAAAGTCGTCATTCCGGCGCATGCCGGAATCCAGGGAATTTGTCTTTTGCCTTTTCTTATTTGCCTGTGTCCCTGCCAGTCGGAAAGGGGGATGAGATGCTGTTGTTTTTCGCTCTCCTCGGTTCTGGATTCCGGCATGCGCCGGAATGACGAAAAAAAACCGTCAAAAACCGTTCGTATTTGTTCCCGTAGGGGCGGACCCGTGTGTCCGCCCGTTTCGTTATTCCTCCCCCCGCTTGGGCGCTTTCAAGGGCAGCCCCAGGACGCGGGCGGGGTTCTTGTGCAGCATCGTCTCGATCTCGCGGGGCTTGATGCCGTTCTCGAGCAAGAGCTGGACGAACACGCGCAAGCCCTCCCAGGGGGGCGCGTTGTGGAGCTGGCCGAGATCGGTGGAGAGAATCGTCCTGGCCGCGCCCACCGCCTTCACCATCTTGGCCTGCTCGCGCACGGAGATGGGCGGGGCGTTCTCATCCGTGGGATACGCGCCCCAGTGGGTGAAGCAGAAGATCGCCAGGTGCTCGATGTAGGCCCCCATCCTGGCGAATTCCACCTGCTCCTCGATGGAGGCGTCCACGATGTACTCGGGATGCTGCACGATGATGTGCTTCACACCCTCTTCTTTCGCGAGGGGGATGAGCGCGCGCACCTCCTCCACGTCCAGGTGCCCCGTGCTCAGGCAGATGCCCGCGTCGGCGATGAGCTTGCAGATGGTTCTCACCTCCGGGTGGATTTTCGTTCGTTTCTTGTCCGAAAAAATGGTGAGTCCCTCTTCCTTCAGTTTCACGCCCTTCGTCTGCTTTATGCCGGGGAAATGCGGCGCGCCGAGTTTTTCCAGGTGGTTCAGCGAGCTGATGGTGGGCATCCACACCATCTTCGCCCCCATCTTGATGGCCGTGTCCACCGCGAAGGGGTTGAACCCGCCCACCGGGCTGTTGAGCGCGATGCCCCCGTAGATTTCGATGGCGTCGCCCATCACCTCGCGCACGATGGGGATGCGGCCCGACGTGTCGCCGTGGTGAATCTTGAACACCACGCCGCGCATGCCCACCGACGCCGCCCCGCGCGCGCACTCGATGTGGTCGCAGACGCGCGGGAACAGGCTGGGCGATGCGTGGATGTGGGTGTCGATTGCGCCGTGAAGCAGCCTCTGGTCTTCTCTCATGCCGTTCCTCTCCGGGTTTTGTGTGGTAACGGATACCTGTTAAAGCTACAGAATCGCCGCCGTTCGGGCAATGCGGTTCAAGTCTTTCGCCGGGGCCGAGTTGCGGCTATAGTATCGCCGCACCTACTGAAAAATGAACGCAGGACAGAAATACGATTTTTGAACGATTGTGTGAAAGGAGCAGCGCAAGATGAAAATCGGATATGTGGTTGCAACGCCAGACGTGACGACGCCGCTCATGCCCGCGGTGCGCGGCGCGTTCCGGGATAATCTCATGTTTCTAAGGGATTTGGGCTTCGACGGCGTCGAACTCGCGACGCGCGACGCGGAGGCTTTCGATCGCGACGAGCTGCGCCGCACGCTCGATGAAACGGGCCTCGACGTCTCCCTCATCGGCACCGCGCCCATCTCGTATCAGGACGAGATCGAAATCTGCCACCCGGGCGCCGACGTGCGCGCCGAGGCCATGGAGCGCCTCTTCGGCCACATCGACTTAGGCGCGGAACTCGGCTGTCCGGTGAACATCGGCCGCTTCCGGGGGAATTTCCTGGAAGACGAGCGAAGGGTGGCGTCCGAAGGCTGGATGTGGGACGGGCTCCGCGCAGGCGCGGACAGGGCGGGGGAGCGCGGCATCAAGATGCTCTTCGAACCGCACCACCGCTTCAACACGAACTTCGTGCGCTCCACGCAGGAGGGTCTCGCGTTTCTGGACGAGATGAACCACGAGGCGGTGGGTTTCCTCATCGACAGCTTCCACATGAACATCGAGGACGCCTCCTTCTCGGGCGCGATCCGCGAGGCGGGCGCGCGGATCGATTACTTCCACATCGCCGACAACACGCGCACCTACCCGGGTTCGGGCCACATTCCCTTCGACGAGATCATCGCCGCGCTCAAGGAGGTGGGCTATGCGGGTTATCTCTCGGCCCAGCTCGCCCAGAAGCCCGACTTCGAGACGGCGGCGACCAAGACGATAGAATATCTAAGAGCGCGCCTGTAATTCTTTAGGTTTGTGAGGTGGAACGATGATAGAGCAGTTCAGGATGGACGGCCGCGTGGCTATCGTTACGGGCGGCACGTCCGGCATCGGGCTGGCGATTGCGAAGGCGCTGGCCGACGCGGGCGCTGAGGTCGTGGTCGCGGGCCGCTCGAAAGAGCGCGGCGATGAGGCGCTCGAAGTTTTACGAAATGATGGCCTGGACGCGCAGTTCCTCTCCTGCGACGTGGGGGACGCAAATTCGGTTTCAGCGTTCGTGGGGGAGGTGGTATCGAGCCACGGGGGGCTGAACGTCATGGTGAACAGCGCCGCCATCAACATCGTGAAGCCCGCGCTCGATCACACGCCGGCGGACGTGGACGCGCTCCTGGCTTCGAACGTACGCGGCGCGTTTTTCTGCGCCCAAGCGGCCGCGAAGGTCATGGTCGAGCAAGGCGGGGGAAAGATCGTCCTGCTCACCTCGATGGTGGCCGAGCGCGCCGTGCCGAACCAGGCCGCCTACGTCGCCACCAAGGGCGCGGTCGTCTCCCTCGTGCGCGCGCTCGCGCTCGAATGGGCGCCGCACGGCATCCAGGTGAACGCCCTGGGGCCGCAGCTCACCAAAACGCCCATGACGGGGGGCCTGTTCGCCAATCCCGAGAAGATGGCGGAAGTACATGCGCGAACGCCCGCGGGGCGCGCGGGGGTTCCAGAGGATCTGACGGGAGCGGCGCTTTTCCTGTGCTCCTCCGCTTCCGATTACCTCACCGGACAGCACATCGTCGTGGACGGCGGCCGCGGCGCCGCGGGGTGATGTTGGGCGGAGACTGATAGCCTCGCGCCTGTCTTGGTGGGGGACAACCTCGGAAGTGGTAGGGACAGGTCGCGACCTGTCCCTACAGATTCAAAGGGCAACAAATTACTCCCCTTTGAGGGGGCTGTTGATAAAGTCCTCTTCGCTCGAAATCGATCACCGCCGTCATTCCGGCGAAAGCTGGAATCCAGAACCGATCGGGCGGGAAAGATGCGATATTCTTTTTTCCCTGGTTCGTTGGAAACAACAATCAAAAACAAAAAGC
>CAYTSP010000277.1:0-7079 GCA_964440505.1 uncultured Nitrospinaceae bacterium
ACCCAAAATTGCTTACCAGGACTTTTCAACAGCTCCAGAGCGGGGAGTCTTTTGGCCTCAAATGTTTTAAGATGCGCCCGTAAATCTTGCTTCTTTTCAAATCTTTGGCTTGAGAGGACGATTCAGATGGCGGGAAACATCGCGGAGGAACGCCACGAGACCGACGTGTTGATCGTGGGCGGGGGCGCGGCGGGCACGATGGCCGCCTTCGAGTGCGCGCAGGCGGACGTGAGCGTTATCCAGGCCACCAAGGGCCGCGCCACGAGCGGCACGACGACCGTGGCGCGGGGCGGCTTCGCGGCAGCGATGGCGCCGGGCGACAGCCCCGAGCTTCACCTGCAGGAAATCTTGAAATACGGCGGCGAACTCATCGACCCCGAACTCGCGAGAACCTGGGTGTACGACATCATCGACGTCGTGCGCGACATGCGCGAGTGGGGAGCGGAGTTCATCACGGACGATGAGGGGGACCTCGACCTCAAGATGTTCCCGAGCCACACCTATCCCCGCGCCCTGCACCACCACGACACCACGGGCAACATGGTCACCAAGGTGCTCTCGAAGAGACTCAGGGGCGACGCCCGCATCGGCCAGCATCCCCATGTGGCCATCGTGGACCTCATTGTCGAGGGAGGCCGCGTTATCGGCGCGTGGGGGGTGGACTACTCGCGCGGGTGTCTGATGGTGTACGCCGCGCGCGAGGTGATTCTCGCCACGGGAGGCGGTAGCGGCCTTTTCTACGTGAACGACAACCCGCCGCAGGTGACGGGCGACGGCTACGTGCTGGGCTTTCGGGCGGGCGCCTCTCTCCTGGGCATCGAGATGATCGACTTTCAGGCCATGTGCTGCGCGCCCGAGGAGTTGTTCGGCTTCGCGCCCCATCCCACCGGCTTCATCAACGCGGGCGCCATTTTCCTGAACCAGGAGGGCGAGGCGTTCCTGAAGCGCTATTTCCCCGACACGGCGGAAAAGAGCACGCGCAGCGAGGTCATCCTCGCCATGGCGAAGGAGATTCACGCAGGGAGAGCGGGTCTCACGGGCGGCATCTACATGGACGCCACCCGGGTCCCCATGGAGACGATCCGGAAACAGATTCCCCACGTGCATAAAACCTGCCTCTCGCGCGGCATCGACATCACCAAAACGCCGCTCGAAGTGGCTCCCGGCAGCCATACCTGGCTCGGCGGCCTTGAGATTGACGTTAATGGAAAAACGCGCGTGCCGGGCCTTTGGGCCGCAGGCGAGACGGGGGGCGGCATTCATGGCGGAAACCGCATCGGCGGCTCGGCGCTTTCGGCCTCTCTGGTCTACGGGAGGCGGGCCGGGCGGGAGGTCTGCGCACAGGTGAAAGAAAGCGGGCGGGACGCGCCGGCTGTATTCGGCGGCATTCCCGAAGCGGAGCGCGCCTGGCTGGAAGCGCTCATCGGTCGCGAAGAAGGCCCCCTCCAGAAGGACGTGCGCATGCGCTGCAGGATGCTCGCGCACGAGAAGCTGGGCCCCATACGAGACGCCGGGGGCTGCCAATATGCACTGGAAGAATATGCGCGCATCGAGAACGAGGATATCCCCCGCATGCGGCTGGATGACGGCGCGCGCACGTCGGAGAAGACGAAAGGCCAGGAACTCGAAAGCGCGCTCTCGGTCCGGAATCTGGCGCTTCTGGGGAAACTCCTCGCCACCGCCGCCCTGAACAGGAAAGAGAGCCGGGGAGCGCATTTCCGGCTGGATTATCCCGAGACGAACGAGGCGGATTGCAGTTTCGTGACGCGCCTTACGCTCGGAGCGGACGACGGGATTCTGTTCGATGAAGACCCCCTCAAGACATATACGCCCGCATCGGCCCTGGAATAGGCGCGGGCGGGGACAGGAAGGAAAGGAACCAGGATATGGCGCAAGTGAAAGTAGGCGTGGTGGGACTGGGGAACATGGGGCGCGGCGTCGCAGGCAATCTGCACAAGGCGAAGACCCCCTTGATGGTTTGGGACGTGGCTCCCGAGGCGAGAGAGCCCTGGGAGAAAAAACGGGGCGTGGAGATTCTTGAGCCGGGCGAGATGGCGGGTCAGGCGGGCATCATCATTTTCGTGGTCCCCGGTTCGCCTGAAATCGAAGAATCCCTCAAGGGAAGAGCGGGCGTTCTGGCGAACGCGCGAAAAAACCTGGTGATCTATGACTTCACGAGTTCGGACCCCGCCGCGAGCCGAAAGATCGCCCGCCGCGCGAAGGCGAAGGGGGTGGCCTATCTCGACGCGGGCATGAGCGGGGGGGCGACGGGCGCCGCCGCGGGTACGCTGACGCTCATGATCGGCGGGGACGAGAAGGCTTATCGCCGCACGAAGCGCTTCCTGACCCTCATCGCCGACAACCTCTTCTACCTGGGCGAGAGCGGGGCGGGCCACGCCATGAAGCTGATCCACAACATGGTCTGCCATTCCATCTTCATGGCCACCTGCGAGGGGGGAAAACTCGCCGAGCGGGTGGGTCTCAAGGTCGAGGACATGATCAACGTCTTCAACGTCTCGAACGCGAGGAGCTACGCGAGCCAGTTCCGCTTTCCGAATCACATATTGTCGGAGAAATGGGACGGCAAATCGCGCGTCTACAACATGATAAAAGACGTCGGCATGGCCGTGAAGATGGGCAAGAAGCACAGGGCGCAGACGGTGCACGGGGAGGCCACGCTCGAGTTTCTGGAGAAAGCCGTCAAGCGCGGGATGATCGAAAAAGATTTCACCTTGTTGTATCGTGACTACGAGAAGGTTTCGAAGACGCGCTTGTAGGTTTGGTTGAGACTGGAGCTTTACGATGAAACTGGTGGTGGGCGTAACGGGCGCTTCCGGCTCGATATACGGCGTGCGACTCATGGAGGTGTTGCACGATGCGTATCCCGAAGTGGAGACACACCTCGTCGTCTCCAGGGCGGGCATCCGCGTCCTGACCTACGAGACGGATGCGGACATCGCCAAACTCTCTTCCTGGGCGAGCGTGGTTCATCCCGAGAGCGACATCGGGGCGCGGCCCGCGAGCGGGAGCGCGGGATTCGACGCGATGGTGATCGCGCCTTGCTCGCTCAAGACGCTGGGCCTGATAGCCACCGGCACGGGCGACAACCTCATCTGCCGCGCGGCGGACGTGATGCTCAAGGAGCAGAAAAAACTCGTTCTCCTGCCGCGCGAGATGCCGCTCTCGGCGATTCATCTGGAAAACATGCACAAACTCGCCCTGATGGGCGTTTTCATCCTTCCGGCGTCGCCCGGGTTCTATTTCAAGCCGCAGACGATGGAGGATCTGATCGATCACGTGGTGGGCAAGACGCTCACCTGTCTGGGGCTGGAGCAAAACCTCTTCGAGCGCTGGCGGGGCCAGCACCCGGAGCGCAAGAGCCTAGCGGCGCGAAATGACGGGGAGACGAGCGGATGAACGAGCAAGCAGAGATTGCCGCGCAACTGGTGCGGATGGGGCGGGATGTCTTCGGCTTGGAAGATGAGGAGCGCATCGCCGGGTTTGCCGATGAAGTGTCGGAGATGATGCAGACGCTTTCGTCCGCCTCAATCGAGAAAACGCAGGAGCCTTTCCCCCCTCTCTTCGACGTTTCTCAAGAAGAAAAATAAATTGCCGCTCGCAAGGCTCGTACTGCCTTCGTTCTATCAGGATTCCGTAAAGCTCATGCGCCTGGCGCGCGAGATCGGCAAGAAAACGGGCGTCTCAGAAGTTGCGGCGCTCATGGGCACGCCCGCGAATCACGAGATCATGCTTCAGGCGGGACTGGCCGAAGAAAACGAAATCGACGCCGGGCCGAACGACCTGGTGCTGGCCGTCGAGGCGGATTCGCAGGAACTCGCGTATGAGGCGATTGAGGAGGCGCAGGCCTTTCTCACGCAAGCGAGGGTCGCCGGCGGCGGGGCGAGTGATTTTTCGCCATCGAGCCTTGCGGGAGCGCTCGCCGCAGCGCCCGGCTTCAACCTGGCGATGATCTCCGTGCCCGGCGCCTATGCCGCGAAGGAAGCCATGGACGCCCTGCATAGCGGCCTCCACGTGTTCTTGTTCAGCGACAACGTGGCCGTGGATGACGAGGTGGCGCTCAAGCGGGAGGCCATCCGGCGCGATTTGCTCCTGATGGGGCCCGACTGCGGAACGGCGTACATCGCGGGCGCCGGACTCGGTTTCACCAACGTGGTGAGGCCGGGGCGCGTGGGCTGCATCGCCGCATCGGGCACGGGCCTCCAGGCCGTGGCCTCTCAACTCGACGCCCTGGGCGAGGGGATTTCGCACGGCATCGGCGTGGGCGGTCGCGATTTGTCCGCGGAAGTGGGCGGGCTGATGACGCTCCACGCGCTCGATTTCCTGTCGAGTGATGCGGAGACGGAAATCGTGGTTCTCATATCCAAGCCGCCGGACGCGGAGGTGCTGCCCAGGATCGAAGAGGCGCTCGGAAACTTCGACAAGCCGCACGTCGTCTGCTTTCTGGGTGCGGCTAATCCCGATTGGGCGGAGACCCTGGAGGATGCGGGCCATGCCGTGGCGGCAATTTTGAAAGGGGAAAGCTACAAACCTGAAAATTTCTTCGCCCAGGAGTGGCTGGAAGAAAAAATCGCCTCCCTAAGGGAGGAGGAGGGAGCAGCGGGAGAGGGGATTCTGGGGCTGTTTTCAGGCGGCACGCTCGCCCATGAGAGCCGCCTCGTTCTCGAAGGGTTGCTCGGCGAAGTTTCCTGGAACGAGGATGGGGGCCGCCACCGGATTCTCGACCTGGGCGATGACCGCTACACGGTCGGAAGACCACATCCCATGATCGACCCCGAGTCCCGCGCGGAGATGCTCTCGCAGGCGGCGATGGATAGGGACTTGGGCGTCGTCTTGTTCGACCTGATGCTGGGAAGGGCAAGTTCACAGGACCCGGCGGGTCCTCTGGCGCGGGCGATAAAAGATGTGAGAGCGAAGGGAAAAGCTCCTGTCTTCGTCGCCTCGGTGGTGGGTACGGCGGAGGATCCGCAAGGCCTGGACAGGCAGGTCGGTATTTTAGAGGAAGCGGGCGTCGTGGTCCTGCCCTCCAACGCCCAGGCGGCGCGCTTCGCCGCCGCGCTGGTGAAGCCGGAACTGCTCGAGGACGCGTGAACCATGAAGGATTTGAGGAATAAACAGCTTGGAGTCGTGAATCTGGGTCTCGAGATATTCGCGGATGAGTTGAAAACCCAGAACGTGCCCGTGACGCACGTGCGCTGGCGGCCGCCGGCGGGTGGAAAGCCTCATCTGCTCGAAATACTGGAGAAACTCGAAGAACTCGATAGGTGAACCGTGTTGAGTGACATGAAAGCAGGGGAGTGAAAAATGAGTGAACCTTGGCGTTTGAGCCTTTCTGATGGGCTGGGAAGAATCGGGGAAGGCGGCTTGTCCGCTACGGAATGGACGCGCTCTTTGCTGGAGCGAATCGACGCGCTGGAAGGAAAACTCCTCGCGTGGGCGCACGTGGACAGGGATGGCGCACTCGAGGGTGCGAGAGCTATCGACGAACGCCTCGCAAGCGGCGAGGGGAACGGGCCGCTCGGGGGCGCCGCCATCGGCTACAAGGACATCGTGGACGTCGCCGGCCTGCCGCGCGAGGCGAACTCTCCCCTGCTCAAAGGTGAGATACCGGATGAGGACGCCACCGTCACGACGCGCCTCAAAAATGCGGGCGCGATTTGCCTCGGCAAGACCGTCACCACGCAGTTCGCCACGTCCGATCCCTCGCAAACGCGAAATCCGTGGAACCTGAAGCGAAGCCCCGGCGGCTCCAGCAGCGGTTCGGCGGCGGCCGTGGCCGTGGGGATGGTCCCTGCAGCTTTGGGCAGCCAGACGGGCGGCTCGACCCTGCGCCCTGCCGCTTTTTGCGGCGTGGTGGGCCTAAAACCCACCTATGGGCGGATACCGAGGAGCGGGCTGATCTCGGTGTCCTGGAATCTGGACCACGTGGGCGTCATTACCCGGTGCGCCGAGGATGCGGCGCGCGTGCTCACGGCCATCTCGGGTGCGGACGGGCTCGACGCCCAGGCGCCCGACGTCGCCGTGCCCGATTACGCCGAGGCCTCAGCACCCATGAAACCGGAGCGGGCGTGCTTCTGGAAAGAGGACCTCCTTCCGCATGCGAGCGAGGAGGTGGCCGGACGCATCGAGGGGTGCGTGGAGAGCCTGAGGGCCAGGGGAGTGGAAGTGGAGGAGGCGAGGCTGCCCGTGGACGTGGACGAGATGCACGCGGCGCACCGCATCATCATGCGCGTGGAGGCGGCCGCCTATCACGACAAGATGTTCCTGGAGAACCAGGACGCCTATGCTTCCCATATCCGGAAAAACATCTCCACGGGCCTGATGACGCCGGCGGTTCACTACGTGAACGCCCTGCGATTCCGCGCGCGCTTCATCCAGCGGATGGAAGATTATTTCCGGAACTTCGACCTCGTCATCCTGCCCTCCCATGTGGAGCGTCCTCCCGTCGCCGAGGAATCCACCGGAAACGCCCTGTTCAACGAACCCTTCACGCAAATCGGGTTTCCGGCCGTCAGCCTTCCGGTGGGCCGGGGGGATGAGAATCTGCCCATCGGGATTCAACTGGGCGGACGCCGCTTCGGGGAGGCCGCTCTTCTCTCCGCCGCCCGCTGGTGCGAGGCGGAACTGGGCTGGGTTGCCGAGTTTCCCGACGTTGAGGAGGGAAATTGAGCAGGGTTGTCTGAGAAGTCGTGCGTACGGTTTGATTTGCACCGCAAGGCCGTGAGGTTTCTTGCTTTTTGCCCTGCGGTATGGTTTAAGATTTTGTCATACAGGTATTTTAATTCAGGGGGTGGTTGCGGGGCCGAGAAAGCGGGACTAATCCATTTATTTTCCCTCCAGCGCCACTGCCGATAGTGACCCGGGTTTTTATGTTCAAGACGACGAAAATAGGGCACGTTGGATTCTGGACCAAAGACCTGGACCGGATGGAGGATTTCTACACCCGCGTGCTGGGTTTCAAGGTTACGAGCAGGAGCGGTCCGGGTGCCACAGTGCCCGGCGGGGCTGCTGTATTTTTGCGGTGCGACGTCCCCCATCATGAGGCCGTCTTCTTCCAGGCC
>CAYTSP010000278.1:0-2912 GCA_964440505.1 uncultured Nitrospinaceae bacterium
CCTCAGCGTCGTCGCCCAGGAGGCGCCGACGAGCCGGGAACTCTGTTCGAGTTCCTCGGAGACGGCGAGCATGACGGATGCCACGTTTCGCTGCCCGTAGGGGAAGAACCGGGTGACGTAGCCAAGGAGGAGAATCCAGAGGGTGCCGTAGATGGGCGTCTTGATGTAGACGATGAGGATGCCCATTCCGAGGACGATACCCGGAAAGCCCACAGGCACGGCGCACAGGAAATCGAGAAGTCCGACGAACCTGCCCCGGCGCCGATGAATCTGGAAGGAAAGAATAATGGCCAGGATCATCGCGATCGTAGAACCCGATATCGCGAGGATGAAGCTGTTGAAGATGCCGTTCGTCGCCGGCGGAATCACCGTGGGCGACCAGAAGAAAAGGATGCGCTCGTAATTCAGGGTGGTGAAGTCCGCCGGTATGATCTTGCCCACCCATACGTTGTGGAGGCTCACGACGAGGATGCTGAAGATGGGCAGGACGACGGTGACGAATATGTAGAAGACGTTGTACCCGAAGGCCAGCCACTTCCACCGGCCCAGGTCGATGAGGTTGGGCCGGAAGCCTTTGCCGGTCACGGTCGTGTACTCCCGAGGCGCGATGATGCGTCGCTGCACCCAGATGAAGATGGCCGTGATTACGCCGAGCGTCATGCTCATGGCCGAGCCCATATAGGTGTTCGCCTGATCGCCCACGGCCTTGGTGAATATCTGGGTGGTCAGGGTCTCCCAGCCGTATGGCGCGCCCAGCTTGAAGGGCACGCCGAATTCCCCGGCGCTGGTGACGAAGACGATGATCGCGCCCGAAAGGATGCCGGGCGCTACGAGCGGCAAGGAGACGGTCAGCGTGGTGCGCAGCAGACCCGCCCCGGTTACGCGCGCGCTGTCTTCGAGGGAGGGGTCCATGCGCCTGAGCGAACCCACGACGAAGAGGTAGATGAGGGGCGTAAAGAAAATCCCCGTCACCCAGATAATGCCGAACAGATTGTTCACGTTCAGGAGGGCGCCCTCTATACCGAACACCTCCCGCGCCAGATGGTTCAGCATCCCGACCTTGGGCGAGGCCAGGTTGTGCCAGGCGATCGCCCCGACGAACGGGCTGAGGAAGAAAGGGATCAGGTTCATCGGCTCGAGCCTGTCCCGCAGGGGGCAATTCGTCCGGGCGTTGATCCAGGCGAGAGAAACGCCCAGGAAGGTGGCCAGCAGGGTGGCTCCCGAACTCACGAAGAGGGTGTTGAAGAATGACCTGCGGATGACGGTATCCTGGAACATCTCCCGGTAGTTCTCGAGGCCCCACTCCGCGCCGAATCCCAGATCGTCCAGCACGAGGAAACTTCCCACCACCAGGGCGATCAGGGGCGTCACCACGATGAACGTGACGGTGATGCTGACGATGGCGGTGGCCAGATTTTCGGCCTGAAAGAAGTTTCGCAGGTAGCTCAGGTAGTTCCGGGGAACGGCCTCCGACCTCGATATGCCAGCCATGATGTCCCCTCGAGCGAGCGGCTCCGGAGCGGGGAGACGAAGGGGTCGCCTCCCCGCACCGGGGCATGCCGCAACCGATTAACGGAATACCTTCTGCCACTCCTTGCGCATTTTCTTGAACTTCTTCGCCGCGGCGGTCTGATCCTTGATGGGGAGGGTCTTTACCTTATTGAAGTCCATCATGTACTTCTTGACGGACGCGGGCGGCTTGTAGCCCTTGAGCATGGAGTAGAAGCTGATCTCCTCCTCGGCGACGATGTCCACCGCCTCCTTGGTGAGAAGGAAATCCATCAGCAGCTTGGCCGCGTTGGGGTTTGACGCCCCTTTGACGACGCCCGCCTGCATGCCGAAGAGAACGTGGCCGTCCTTGTAGGTGCCCCACCGCAGGACCTTGGCGAGGTCCGGCTTCTTGCGGATGATCTGGATCATCCGGCCGGTGAGGTTCCACATGTCCACGGCGCCTTCGCAGTTCGCCATCAACTGCAGCTTCGCCGAGGTGCGGAAGCCCACGAGCGGATCGAGGGCCTTCATCTTCTTCCACATCCCGGGCACGTCGAAGCCGTTCTCCATGAGGCCGATGGTCGTGAGGGAGTAGGAGGTGCTCTTGGTGACGTCGCTGACGATGACTTTCCCCTTCAGCTTGGGGTTGTCCAGGATGTCGCTGTAGGAATTGACCTTCAAATCCCCTACGCCGGGGCATCCCGAGTTCCAGACGGGCTGGAAGGTATAGGAGAAAGGCGCGATGAAATGGGGGTAGTCATAGAAAACCCCGCGAGCCTTGGCGTTTTCCTCGTGGTTCTTCAACTGGCCGCTGTCCAGGGGCAGGAAAGCCCCCGCCCTGGCGGCGCCGATGAAAAAGCCCGCCGATGCGACGGCGACGGCGTCGAAGCTGAACTTGTTCGCCCGGATCTCCTGACGGGCCTGGGACACGGTGGGCCCCGTTCCCTTCTGGATGGAGTTCAGCTTGAAGCCGCTGCCCAAACCGTAATGCTTGATGAAGGCTGCTCGCATGCGCCGGATCGTCGGGTTGTTGAAGGAGGTTTGCAGAAAGGTGACGGCTCCCTCCTTCTTTGCGAGCGGAATCAGCTTTTTCTCCTGGGGCGAAATCGGGGTCATGCCCGAGGCGGGCGCAACGAACGCCGCGGCCAGGATAATCGCGAGAGGAATACAGCAAAGACTGGTCGTCAGGTTTCGTTTCATATCAATCTCCTTTTATGAATCGAGCCGGTTCCATATCCCTCGATTTTCGGATAACCGAATATACTACTTTTCCCGCCGCTCAAGATAGCCGGATCAGGCGCAATTTCACCGAATAACGCCGCACGAACCCGGTCAAATACGGAGTTGTAGAAAAGTCGGCATAGGGTCCTGCAAGCATAGGATTTGCAGGGACAGGTCGCGAACCCCGGACAGGCGTAGGG
>CAYTSP010000279.1:0-3833 GCA_964440505.1 uncultured Nitrospinaceae bacterium
CTCTCGGGGAATACGTAGGTGGGGAACAGGGTGTCGAAGACAACGCCCATGATGAAGTACATGGCGAAATACCAGCCCGGCTTGATGGGGATTTCGGGGCGGTCCTCAGGATGCTCCCCCTGGGGTTCGGGGCTTTTGTCCTTCCAGGGCATCAGCTTGTTCGGGTCGTCGAAATCCGTGAATCTCCGGAACCAGTCTTTCATAAGAGGATCTCTAGGAAGCGCCCTGAGCCCGCGACTCCTTGTAGCGCTGGTTCATGCTCTGGGCGATACCCGCCATGACGGCGGCGGTCAAATCGAATGCGGCGTCGAGCGTCTCCTCTTCGAGGCCCGCTTTCCCGGCGTCCGCCAGGCGGCGGTCCACTCACGGCTGGCAGTTGCGCACGATGGCGATGGCCAGGCCCATCAGGATTTTCTCGCGGTCGGTGAGCAGGTCCACCTTATGGGCGTCGCGGTAGAACTGGCGAAAATCGGCGCGCTCCGTCATATTTTCTCTCCTCGGGTGGCGAACGTTGGAATCGGTGGATTATAAGGGGGTGTACCCGCATTTCTCAATCACCATAGGGTGCAGAGATATGCTGTAGGTTTTGTAGGGTCAGACATATATGTCTGACCTGCGTGTCCGCCCGCTCCATGTTTTTCGCCGCGTTCGCTCATCGGCTTGGGCGGACACACTCGAACTCCCCTCTTCGGGAAGTTCGACACCCCTACGGCATTCATTTTTCCTTTGGCTGGGGCTGAGGTTTTTCAGGAGAAGACAGAAATTTCCGCATCAGATAAGGATGAACGATATGGATCTGGGACTTCACGGTAAAGCCGCCATCGTAACCGGAGGCAGCGCGGGTCTGGGTCTCGCCATTGCCAAGGAGCTGGCACTTGAGGGTTGCGACGTCTGCATCTGCGCGCGGAACGAGGAGCGCCTGGCGGCGGCCAAGCGGGAAATCCAGTCGGTCTCGGAAGGCGTGGTGCGCGCGATGCGCTGCGACGTGAGCGTCCCTGAAGATATCGCCGCCGTGGTGGAGGAGACTGTCGCCCTTTTCGGCAGCGTCCACATCCTCGTGAGCAACGCAGGCGTGAGCACGACGAAGGATTTCCTCGACGTCGAACGCGCGGACTGGGAAGGCTCCATGAGCAGCATCCTCTACGCGGCGCACGAGTTCAGCCGGCTGGTGATCCCCTACATGCAGAGGCAGAAGTGGGGCCGCATCATCATGACGGGCTCGACGAGCAGCCGCCAGCCCCGGCCCCGCCGCGTGGTCTCGAACGCCTCCAAGGCGGCGCTGCTCAACTTCACGAAGTCCCTGGCGGGCGAGTTCGTGCGCGACGGCATTCTGGTCAACATCGTGAACCCCGGACGCTTCAACACCCACTGGCCCGAGCGCATCGCGAAGATGGCCGCGGAGAGCGGCCGCACCGAAGAGGAGGTGTATGCCGAGGTGACGAAGGACATCGCCATCGGCCGCCTGGGAGAAGCGGAGGAATTCGCGGCGGCGGTGGCCTTTCTCGCCAGCGAGCGCGCGAGCTACATCACGGGTGCTGCGCTTCAGGTCGACGGGGGAGAGATGTTTTCGATCTGAAACCTTATCCGCCGCGGATTCGCTTCTGGCCGGTGAGTCGAATGTTCGTGGATAAGATGTTTACAACGTGTGAATTGATTCAGTAAATTTACAAGTAAGGGGCGAGCCAAACCTCTCCCCATTGCAGAGTGCCAACAACCACTCCCCCCTTGAGGGGGAGTCGGTGAGGTGAGGGGGCTTTTCCCCCGAAACCGAACCGGTGGGGGGAGCTTTTCATTTAGAACCGTCCCCCCACCACATCGGCCTTCGCACAAACCGCTCGGCCTCTGTGACTCCCCCTCAAGGGGGGAGTGAACTTCAAAAGCGCTTTCCGGGATTTTTCCAACAACTCCGACAAGGGGGGTAAAAACGATGCCCCCCGAAAAAGGTTTTTCGACAGTCCCAAATGCGTCGCCGAACGGATTGAATACGCTACGTCACCGCCGCGGCGAACTGAAACCCCGCCCAGACGGCAAGCAGACACCCCGCGACGGATAGCGCCACGTAGAGCGCGGCGAGCAGCCAGTCGCCCTCCTGGAACATGAGGAGGGTTTCGAGGCTGAAGGCGGAGAACGTGGTGAACCCCCCCAGCAGGCCGATCATCGTGAACAGGCGGACCTCTTCGCTGAACAATTCCTTCGATACGAGCAGCTCGTAGGCGCACCCGATGATGAACGAGCCGATGACGTTGGCCGCCAGAGTGCCGAGGGGCCAGCTTGCGCCCAGCGACCGCTGCACGAAGAGCGCCAGTCCGTAGCGCAGCGCGCTGCCGATAGCGCCGCCTGCCGCCACCAAAAGCCAGTTCAAGCGAGGCTCCTTTCCGCCGTGAGGAATCCGCACTTTCTCGGTCTCCCGAAAATGACACCATTGCGGGGGTGGCGCAAGAGTTTCACGGCCCCCTGCTTTTCGTGCGCGCCCTCGTTCTCTAAAATGAGCGCATGGACGAGACGAGCGAAAAAATCACCCCGCAAGACTGGAAGACGCAGTTAGGTGCAGAGTTGCGCGAAATCTCGGAAGCCAACCTGCGCCGGGGCTTGCGCACGGTCGAAGGCATGCAGGGCCCCACCATGCGCCATGGCGGCAGGACCCTCGTCAACCTCTCGAGCAACAACTATCTGGGTCTCGCCAATTTTTCCGCCATCATCGAGGCGTCCGTTGAGGCCGCGAGAACCGCAGGCGCGAGCGGGGCCGCCTCCCCGCTCATCTCGGGCCACATGGCCGCTCACGAGGAGTTGGCGCGCGCGCTGGCCGCCTTCAAGCGAAAAGACGCCGCGCTCGTTTTCGGCTCGGGTTTTCTGGCGAACCTGGGACTCATCACCACCCTGGCGGGGGAGGGAGACGCCGTTTTCAGCGACGCGCTCAACCACGCGAGCATCGTGGACGGCTGCCGGCTATCGAGAGCCCAGGTCCACATCTACCCGCACAGAAACGTGAATTACCTGGAAGACGCTCTCAAGAAAGCCTCCTCCGCGCGCCGGAAGCTCATCGTGACGGACGGCGTGTTCAGCATGGACGGGGATTTGGCCCCGCTTCCCGGAATCTGCGACCTCGCGCGCAAATACAATGCCATGCTCGTGGTGGACGACGCGCACGCCACGGGGGTCATCGGCGAGGGCGGCAGGGGGAGCGGCGTTTATTTCGGAGTAGAGGAGGGCGTTTCGGTATCCATGGGCACGCTGGGCAAGGCGCTCGCCTCTTACGGCGCGTTCGCCTGCGCGGATTCAGAGGTAATCGAGTACCTCATCAACAAGGCGCGGCCCTATATCTACTCGACGAGCCCCCCGCCCGCCGTGGCCGCCGCCTCTTGCGCCGCCCTTCGCGTCGCAGAGGGAGCCGAGGGGGAGCGCCGCCGGGAGAATCTGGCGAACCTGTGCGCGCGCTTCCGCGCGGGGCTTCGCCACATCGGGGTTCGCGTGAGCGAGCAGCCTCCCGGCGCCGAGATTCCGATTTTCCCCATCATCATCAAGGATACGGAAAAGACGCTGGCGCTCGCGGAGTATCTGATGGAGGCGGGCGTCTACCTGCTCGCCATCCGCCCGCCCACGGTGCCGGAGGGCACCAGCAGGCTCCGGGCCACCCTGATGGCGACGCACACCGAGGCGCAGATCGATCGCACGCTCGACGCCCTGGAGGCGGGACTCAAGAAGCTGGGCATCCTCCCCGGCCCCGCCTGACGGAGCCGTTGAAAAACCCGGTTCCGGGGGCGGGCGCCTTTGACGTTCTCTCATCGGTCGCGTCAAACCCTTGTCCCGCTTGGCGGCGGAACTCCCCAACACCC
>CAYTSP010000280.1:0-11866 GCA_964440505.1 uncultured Nitrospinaceae bacterium
CTGATTGCTTCCCTCGCCTCCTACCGCTCAGTCGCCGCGGTGGCTCCCGCTCACAATTCTCGTCGGCAAGAATCCCCCCGACTCGCATTCTCCAGGATCACTGCGCTTGCCGCCCTTCGGCGTTTCGTTCAGTACACCGGACGCATCGTCGATGCAGGTGTCGCGGTGGCTGCGAATGACTGCGTTCCCCTGCGCCCCGCCTTGATGGATCATCCTCCCGCGCATCCCCGTCGCACCGGAAAAAGTAATGCCAATCTGGTGGCGCACATATCCTTTTGAAATCACTGCACTTAAAACATCGCGTATGCTCTTTGTAATACGTTTGGTATCAGGGCGTTTCCTGCAGATACCAAATTGGTCTCTGACGGGCGTGCGCACGGATATGAGCTCTCATTGCCTGTGTCGCAAATCTGACGCTGACCACGGATGCGCAGGGACATGATCGGGCGGCGCAACCCAGATTGAATCCGGTGCAAGCGAGAGCCGGAAACGTCTCGCGTGAACGACAACTAAGGGGACAAAACGAGAAAAAAGGTACTGGAAAAAACATCGACAAGCGTATTCGGGTTGATGAAAACCACTGGATGTGGAGCTAAAAAGCGGCGAATTCGACAGGGGGATTTTATCTAGCAGGTTAGTGATTTTGGGCCCTATTAATATTATTGGGGGACGCGTGCGAAGAGAGAGCGGAAAAATCAGTCGAGCCATCTTCAAAATCGCACCTGACTGACCCAAAAAATAACGTTGAAATATAATCAAGTAAGTATTTTTAAAAAACTACGGGAAAAATTTCGCAACACATCTTGAAAGAGCAAGCTCGCGGCGTTCAACGAGCACCACTTTGAAACGTAAAGTGAATACCCTAAAGTTTGACGGCCACTCTAGTTTTTTCCCATGCTTAATTCATTGTCTAATAAATATCACCACTACTATTTGGGGGCTTTGCATTTCGCCAAGGTACGCAAAACCGTTTCAATTTTGTTCGCCATTTCATTGAGTTGGTCTAGAATTTCAGATAAAGTCCATTCTTTGGCACGAGCTTCCGCCAGTTTCCTTTTATATTTTATTGCCATTTCTTTTTTCTTATCCGCATTGTCGGTGGCGCGCCATTTGGAAAATAACTTTAAAATCTCAGCTTGCAATTTAGAGATCGCATCTGCTTTTTTCTCCTGAAGAACCTCTTCATGGTTGGCGAGCAACTTTTTCATCTCTGTCAAGATTGAATTATTGCTATTGGTCAAATGTGTCGTCAGGAATTCTTTGTCAGAACTCTCACAATTTAGCTCCGCGCTTCTGCAATGGGCATAGCTAATTCAGGATTTTTTTGATAGCTCTCAATTTGGGTTTTCACTTGTTGTGCCTTGAAAAAAACTATCAAAATTTGCTGGAGAAGTGCGGTATTAAGAACCATGCCGTCAACTGGCATCACACCGCCAGTGATACTAAACGTGCTGGTAGTTCCTTCCATATTCAGAGACTTCATTCCGAGAGATTTAAACATCTTGTTCAATTGTTTGAAGCCAGGTTCTTCAGCACGTTTCTGATTTAGGGCGAGTCTTTGCAACCCTGTGAGCATACTGCAGGCATCGTGATACAAGATGGCGTCAGCTACGGCTAATTCAACATTATAGTCTTCGATACCAGCGGATGATCTACGATTCAGGATTTCTTCAAGTATTTCCTTACGGCGGTCTTCAAAACCTTGCGCTAAAAGCTGAATAGTATTCTGCTGGAAGTAGACTTCATTGATTTCCGCTCGAACTCCGCTTAGTATGCCAGCAGTTCCGGCCAGTGAACGCACAACACTTTCACTAGTGAAAATCGACCCGAGCCCGGCGGCTAACGTCGTGAACCCACCTAAAATGGCATTATTTGTCGTATAGGTTCTCCTAACGTGTTTCTTGTAATTCGCACACCTTTGGTTCGAGGCCGCAATAATCCTGTCTTGAACTCGATTGCGGCGTAGGGCCTGTTCGTTCTTGTCGAGATAAAATTGATTAAATGCGCATTGCAATCGCTCTTGGTAGTTATATTGATTTTCATTCTCTTTCTGGAATAATTTTGTGCTTGATGCTTTTGGGCAAACCGTTTGGATTTCCGAATGCACAGTTTTGATGTTCGAAACCAAAAGCATTGCTAAGTCGATCTTTTGAAATTTGTCTTCAGTTAAAATTAAGGCGCCTTGTTGCGATTGGTCGTCATCGAAATACGGTATTGTCCCACATCCAGCTAAATTCAATGCGAGTAACATAGCCGTCATAGCAGATAAGGAAAGGTGGCGCATATCGTTCCCTTCTCCAGAAAGCAGTTCCCGTATGAGTTAAATTAAGTTTACGTGGACCCGCGTGTCTTCACATTCCGAATGAAATCATCAAGATTCCAGAGCCATGTGCGTTATACATCTTTCCTGAATGGACTCAGGCACTATGAGTTGCAGAACCGAATTCTTAATCCGTGTCGTTTGTGGTTCGGATATCACCACTGGAAGCTGAGGATTTTGAGGGAAAATAGAGGATCGAGAACTCCTGCGCGGAAAGAGGAATAATTATGGATCGACACCGCTTCCCAGCGAATGTCAGCGCTCAACGTAAGCAAGATAGTAGCCGAAGCTTTACCACAACTTCTACGTTTGCTTTCTTCAATTATTGTGCCGTGCGTTCAATGAGTTCACGCAACGCCATGCGACTTTCTTCCTGGCCGGCAATGAGTTCACGCAACGCCGTCATGTTTTCTTCATGCTTTCGCTGCGAATCATCGGCCCGTTGTTTTGCGTTCTTGTCCATGACACGGATGCCGTAGTAAATCAAAAGCAGGCTCAACCAACTGGGTAAAGGTCCGATTAAGCCGATAGCGTGATTCCAATCCATAGCGTCTCCGTATCCCTGCCTCTCAAGAAAAAGTGTATAACGAAAGCTGATCCAATTCTGACACAATCTCAAGAAATGCGCGAATGACTCGTCTTTTGGATCGTGCAGA
This sequence comes from uncultured Nitrospinaceae bacterium, assembly GCA_964440505.1. Lineage (GTDB taxonomy): Bacteria > UBA8248 > UBA8248 > UBA8248 > UBA8248 > Bin107. Next base: position 2,977 of record CAYTSP010000280.1, read on the forward strand.
ATTTTAGCGCACTAAATCGTTTCCTCCGCCGTGCTCTTCTTGCTCCCCACGATTTCGAGAAACGGCAACCATTCTCCATTAACACACAATGTCTTTACCTCAATAAGGTTTTTTCCGTTATCGTATGCTTTCTAGGACAACGTAAAATTTTACTACTGCTACGAAGGCTGCGACAATGGTGTGTGTGAACTTCGAGGTGGAAGCCGCCTTGCCGCCCGAATATGTGCGCGAGCGGCTCTCCTTCACCATGGCGCCCGAGAATCTCACCGTGCGCCTCGGGCGCAGGGAGAGGTCGTGTCTCTCTAAAACCCCGCCCATGCCTTCGTAGTTGGGACCGAAGAAGACGCCCGTCACCGTCCCGAGGTCCTTTCCGCTCCATCCCCAGCCATGCCCTTTCCTCACGAACTCCTCGTCCGCGCGCTCGAAGGTGTTCGCGTTCGCGGCGCTCAGGTCCGTGTACGCGATCCTCCCGCGTGACTCCGCGCGAACCGAATAGCGAAGGTCGCCGTCTCCCCAGACCGGACCGCTCTAATAGCGCATGCCCGTGAACTCGAGCCGTCCGAACATATCCTTCATTTCCAGGACGAGCGTGGCGTCCGCGGTGACGCCCTCTCCCGCGGGCGTGACGCCCACCATCGCGCCCCGCCACGTCACGCTCCCCGACAGGGAGGGGTTCTCCCCGAGCGACGTCCCGGGCTGCGGCAGCCCGTTCCTGTGCGCGACGCCGAAGGACACCTCCCCCGAGCCGATGTTGAGGTCCCCGCGCAGTTCGGGAAACCCACCGCGTGGAGCAGTTCATGGACCAGGAGGTGGACGAGCGCCGCCTCGGGGAACGAATCAGCCACCAGGGGGTGATCGCTATTTCCAAATAGCGGGTGCCTTCCTCCTCGTAGGCCACGCGTGCGCGCTTTACCGTAACCATAGCTATAGGAAGCGACATAGTGTGCGTGTGGGGCGGTTGCGTGTCTAAGACGAGGAACGCGAGAATTTCCGGTGCTGTTGCGCGCGTCGGCACTATGCTCTGTAAGGTGAGGAGATGCGGCGGATGTGCCGGAGTCACCTCTGGAGCTTGGAAGGTTTGCATGGCGAGGCGAAGATCTCTGTCTCGGGCATCCTAGCCTCCAATGCGCAATACACCGCAACCCCTGCTTCCTCACGGGCCTTCAGTAGTTAGGAGAGGCTTCCCAAGCGGCCCCCCGTACTATGAGGAGACCACCCAGGGGTTGTCCGACGAGCGGGGCCTCTCCAGCACCTTCCGGGTGGGCGCCGTCATCGGAACCATGCGCGGGCCCGCCTTGGCGTCTCTGAGCCTCAAATCATCCGCCGTGCGGTCCACGTCGTCTTAACCTGAGGCTCAGTATTTCGCTCCGTCTACCTCCGGTCAGGACCCTGAGCCTGATCGCTGCGACGGTAAGGGTCCGCGTCTTCCCCTCCGCCTCCAGGTCAAGGAACGCCCGGCCCAGGCGGCGGAACTAATACATCGCCACATCTCACCAACACCCCCTATGGCAAAAGACAGGACCTGAGTCCGATAGGGTGATAGCCTGAATTCGGTTTGAACAAGATGCTCGCTCGGCCTGCACGGGTTTCCACCTGTCGATATTCGCCTTTGCAAACCCGCGTGCCTTGTGATGCTCTGCTTGACACCGGGCTTTCGGAATCGCTAGTTTGAATTTCTAGCCTGTCTCACCTGTTTCTCCCGCCCCCGAAATTTTTTGTTTTTCTGCTCAAAGAGGTTCCGATCTCGAAGGGGGTAGCATGAACATCAAAAAGAATTTTTTGAGCCGTATCGCGCGTCGCAAGGACACCGCAAAGGCTGAATCGAAAGATGGGTATGAGATTCCGCCTCCGGCGGCCATCGAACCGGGCGTTCCGTATGTGATGGGCGATTCGGATGACAAAGGGCTTGGTTCACATCAGGAACTGGAACTGATCGATTCCGAAGAGCCTGCGCCAACCGGTTCGGCGAACCGCGTGGACGCGGTTGATGACGGCGATGCTCCCGCCATCGAGGCATTGGCCGGGCCGGTCACGAATGAGTCGCCGGATGCGCCCCAGCCTCCTCGTGAAGTAGTGCCGTATGAGGAATATGGCCTCGACCTGGAGTTGCTGAGCGAGACTGAATCAGAAACGTCGCGGGAAGAAACAGAGTCGTCTCACGACGATGAAGTCGCGGCCTCGGAAGAAGCCGATAACGTAGCGGAGGCGTTTGCGCCCTGGCCGAAGGTCATACAGAGCAGTGAACCGGATGCCATGGACGAAATCACTCAGGAGGCGGAGGAACCCCTGGTGTCGATCACGGACAACGCGCCGGATGAGGCCGTGCTTTCTCAAGATACCAAACCGGATGAAGGATACGGCGATGACTTCGAGGCATTGGCTGCGCCTGTCTCGGATGAATCTGCTGACGCGCCCGAGTCGGAGGTCATTCACGAGAGCGAACCAGAAGCTGCCGATGACGCCGTTGCCGAGGATGAAGGGATACGAGCGGCGTCGGTTTTGCAAGAGTCGCTGGATGAATCCTCGGAACCCGCTCTCGCGGAAAGCGGTATTTTCCCCCTCGTGCGGGACGCTCGCGGCGTCTGGCGGCCGGGCAAGGGATTCAGCCGGGGCGAATTGCGCGAAGCGGGCCTGAGCCTCGCCGATGCCTCGCGCCTGTATATCCGCTTCGACAAGCGTCGTCGCAACGTGCACCGGGTGAACGTCGCATCTCTCGAACAAGCCAAGAGCGGCGTTTGAGGGGCATGAACCAGCAGGGAAAGGGAGCAAAGATGAGCGAATCCGTTTTGGAATTCAAGAATTATCACGGATCCACCAAATTCGACGAATAAAATGAGACCCTGCATGGCCAGGTTCTCTTCACGTACGGGATTTGATTACATACGAAGCCGAAACCGCCAAAGATTTGAGAAGGCGTTTCAAGATTTGGTGGACGTGTATGGGCGCGATGAGGTACCCCCCTCCGTCACCGACCGTAGCGAAGCCTCGCCACCGCTCCCCGCTTCGCCAACTGTCCCCGGGCGTAGCGCCCCAGCATGCACGGCGAGCGCCGGCGTCCCGCCGCGAGTCGCATCTCGACCAGCGAGGCGCCCGGAAGCCAGGCCGACACCCACTCCGAGGCCAGCGCCCTCGTCAAAGAGGCGTCCTGTGTCGGGTCGGACGAGATCCAGGGATTTCCAGGGAAAAGCCGTTTTGTTTTGAGGTAGAGATTCAAGCGAGGCGTTGGGCTCTGAATTCTTATAATTGCTATTAAGAGAAAATTACAACACCTCTAAATACCATGTCAAGCGCTATTCAGTGGTTCCTGGAAGGGTTTTCTGGTGTGTTTTGCGTTTTTTTCCGTTTATTTCCTGCCTAGCTGCGCCCCGTAACGGGTTTCCAAGTGGAGAACGAGGCTTATGGCATCTCTTAATAGCAATTAACGGCTAGTAGATTGAGGGCGAGATGCACGAAAGATACTAGCCTTTGGAAATAGAGAAAGATGTGCATATGCTGCAAGAATTCGTGTCGCGTGGGACTGTGTCGGCCCGGACGATGGGTGGGCAAATCTACCATATTTCAGGTTGCTCAACATACGAATAATCAGTTTGTAAAAGCCCGTATTTGAGAACGAAAGGAGGTTAATCGGAGAAAGACGGAAATTCACGGAAAATCCCTTTTTCTACGTATTCAGGAGGACTCACTAAATGAAGTTCAGAGAGAAACCGATAAACAAGCTGTACGCTTTTGCGCTGGCGGCCGTGTTCGCCATAGCGCTGGCGGGCTGCGGTGGAGGAGGCGGGACGGCGGAAGAGCCGGCTTCGATGCCGACAGCGCAGGAGATGTGCGAGGATGACGGCGGCCGGTGGAATGCGAACATGACGTGCACCACGGCTGAAGAACTGGTGACGGAGAGGCAAGTGGCGCAGCGCGGGGCCATCAACTCGGCCATAACCACCGCGAGAACCGCCGTCGCCGGATTGACCGACGATGCGTCGGACGCGGCGATCGGCTCTGCCGATTCGGCGGTTGCCGCCGCGAAGATGGCGGTCATGGACGCGGCTGACCTTTCGGACGGGGAAAAGAGCGCGTTCAACACGGCGATTGCCGTGATCGAAGGCAACCTCGGCACCAAGAAGACGAGCATCATGGCTGCGCGTGACAATGCCTACAAGACGATGAAAGCGGCCATGGCGAAAACGGGCAAGGCGCTGCACGCGGCGCTGGGGCCGCCCACTACCGCTGTTGGTACCACGGGCGCGCTGGCTAACATTGGCGCACCTACTACCCTGGCCGCGGCTGGACTCACGATTGATGCTGCTGCAGGCGCGGGAGCGCTCACCACAGACCCTGGTCCCGTGGTCCTCAAGGCCGGCGCTTCCGCCGGGCCGCTGGGCGTCTGGTCGGGCATGGACTATGCCCTTTCCACGGGTACCGGCGCCTCGAAGGTCACAAACGAAGCCAGGGTCTACACGAACCGAGGCCCCGCGAAATCGATCCCCTTCGCCGAAGGAGGACATACGCTGGCGGATGGTGTGGTGGCTGTGGACGAAACTGCGCCCACGCTCGTCATGGCCAGCGTCTTCTTGCACAGCGGCACCCAGAGTCACCCGATACCCTCCAATAATATCGCGCTCAAAGTCCGCGGCACCTATGACGGCGCGCCGGGCGAGTACAGCTGCACGGGGACTTGCACTTCGACCAATGACGGCAAGGGCAGCCCGAGCGCCTTGGGTGGAACCTGGACCTTCAAGCCCGACGCCGGCGCGATGGTGTCCCGTCCCGATGCCCACTACCTGTATTTCGGATGGTGGGTGAGCAAGGACAATGAAGGCGGGCCGACGGCCGCCAGCGCATTCGCGGGTAGAGTTGGAACCGACCCTGGCGATAGCACGGATGGCCTCGACACGGCAGGAAACTTAACCGAAATAACCGGCTCGGCGAGATATGTCGGCAAGGCTGCCGGCAAGTTCGCCATGAGCAATCCGCTTGACGGCACGGGCAACGGCGGCCACTTCACGGCGGACGCCACCCTGGAAGCCACGTTCAGTGGCACCAACCCCGGCGTGACCGGCACGATTGACAGCTTCCGGCTGAACGACAGGTCCGAGGATCCGGGCTGGAGCGTGTCGCTGGCTCGTGGCGCCTTGGGCACTGCAGATGGGTCGATCACGGCACCCGTCAGTGATGCCACGGTCTGGTCGATCGACGGCAACAAGGCGTCGGCGTCCGGTTCTTGGAGCGGCACCATGTACGACGAAGCACCCGGAAACCCCCCGGGCGGAGACGGCAGCAACATCCCGACCACTGTAACCGGCACCTTCTATTCCGAGTTCAGCACCATTGGCAGGATGGTCGGCGCGTTCGGCGCAAACAAGCAAAACGAGCAGTAGGGTTTAGAGCGCTTTGCCCCGGGGCGGGGCTTTACGGCCCCGGGGTCCGAGGCGTGAGAAGGAGAGCGAAAAAGGGGGTTCCCGTTGGTTGCTTCCCTCGTGATAAGCAAACTGTACCGCACCTTGCTATGAGTTTGAGTCCTCGAGCCGGGATCGCGGGAACAACGGGCAACCCCCGCTCTTCTTGAAGGCCTTTTTAGGAGTAGATGCTGAACGAGAAAAAGGGACCGTCCCACTCTTCCTTGATTATGGTTTAATCGGAAGAGTGGGCAGTCTTTTTTTTCTGGTTAGATATTATGCATACACACTAACCTTTGAGTGCGAAGGAATTTTATTATATTGCATTTCTTGCGCCTCACGTTGTTTCTCCTTGCTCTGTCCGTTCTTGGCGGCTGCGGCGGAGGGAGCGCTTCCCCCCCTCCGGCGGTTATGCCGGCGGAGGAGAATCCGTTACTGCCTCCTGATGTTCCATTCGGCGCCTACGTGTACCAGGACACATTCCGGCCGGGCGCTCCCGTGCTGGAATTCGGTGAATCCGTGCGCGTCGGCGCCGACGTCGCGCCACCGGCGGAAGCTCTATCCGCGGCGGGCGCGCGAGGCGGGGCCGCACTTTCGAGGGGAAACGTACGCGACGGGGTGAGCGCTTCGGACGTCGTCGAGTACGTACGCACGGCGGCGCGGCACAACACCTCGGCGAGAAGCGTGAGCGGACTCGCGACCTACCCCGATACACAGACCATGGTGGTGAGTCTGGCGGAGGGGCCGCACACCCGCGGGGGTTCCACGCGTTTCGCGCGCCTCACGCGGCACGCCGTCGCGATCCTCAACACGGCCCTGCCCTTCGGGAGGCAGATCAGGTTCGACGCGCATTTGAAGCCTGGCAACACATCTGGTTCGGGAATTTCGGGGGAAATACTGGTTCACTTCATTCCCAAGACGGACCCCCTCTACCCCGAGGGCGCCGATCCGCTGGAACTGGGCAGGGGAAATCCAAACTACTATGTCAAGGACCAGACCGCGCCGGCGTGGGAAGTCTCGGAGTCAGGCATCCTCTATTCGAAGGTCATCCTCGACCCGGAACTGGTCGGCTCCCTGAGCGACGCGGACGTCGTCACGGTACTCCTCCACGAACTGCTCCACGCGATGGGATTCGCAAGCCACACCGACTCGCGGCGCTTCGACTCGGTGATGAACGACGTCGGGTTTTATCACGGGATTGCGCCGCGCGCCCTGATTTTCCCGATCGACAGGGAAGGTCTTCTCGCGGCCTACACCCGCTTCCGGCCCGGCGCCTCGCCCGGGGAGATTGATGCGGAAAGCCTGGGACCCTGGAGCGAGACGTCGTTTCACCTGCGCGGGGACCTGGATACCGGTGCGGGAGGGGTTGCCTTCGGCGTCGCGTTCCGGAACGGCCTGCCGCAGCCCTGGGCGTTCGGGCCGAAGCCTGCGACCACGTTGGGGGATAACCCGTCGCTCTCGGGCAGCGTGACATGGAGGGGCGCGCTCGTGGGCGTCACGCCCGCAGGCAGGGGGGTCGTCGGCGATTCCTCGCTCACCCTGCGCATGGAGGATTTCCGCGGAGAGCTCGCCTTCACCGAAATGCGTTTCGAGAGCGGCGCGACGTGGTCAGACGGCGATCTGCGATATGTGGTGCGCGTGGAGGAGCCGGGCGACATTTTCCGGCGGGCGGATTCGGAGTACAGAACGATCGAGTTGCCCGGCGGAAGGGGGACGGGCTACCAGTGGTCGGGGAAGGAACTCGGCACGATCACGGGCGCATTCTTCGGCGCCCGTCACGAGGGGATGGGCGGCGTTCTCGAGAGACACGATATCTCCGCTGCCTTCGGGGGCAAACGATAACGGCGTTCGGCGGGATATGCCCGGAGCTTCGTCCCGGGAACGGGGGACTGCCGAAAACGCGGAAGCGAACCACGGCCGGAGTTCCATCCGGTTTATCGCCAGCGCGTGGATTCGCCGCTTTCCCGCATGAGCAGCCGGGATTCGGAGCGCGGTTCGGGCAAATCGGGATGCGCCCTTTCGGGACCGACCGGTCCGGTGAACCGGGTCACGGGCGAATCCGGCTGAGCACGCCTCCTGCGCCCCCGGTATCTATCGTCCTTCCCGGAGGTTTTCCAAAACCCCGTTTCCGCCATGAGGAAAACGCGCGAGGCCGATGTCTCGCAGGGACGGGAAAGATGCGCAAGGCCTCGAAAAGGTAGCGGCGCCTTCGCAAGAAGCGCCCCACGGTAGCGGCGTAGAACCAGCGGCTCCAGGCAGTTCACCCGAGGTTTCCGCCCGGATCGATGCCGGGATATCACCAGTTCCCACCAGCAGGTCTTCATCGCCGCTCAGCAACTTGACGGCGACCCGAATCGCCAGCCCGTCGCAAGAGAAAAACCGCTGCTCTGGCGCATAGCCTGCTCCCATACTGAGGTCTCCCGAACAAAAAGGCGTTCTCGCGGATATGGAAACGGATTTCGGTGCCGTCACGGTAGAAGAGAACCAGACGGTCGCGCGGCGCTTCGTCCCTGCCGCTCTGTGGCAAGCCGAAAATCTCGTGCGACTTTCGATGAACGAGTCGAACACGCCTCAGCAAACGCTTCAGCCCGGATTTATCCGTACCATCAACCGTCGGGGTATGCGTCATCACGCCCACGGTGTCGAAGTCCGCCACCGCGAGAGGAGCCCGCCTTGCAATCATGACCCCGATGACGCATGCGGCGGGGTACCGAGTCGATTGATGCGCAGCAGGGGCAATGCGGCATATCGCTGAAGCGCCATTACTCAAGCTGCTCGATGCTCGGGTAGAAAATTCCCTGGAAATCCGTATAATGTCCATGATTTTCTCTCCCCGCTCGGTGGTATTGGTTCCCATTCCCCATTTTGAAGAATCAATATTCACCGAGCGGGAGAGATTTTAGAAGTCCTTGACCCCGCAATTCCGAGCGAATATCCGGTTGGGGAGACAGGATATGCGATTATTGCCGAAGAAACTGTGCGCCTTCGCTGCTGCGCTTTCGATATGCGCCATTATGGGTGCGACGGGAGCGGGCGCCGCTCAGTATACGAGGCCTTCGGGCTGGTACATGGGCGCGGGCGTCGGGGCGGGCAAGACCACCGGCGCCAAGCAGGCGGGCTACAACCGCGATAACGTCTGCTACCCCGAAGACGACTGCAGCCGCCTTGAGGGTGGCAGACCAGACGGCTACCGGTGGTACTATGATCTCGGTGCGGAGGAGGGCGCAGTGTTAGAGGTCTTCATCGGCCGCGCCTTCGGCGCGTTACGCCTGGAACTGGCGCTGTCCCAGCGGAAAAACGACATGGATCAGAAATTCACCGGCATTACCTACCTGGACGGGTCCCCCAGGGTAGCTGCCGAAGACAGCGACTATGAGAGCCGATCCGAGCATGGGGTGGACGAGTTGACGACGCGCACCCTCTCATTGAACGCCTACTATGACTTCTCCCTTCGGGGCAGCCGGTTTACGCCTTATCTGGGCGCCGGGGCGGGCCTTTCT
>CAYTSP010000281.1:0-2747 GCA_964440505.1 uncultured Nitrospinaceae bacterium
GGGTAGGGGGGGTTGGTTCCGACGAGGGAGGTCGGGGGTTCGCGCGAGAGCGGCCTTCCCGCTAAAGGCAATGTCCCCCAACGAGGCTTTTCCAACAACCTCGGTTCGGTTCACCTGGTGTAGGCGGCCCGTCGATTCCTCTTTCCGCGGCTTGAAAATTCGGGTGCGAGACTCCTTCGAAACGCGACCCACCGCGCGGCGCCACTGCCGGGCCAGGGTCCGGCCGCGCGGAACCGTTCTATGGAAAGATGCGGCGCATCCGCCCCGCCGCCCGCCCGGACGCGGAGCATCCCGCCGTGCCAGGGGCGATAGACCCCCAGTCTTCTCTGCCGTCTCCTCGTTTCCCGCCACGGGCCGGTCCGCATCCATTTCACCCTTTGGGGAGCGGCCACGACGGCGCGTGGCGGACGCGCTTCGAGCCAGTCGAGCACTTCCCGTTTTCTGAGCAGGCTCTCGGGCAGGCGCACGAGGTCGTATCTCTTCCCCCGAAACCACCTTGCGTTGAACGCCGGGTATTTCGAGGGCAGCATGAGCAGCCAGCGGGAGCGGGCGTTTTCGACCTCGAAACCCATCGCGCCCTTTCTCCACGAATGCAGGGAAACCCGTGCCCCGCCTCCGCTCATCCGCCAGATGGCGCGGGGAGAGTGGCGCCGCTTGCCGAAACGGGAGCGATATGGCGCGGAAGCGCGAAAGTCGTTGATGCGAAGCAGGTTGTCGACCCGTATGCCTGTGGCGAACGCGTTCGCGGCGAGCCTGTCTTTCGGATATCTGGAGAGGCTGAGCATCGTACGCCAGTTCAGCTCATCCTCCCGGCGCATGAGTGGAGCGAGCACGTTTCCCCAGGCGTTGAAGCCGCCCGCCCGCTTGCCTGAGGCGTCGACCGCCAGGCCCTTTCCGTCGGGGAGGCGCAAGAACAAGGCGTCCACGTTCCCGGCGTCGGGCAGAAACAGCGTGGTTCGCCTGGGCCCTGAGGCCTGTGTCGTGGTGCCGGGGAGCAGGAGGAAAAAAATCAGGCAGCACACGCCCGCCCATGCGAGTTTCCGCCGCCGCGCGCGCCTCGAGCGCAACGCCAGGGCCATGAGTGCGTAGACGGAGGCGATGAGCCAGGCCTGGGGGCTCGGCGTGACGATGCCGGCCCAGGGAATTTCAGAAGAGTAAGTCGACACGAGAATCATGAATTGCGCGAGGGCGCCGGTGAGCCAGGCGGCGGGGAACAGGAGCGCGGCTCCGGCCGCAGGTATGATGGCGGCGAGGGCGCTCGTTACGAAGGAGAGGGGAACGAGCAGCGAGGCGACCGGTATGAGCAGGAAATTCACAATCAGGCCGATGGGGTGCGCCTGATGGAAATGCAGCGCCGTGAGCGGCGTGATCGCCGCGGTGACGACCAGCTGGATGATGGCGAGCTGATGCGCCCGCGCGAACCACCATTCTTTCTCCCAGATTCTCAGGCGCGCTTCGGGCCGCGGGAGCCTGTCCGCCGCCAGGATGATGGCGCTCACCGCCACGAAGGAGAGTTGAAACCCCACGTCCCGGATGAAATCGGGCTCCGCCAGCAGGATGATCAGGGCGGCGAGAAGGACGGAATGAATCGCCGTCCCGGGCCGCTCCAGGAGCCTGGTGAGGAGATAAACGACGATCATGATCGTGGCGCGCACCGTGGATATCCGGGCCCCGCTCAGCAGCGCGAAGAGAATCACGAGGGGGATGACGCCGAGCGATGCGAGTTTGGACGGCGTGAGCACGAACGGGCGTAACGGAAAGAATTTCGGCGGAAATCTGCGGAGAAGACCCTGGAGAGAGAAGAAGAAAAAAGCGGCGATGAAGCCCACGTGCAGACCGCTGATGGCGAGCAGATGTGCAGCCCCCGATCTCCTGAAGGCGTCTTTGAGATCAAGGTCGAGCCCCTCGCGCAGGCCGATGGTCATCGCCTCGATGAGGCCGGCGGCGCGCTCGGGGTAGACGGCGTGTATGTGGGCGCTCATGCGCTCCCGGAATTGGAACAAAAGCCGCCGCCAGCCCCATTTCTCCTTTGTTTCCAGGAGGTGAACATTCTTCACCCCGCTGTAGCCGACGGCGTGGACGCCCCGGAGGCGCAGGAATTCCCGGTAGTCGAACCCGCCGGGGTTCTTGAAGCGCTCAGGCGGTTTTAAGCGCACGCGCCGGATGAGAAGCCTGTCGCCGACTTCGGGGATTTGCTCGAGACGGGAGGCCAGCGTGATCCGCACGACGCCGGTCATGGGGACCTCGACGCCGCGGATGAGGGCGCGCTCCACGGCGATGTATATGCGCGGTCTGGGCGTCTCGCCGTCGTTTCGCTCCACGGGCCGGGAGAGGTGGCCCGTGACGTTCATGCGCTCGTAGGGAATGCGTTGCAAAAGGTGGTGGTTCGGCGTGAGGTGGCGATGGAGCGCGGGAACGGCGAAAGAGGCGATGAGCCCCGCGAGGACGAGAAGCGCCGCGAGGAAGCTCTCGGTTTTTCCCCGGATACGGCGGCTCATGGCGAGCAGAATCGAGAAGGCCAAGACAAGCATAGCGGTGAGGGTGGAGACGGCGTCTCCCCGCTCGAAGTCGAAGGAAACCACGCCCGTCAACAAACCCGCTATGTACCCAATCGCCAGCAGATGCAGGGGGTGCACGGTCTCTCCATGTAAGGAATACGCCTATCTTACATCAAATTGCGCCGGGCGCGCATTCCGGGGCTGTTGAAAACCCCTCTCCGCCTCACCCTGAGTAGCGGCGAAGCCGCG
>CAYTSP010000282.1:0-15666 GCA_964440505.1 uncultured Nitrospinaceae bacterium
CACGAGTCCGGCGTAGCCCCACTGTATGTTGACGCCGAGCGCCATCACGGCCGATATGAGGCAGAGGTTCAGAATCGCCAGCGCCAGCGGCCAACTCTGGAACACGCCGACCACAGCCAGAGCCGCGAACATGGCTGCAAACATGGGGATGACGCGCATGTTCTCTCTTTTGCGGGTCGAAGGCTTCATGTGGCTTTGCGTCCAAAAATACCGGTGGGCCGGAGCAGCAGCACCAGCACCAGAATGGCAAAGGAAACCGCAAATTTGTAATCCGTGGACAGCAGTTGCACCAACCCTTGCGGCGCCCATTCTCCCGGCGTGAGGTAGGCGAGGAATTTCCTGTAGGCGTAGGTGAGCGCCACTTCGGAGAAGGCGATGGTGAAGCCGCCGGCGATTGCGCCCAGCGGGTTGCCCAGACCGCCTACGATGGCGGCGGCGAAGATGGGCAGCAGAAGATTAAAATAAGTGAACGGCTTGAAACTCTTGTCCAGGCCATACAGGACGCCGGCGATGGTGGCGAGCGTCGCGGCGATGATCCAGGTGGTCCGCACGACCCGTTCCGGATCGATCCCCGAGAGCAGGGCCAGGTCTTCGTTGTCCGAATAGGCGCGCATGGATTTGCCCGTACTCGTACGGTTCAGAAACCAGAAAAGCGCCGCCACCACGATTATAGCCGTAAACATGGTCAGGCCCTGCGTGGTCTTGAAGGCGACCCCCTCGCTCAAACCGCTCAGGCGCTTGAAGTCTGGCGCCGTGATGATGAAGCGCTCCCCGTCGACGAACCACCTATCGCCGGGCCCGATGATGAAGCGCACCACGCTGTTGTACACGAACATTACTCCGACCGAGACGATCATCAACACCTCGGGCTTCGCTTTCACCCGGCGATAGAAACGATACACCCAGCGATCGATCAACAGGCAAAGCCCTACCGTGCAGAGGACGCCGAACGGCAGGGCCAGCAGGGCGGTCGGCAGCGGGGAGATCGAAACGTCCCAGTATTGAAGCACCCAGGTGAGCAGGATGGTCGCCATGGCCCCGAAGGCCATGGTGTCTCCCTGGGCGAAGTCCGAAAAGCGCAAGATGGCGTATATCAAAGTGACGGCGAGTGCGCCCAGCGCCAGTTGGCTTCCATAAGCCATGGCGGGAACGATGACGAAGTTCGACAAAAGGATCAGCGCGTTCAGGAAGCCGTCCATCGCCTCAGCCGCCCAAGAACGCCCGGCGGACTTCCGTGTTCATCATCAGGGCCGGGCCGGTGTCGGTATAACGGTTCCGCCCTTGCACGAGGACGTAACCCCTGTCGGCGATGGCGAGGGCCTGGCGGGCATTCTGCTCCACCATCACAACGGCGATGCCGTCGCCCGCGATGTAGAGTATCTGCTCGAACAACTCGGTCATCACGATTGGCGAGACCCCCGCCGTGGGCTCGTCGAGCATCAGCACCTTCGGGCGGGTCATGAGCGCGCGGCCCACCGCCACCTGCTGGCGCCGGCCCCCGGAGAGTTCGCCCGCGAGCTGGCGGCGCTTCTCCTTGAGAACCGGGAAGAGGTCGAATACCTGCCCCATCGTGTCCGCAATGTCGTCCTCGCGGATGAAGGCCCCCATCTCGAGGTTTTCCTCCACCGTCATGGAGGTGAAGACGTTTCCGGTCTGCGGCACCAGGCTCATGCCTCGGGCGACGCGCTCCTGGGGTTTCAGGCCGGTGATGTCCTCGCCATCCAGGCGTACCGACCCCCCGCGCATTTCCAACATGCCCAGGATTGCTTTCATTGCCGTGGATTTGCCCGAGCCGTTGGGGCCGACGATGACCGTGATTTCTCCGCATCGGGCGCCGATGGTGCACTCGTGAATGATGTCCGGTCCGCCGTAGCCGCCGGTCATGTTCTCGCCGATGAGATAATCTTCCGAATCACTCATCGGCATCGGCCCGGTTCGGCTTGTCTTTGCGGCGCCCGCCCAGATAGGCCGTGATGACTTGCTCGTCGGCTTTCACTTCCTCGGCGGAGCCCTGTGCGAGAACCGCGCCCTCGGCCATGACGATCACCGGATCGCAAAGGCGCGAGATGAAATCCATGTCGTGCTCGATCATGCAGAACGTATAGCCGCGCTCGCGCTGCAAACGGAGAATCGCATCGCCCAGCGTTTTGAGCAGGGTGCGGTTCACCCCGGCGCCCACCTCGTCCAGAAGAACGACCTTGGCGTCGACCATCATGGTGCGGCCAAGCTCCAGAAGTTTCTTCTGGCCGCCGGAGAGGTTCCCGGCCAGTTCGTCGGCCACTTGTGTGATTTGAAGAAACTCGATGACTTCCTCGGCCTTGGCCCAAACGCGCTCCTCTTCGGAATGCACCAACGCGGGCCGCAGCCAGGCGCCGAGAAGGTTTTCTCCCGACTGGCTTGAGGGCACCATCATGAGGTTTTCGCGCACCGTCAGGGTGGGGAATTCCTGCGCGATCTGAAAGGTGCGCAGCATACCCATGGCGCACAATTCATGCGGCTTGAGACCGGTGACGTTCTCCCCGTCCAGAAAAACGCTGCCCGACGTGGGGCGATGGACCCCGGCGATGACGTTGAACAGCGTGGTCTTTCCCGCGCCGTTGGGACCGATGAGGCCGGTGATGCGGCCGCCGTCGATGGAAAGGGAAACCCCATCGACGGCGCGTATGCCGCCAAAGTGCATATGCAGATCAACGACCGAGATCATGAGATCCACAAAGTACGCCCGGCCGCATCATCCGGTCGTCTCTCCTGGAGCGAATCACCAAGAGATAGCCCGGTCTAGCGGTACCGCGCGGTGGTGATTTTCCCGCCCTTGACGAGTATCTCGCGGTAGTTGCCGGCGCTCTCGCCGGGACCAATCAGTTCGACCGCCGAGGCGCCCACGTAATCGACGTCGCCGCCCTTGGCGATAATCTTGAGCGCCTTGGCCAACTCACCGGGATAAATCTTCTCGCCCGGCGCGTTGGCGACCATCATCACCTTGTCCTTGAGCTTCGCGCTCTTGCTCGAACCCGCCGCCTGCATGGCCAGGAGAATCAAGGCCGCGGCGTCATAGGACTCGGGCACGAACGGGGTGCCCCCCTTGAAGCCCGCCTTCTTCGCCAGCGCGCCGAGCTTCGCCGCGCCCGGGCTGTCCGTGCCTGGGACGGTGCCGAAAGAACCATCGAGCGCCTTGCCGATGGCCTTCGGCAGGCTCTCGCCGATCATCCCATCGGGCAGCACGAAGGTTTGGAACGCGCCGGTATCCACCGCCGCCCGGATGATGCCCTTGCCGCCCTGATCCAGGTAACCGGCAACGATCAGAACATCGCCGCCCGCGGCCGAAAGGGCGCCGACTTCCGCCGTGTAGTCCGCCTTGCCGTCTTCGTGCGCCGCGGAAATCGTGATCTTGCCGCCGGCCTTCTCGAAGTTGGTCTTGATGCTGTCGGCCAGACCCTTGCCGTAGTCGTTGTTGGTATAAGTCAGGGCCGCCGACTTGACGCCCCTTTCCTTCAAAACGGCGGTGATGACCTGCCCCTGCCGGGCGTCGGAGGGAGCGGTGCGGAAAAACAGGCCGTTGTCCTTGATGGTGGAAAGAGCCGGCGAAGTCGCCGAGGGGGAGATCATCACGACCCCGTTGGGCAAGGCCACGTTTTTCAGTACGGCGATGGTGACGCCCGAGCAGTCGCCGCCGACGATGGCGTTGACCTTATCCGAAGTCACCAGACGCTCGGCCGCCGCCCTGGCGGCTGCGGAATCGGTGCAGGTGCTATCGCCGCGGACCGAAACCACCTTGGCGCCGCCCAGCAGGGCGCCGCTGTCGCTGACTTCCTTGATCGCCAATTCGGCGCCCTTGGCCATGCCCGGCGTCAGGGATTCGATGGGGCCCGTATAACCAAACAGGACGCCCAGCTTGATTGTTTCGGCACTGGCCGTCGCGCTTGCAAGTAAAACCAAAGCCATCGCAATCAGCAGTTTTTTCATCTCCTTGTCTCCCATGGGTCATGATTGGAAAATGTAATCGAGCGAATTGGATCCTCATCGCAGATGAAACCGAATTATACACGAACCCGGATGAATGGTCGAAAAAATTCTTGAAGACCAGCAATTCCCCGTGCGCTGATGACGATAACGCCAGGGAAGTAAAGTGTCTCGGGATGTATGCTTCAGGGTCTGTGTGCCAAAGGGGCACACCGTACCGGGCGAAGGCGCCGTAGACCACAATCGCAATTTCCGAACGCTCTTATTTTCTTGACTGTGTGATGTTTCTCATGTTTTTCAGGTGGCACGCCCGGTAGGACTCGAACCTACAACCTTCGGATCCGAAGTCCGACGCTCTATCCAATTGAGCTACGGGCGCGTGATATCCGTTGGTCTTGTCCGGAAGCCAGGTTCCGCTCAAGATAATGTGAACGCTGTGGGGTGAGTGAGGGGATTTGAACCCCCGACCTCCGGGGCCACAACCCGGCGCTCTAACCACTGAGCTACACCCACCATGTTTTCATCCCCCTCACCTGCGCGTGGCCTCGCATCGGAGAGAGGAGCGCCGCGATTACCAAAAAATATGGTACGCCCGGCAGGATTCGAACCTGCGACCTACGGATTAGAAGTCCGTTGCTCTATCCGGCTGAGCTACGGGCGCCCGACTCGGCGACTCTTCCGTGGCGACCCATTCGCAGGCGCCGCTTTCCACCCGAAAGGCAAAAGAAAATATCATAAATCGAGATCGTCAACAACGCCTCGATGAGGAAGCCAATCCTGGAAAAGAGGTCACGAGGGGAAAAGAACAGCGATACGCCCGGCAGGATTCGGGAAGATGCAGCAGAAGAGGATCACGCGGTCAGGTGAGCAGGAAAACACACGCATGGGGCCTTCCGGCCCCGCCCCGCGAGCGCCCCCTTCTCCCCAAATTTTGTACTGAGCGCTTCAGTATAAGGAAACCGCCGGAAATGTCCAGCGGTGCTCGGGCCATTTTCATTTCCCCGGGCAGGCGAAACGAAAAATCCTATTCCCCCTCGAAGGGTTTTCTGCGCACCCTGCCCTCGCCCACCAGGGCCGCCTTCATGAGAAGAACCAGGGTGTTGGTCCTGGGGATGAGGTGGATGAAGCGATCGAGCTTCTGATCGATCACGTCGATCTCGCCCTCGGAAAGCCCAAGCGCCGCCACGCGCTCTTTGCTCAACTCGACAGGGAAGGGAAATTCCTGGGCCGCCGCCGCCGCTGCTCCTTGCGCCTGGGTGACGGTGATCCGGTATCCCGCCTTCGCCATCTCTTCTTTCAAGAACGGCCAGACGCGCTCCAGAAAGGCGGGATGATGCCCCAGAGCGCGCCAGACGCTGCCCAGCCCCCCGGTCGCCTCGCGGATCTCCTGAAACAAAGCGCCCAGAGAATCATCGGCGGCGGACGGGTCCACGAGGCTTTCCGCACGCATGGTGGCGGGCGGCCCGGTGGGCAGGGCATCGGTGTCCGCTTCCGAACCGGGCCGGATGCCGCCGATCTTCATACCGTTGAGCGCACCCTTCAAGGCGGCGGCGAGAATGAGGTTCTTGGGATTCGCGTCGTTGTATATGTCGAGGACGCCGTCGACCGCGTCGATGTCTTCCGGCGAGTAGCCGCAATCATCTTCCAGTTCTTCGCCCACGTCGGGAACGTCGGGCGGCATGGGCGGAGCCATCCGCATCCTGAGGTTGTCCGCGCAGCGCTCGAAATAAACGATCGAGGCGTTGGGCCTCAGCGCATCCCAGGCCGCGCAAAAGTATTCCTCATGCACCGCAAGCGTGCGGTAGATGAGGTTCACCTGCGTGCTGCGGAGAACCTGACGCATATCCTCATAAATCGCCGCAACCCGCCCTGTAGCGCTACTCTCGGTGATTTCATCGAAAGTCATGGGTTTCATAATCTTCCTCTTTTAGACCCGCAAGACAAAAAGCGCAGCAGCGGCCCGATGAAACGCTGAAAAAACCATCCAGAGTATAGGGGTGGCGATGAGATGGAACAAGCCGATATCGCCCCCTGAAGCTTCTCTACTTTCAAAAAAAATGAAAACCACTTGACAAAAAAGTTGAATACGAATATATTTGATATAGTCAAATATTGAAAAAAAAGATATTTGATGAAAATTACAAAGTATTGTCCGGCGATTGCTTTAAGCCGAGAAGACTCGATAATGAATTCATAGAGGAGTTTTGAACAGAATGGACACCACGCCTCAAACCTGTTGCGAAGGCGCAGCACTCGAAACCCACGACCTCGGCGCGCGCCTTCACGTGGCGCTCGTTAGCCTCTTTCACCAGAAAAAACCCGCCGACAGAGAGGCGGTGTGCTGCCACGACATCACCCACAACCAGTGGACGCTCCTCCACATGCTCGCGGACGCGGAAGCGGGGCCCCTCCCCATGGGTGTCATCGCCAGAGAGATGCGCCTCACCCCGAGCGGGGTGACGCGCTGCACGGATCCGCTCGTCGAGCGCGGGCTGATCGAGCGCTGCATGAAGGAAGGAGACCGCCGCGTATGCTGCCTGGTACTGAGCGAGGCGGGCGCAGCGCTTCATGCCGCCATCTCGCAAGACTGCGCGCTCGAGGACGGCGCGCTTCTGGACGCTTTTCCCCCCGAGGAACAAGAAGAGATAGTTCGCGCGATAGAAAAACTCGTGCGCGCCGCCAAGGAGTTATCTTCATGATCACCGAAGTGAAAACGGCCCCTGCGTCCGACGGCCCCGCATCCCCGGCCGGGGACGCTTCCTGTTGCGAGCCTGCGCCGAAATTCAGGTGGACCTCCCCCTACCTGTGGGGCTTCTTATCTATCGGCGCGCTTTTTGCGCTCATCCTGTGGGCGGGGCCGTGGCGGGAGGTTTCGGCCGGCCTCATCGCCGCCGAGCTCAAACGAAACCTCCTCTTCATGCTGAACAGCTTCTGGGGCATCGCGCCCTTTTTCCTCCTGAGCGTGGGGGTCTCGGCGTGGGTCACCGTCGCCGGATACGCGGACAGGATAAAAGCGGTATTCGACAAGCGCCAGGGAATGGCCATCACCGGCGCGGCGGCGGTAGGCGCCGTGGTTCCGTTCTGCTCTTGCGGCGTCATTCCCCTGATCGCCGCCATGCTGGCAAGCGGCGTCCCTCTGGGCCCCGTGATGGCCTTCTGGATCAGTTCGCCCCTGATGAGTCCCGAAAAATTCGTGCTCACTGCCGGCGTTCTGGGCACGGACTTCGCCGTCGCGCGCCTCGTCAGCGCGGTTGTTTTGGGTGCGGCCGCGGGGTACGCCACCTACCTCATCGGGCGAGGCGGAAGGCTCGATGGCGAACTGAGGAGCATCGTCGCGCCGGGCGCACGGAAAAACCAGGATGACACCAGAATGCCCAGACCGTCTTTGAGCAGCTTCGCCGCCCAGGCGAGCAGCGTGGGCCTTTATCTCGCCAAGTGGCTGGCCGTGGCGTTCTTCCTGGAAGCGCTCATCGTCCACTACGTCGACCCTGCATGGATAGGCGCGATACTCGGAAGCGAAAACCCGTGGTCGATTCCGCTGGCGAGCGCTGTTGGTATTCCGCTCTACACCTCGGGCGTCGCCGCCATCCCCATCACCAAGGGGCTTCTTGCCGCGGGCATGGGCGCGGGCGCGGCCATGGCTTTTCTCATCGCGGGTCCCGTCACGTGCGTCCCCGCCATGGCCGGCGTGTGGGCGCTGGTGAAACGAAAAGTTTTCGCCATCTACCTGGCGGGCGGCATACTGGGTTCGCTGGTCGCGGGATACGCCTTTCAGTTGTTGGTCCGGCCATAGGCTTAAAGGCCCCTCGCTTCGGGGGGCCGTTCTGTTTCTCCTGAGCGATAAACCTATTCCGCTCGACAAGACGCGTTCGTAGACGTAATCTCCCAGAAAAATTCACTAGATTTTCCATACTGGAGACATACGAAATGCCGATATCCCTTCACGCCGCCGAATACTCCGAGCCCAGCCGCATGAGCGTGGGCTACGTGATCACCACGCCCGAGGTGCGCTCGCCCCTGATGCCGGGCGTGCGCGGGGACTTCGCCGAGAACCTGGCCGTGCTCAAGGATTTGGGCTACGACACGCTCGAAGTCGCCATGCGCGACCCCGAAGATCCCGACGCCCAGGGGGTGGAGGGGGAAATCGCCCGCTCGGGCTTTTCGGTGACGATGATAGGCTCGGCTCCCAGCGAGCTTCAGGACGGGGTGATGATGTGCCACCCCGACGCCGAGGTCCGCGAGGCGGGCGCCGCCCGGCTGCGCTCGCTGATCGATGCGGGCGAGAAACTCGGCGCCTTGGGCGTGAACATCGGCCGCTTCCGCGGCACGTGCATCCCCGGCGAGATGTGGGAGACCTCGAACGGCTGGATGCGCGACGCGATGACCGCAGGAGCGGACTACGCCGCCGCGCGCGGCATGAAAATCTACATCGAGCCCTACAACCGCTACGAGACGAACTTCATCAACACCGTGCGCCAGGGGATGGAATACGTGAAGGAGGAGAACCACGCAGGCCTCGCCCTCATGATCGACAGCTGCTGGATGAACTCGGAAGACGCCTCCATCCCCGGAGCCATCTTCGCCGCGCGCGACTGGATAGAATACGTGCACGTGGCCGATTCCACGCGCGGCTATCCGGGCTCGGCCCACATCCACTTCGGCGATTTCATCCGCGCGCTTCGCGAGATCGATTACGAGGGCGTGCTCTCGGTGCAGATCGACCAGAAACCCGCCTTCCGGGTCGCGGCGGAAAGGAGCATCAGGCTGCTCAGGTGTTATTTGTGAGGCGGGGTTTTCAGATAGGAATCAGGAAACGGGAGAGACGGCGTGTAACCCTGCCGAGGCAGATTCCGGAGTGAACCCGCACCACCCTTCTCTCCTAAATCGCACGCGACAATGCGGATTGAGGCGGTGGATCTTCCCTCGTGGGCAGAAGGCGGATATTATCGCCCGATTCTTTCTCGGCGCCGGCGAGTTCGAAATGCGCCTGCAGGTTGAGCCAAAACGCGGGTTCGACGCCGAACCAGTGGCCCAGACGCAGGGCCGTATCGCCGGTGATTGATCTCTTCCCGTTGATGATCTGATTCACCCTATTGGGCGGCACGTCGATCTGGCGCGTGAATTCAGTGGGCGTGACGCCGAGGTCCGCCAATTCGTCCTTCAATATCTCGCCGGGATGAACGGCTCGCATCAACACCTGCATTTCTCCTCTCATAACAAGACCCAATGACTATTCCCCTTCGGATCCCCCCTACTTCTCGCACTCACCGCGCGCGATCTTGGTGGCGATGTGGGCCGGAAAGGCGGGGAAGATCTCGATGACTCTTTTCTCTTTTACGTCGCGCACGACGACGGTGTGCGAATACCTCCTCGACAGGAAAAACCCGGTGAGGCGGAAGCGGCCGAAGGGCTGCCAGGTGAGGATGAAGGGATAGGTGACGGACTTTTCCTTGTTGAAGGGCCGCGTGATGAGGAATTCCCCTTCCCCGCCGATGGGGTAGGCCAGTTTCTTGAACTCGCCCTTTTTGCGTTCCACAAGCCAGACGGCCAGATCCCGCTCCTTGGTCGGCAGCGTGATGCGAACCTTCTGCTCTATCTTGTAGCCGTTCAGGATGGTGTAGCTCACTTGGCAGTGGAACACGCTTTCCACGTTCGTCTCAGCACTTGCGGAGACAACAGAAGCGAGCACTGCGATGACACAGACGATGCGCTTCATCCTGAAACCTCGGAAATGGAGAGGGCACACCCGACGACGAACATATTATGAATGATTCGAGCGGATGATTTCCAGCGGGGCCCAGAAGAAGTGAGGTCGAAACCCCTGCTTCGAAATGCAGAAGTCTTCAATCAAAAACCGCCCCGGAGGCTTGGCCCCGGGGCGGTTCGTTCGGTGAGATGTTTTAGCCGTTCTTGTTCGGGTCCAAGGCGTCGGGTTCGGGGTATTCCTCCGGCCAGTGGTCCACCATCGTCTTGTAGTAGGTCTTGACCTTCCCGCCGTCCAGGTGGAGGGATTTCTTGATCTTGTCGACTTCTCGTTGCTCTTCGAGCGGGATGCCGAGCGAATCCATATAGCGGTTGAAGAGGTTGAACAGCCCGCTCACCATCGTGAGCTCGACGATCTCGGTTTCGGAGAAGTGCTCGCGCACCTCCTCGAAAACGTCGTCTCTCGAGCGCGCGGTGTTGAGCGTTACGTGCTCCGCCCACAGGATGGCCGCCTTCTCGCGCGGGGTGAACAGATCCGATTCCATGTAGGCGTCGGTGCCGATGACTTCCACCTGCTCTTCGCTGATGCCGGCCGCTTGACCAAGCGACGTGTTGTGCGCGTATCAGTAGGCGCATCCGTTGAGATGGCTCGTCTTGATGACCACCATCTCCTTGATCTTGCTCTTGAGCACGCTGCCCCCGCCCTCGCGCTGGAGCGTCGCCACGAAGGGGAGCATGGCCTTGGCGACGTGGGGGGTCTTGGCCAGCACCCGCATCGAATGCGGCACGCGGCCGAGCATGGCGGTGGTGGCCTCGTAGAAGCGGGCCACGTCGGCGTCCGCTTCTTCGGGCTGAATCATTTCTATTCTGGACATATCAGAACTCTCCTGTTTCACATGTCCCATGAAAACATGGGCGCCCTGTTCATTACCGGCCGCCATCATCCTCAGGCGGCCGCAAACAAATATCGTTAACCAACCGGCATTATGCCCCATCCGCCGTCTCGCGGGCCAGCCACGCGCGGAACTCCGCGAGCGCGAGCCCCCGGTGGCTGATGCGGTTTTTGACCTCGAGCGAAAGCTCCGAGACGGCGCAGCCGTGATCGGGCAGATACATGAGCGGGTCGTAGCCGAAACCACCCTCTCCTCCGGGGGTGCGAAGTATCCGTCCGTGCAGCGCCCCCTCGAAAAAACCGAACCATCCATCCGGCTTAACGTATGCCAGCACGCATACATAGCGCGCACCTCGCTCCGCCTCGGGCGCGTCGCGCATCCTTTCGAGCAAGAGCGCGTTTCGCCCCGAATCGTCCAGCCCCTCGCCGCCGAAGCGTGCGGAGCGGACGCCCAGTTCGCCGGGCAGCGCATCCACCTCCACGCCCGAGTCATCGGCGAGGGCGGGAAGGCCGCTCGCCTCGCACGCGGCCCGCGCCTTGATGAGCGCGTTTTCCGCATAAGTGGAACCGGTTTCCTCGACTTCGAATTCAAAACCCGCTTCGGGGGGGAGGAGCAGTTCGACTTCCATTCCAGCGAGGGCGGCGCGCACCTCGCGCGCTTTTCCGGGATTTCCGCTCGCGAGGACGATCTTCATTTCACTTTGGCGTATTTCGCCTGAATCTCCAGGAGTTCCCGTATGCCCTTTTCCGCCAGGACAAGCATCCGGTTCAGATCGCTCTTGCGGAACGGGGTTTGCTCGGCCGTTCCCTGAAGCTCCACGAAGCGGCCCCCGCCGGTCATCACGACGTTCATGTCCACCTCGGCGACCGAATCTTCCGAATAGTCCAAATCCAGCATGGGCGCGCCCCCGACCACGCCGACGCTCACGGCGGCCACCGCCTCCCGGATAGGCGATTCGGCGATGCGCCCTGCCGCAAGCAGCGTATTCACCGCGCGCGCCAAGGCCACGTAACCTCCCGTGATGGCGGCGCACCGCGTACCGCCGTCCGCCTGAATGACGTCGCAGTCGATGTAAATCGTAAGCCTCTCGATTTTCGAGAGGTCCACGACCGAGCGCATCGAACGCCCGATAAGCCTTTGAATCTCCTGGCTGCGGCCGGCGCGCGCGCGGCCTCTGTCCACCCGCCAGGGGGAACTGCCCGGCAGCATGGCGTATTCGGCCGTCACCCACCCCTCGCCCGAATCACGCTTGTGGGGCGGCACGCGCTCCTCCACCGAGGCGGCGCACAAGACCCGGGTGTCGCCCACGGAAATGAGGCAGCTTCCCGCGCAGGTTTTCACGTAATCAGGCTCCACGCTCACTTTCCGGTTCTCATCGGGAAGCCTGCCGTCCGCGCGCACCTTATCGCCCATCATTTTTCTCGCCATGCCCTCTCCATATCGAAAACGAACCACTTTTCAGACGCAGAGGATACTACGGGGATTTGATGCGCGAATCCAGAGGAAAAGGATGAATCCTGCCGGCGGTCTTACGCGGCGGGTGCGGTGTATTTCGTCTCGCGCAAACCAACGGCGCGCCTCAGACTCCGGACGAAGTTCTGGGCCGCGAGATAGATGCACGGCACGAGGAAGAGCGTGAACAGGGTGGAGAGCGAGAGTCCGCTCAGCACGACGAGTCCCAAGGGCTTGAGCATCTCCGAGCCCTTCCCCCAGCCGCTCGCCAGAGGCGTGAGCGCGATGATGGTGGTGAGCGTGGTCATGAGAATCGGGCGCAGCCTCGTCGAAGCCCCCTCGATGATGGCTTCTCTTATCTCCATCCCGCGCTCTCTCAAGCGTTCGACGTAGTCGATCATCACGATGGAGTTGTTCACCACGATGCCCACCAGCAGGATGACGCCGATGAGCACCGTCGAGCCGAAGGGCGTAGCGGTGAGGTAGAGACCCACGAGCGCGCCAGTGAGCGCGGGCGGCACGGCGAAGATGATGACCAAGGGGTTTACGAGCGAGTCGTACTGAACGGCAAGCACCGTGTAGACCAGGAACATGGCGAGAAGCGCCAGAATGAAAAGCTCGCGGTTCGATTTCTTCAGGTTCTCCTCATCCTCGCCCGGCAGGATGAAGTAGCCCCTCGGCACGTCGACGTCTTTCAAGCGAGCGCGCACGTCCGCTCCCACTTCACCCAGAGAGCGGCCCTGGATGTCGCCCGTTATCTGGATGAGACGGTTCTGGTCCGTGCGGGGAATCACCGAACTGCCCTGCCCGTAGCGGATATGCGCCACGTGGTGCAGGCGCGTGGAGCGTCCGTTCCGGTTCTGCGGAAACAGGGGCAGTTGCGCCAGATCCTGCTCGCTTTTTATCTCGGTGTCCGAGAACTTGACCCGCACCGGCACGCGCGTATCCACCCTGTTGATGAACGTGGCGATGGAGCCATCCACCGCCGTGGCCACGGTGTCGCCCACGTCCTCGACGGAAAGGCCTAGTTCCGCCGCACGCTCCCTGTTCACCTGGATGCGGAACTCGGGCCGGGGCCTGTCCTCGGTCATCTGTACGTTGTGCAGCCCTTCCACCCCCTGGAGCTTCTCGACGACTTCTTCCGCGATGCGGTTGAGCGTGGCCAGAGCCTCTCCCCTGACGCCCAGGGAAAAACTCTTGTTGTGCCGGGTGTTGGAAGTGCGAAGGCCGCGCACACGGCTCTTGAAGGCATATATCCGCGCGTCTGGATACGTCATCCGCGCGAGCCGGGGCCTCAGTTTTTTGAGGTATCCGAACACGCTCACGCCGTCTTTGAGCGTCACGTCGATTCTCCCCCGGGAGGCGGAGGGCGAGAAGTTGCGCCCGAAAAGACGCCCCCCCGCCGTGGCGAACACCTTGTCGACGGCAGGGTCGCGCACGAGCATGTCGTGAATCTCTCGCGTCACCTGCTTGGTGTATTCGAGGGTGCCGCCGGGCGAGAAGCGGATGTCGACCGAGATGCGCCCGTCATCCACCTGGGGCAGGAGTTCATTGCCCAGTTTGCCGACGAGCGTATAGCTGCTCGCGCAGACGGCCAGGGCGAGGATGATGACCACCCAGCGGAGGGTGAGAACCGGCCTCAGGAGAAAGCGGTAGAACCGGTTCACGAGACCTACGAGCCAGATGAAAAGGCGGAAGAGCGGAAAACGGCTGAAGCCGCTTCTCATCGGAATTTGCAGGAGCCGGGCGGAGAGCATGGCCACGACCGTGAGGCCGACCACGAGGCTGCATATGAACGCCAGGGTGATGGTGAGTATCAACTCGCGGAACAGGAGCGCCACGTAGCCCGATACCAGCAGAAACGGCATCACGGCGGCCACGTTCGTGAGCGTGGAGGCCACCATGGCGCTCTCCACCTCGGCGGAGCCGCGCTCCGCCGCCTCGACGGGGTCGCCCCCTTCCGCCTGATGGCGCGAAATGTTCTCGAGCATGACGATGGCGTTGTCCACAAGCATGCCCACGCCGAGCGCCACCCCGCCCAGGCTGAATATGTTGAAGGTAAAGCCGAGCACCCACATGAGGAAAAACGTGAAGACAGAAGCGACCGGAATCGCCAGGCCGATAATGAGCGTACGCCTGAGGCTCCCCAGGAAGCAGAGCACCACCAGTATCGCCAGGGTGCCGCCCACCAGGGCGGAGGAGAGGACGTTCCTGATCGAGGCGCGTATGAAGAAACTCTGATCCGAAATCGGGACGAGAGTGACGTCGGGCGGCACGATGCCGTAGCGCGTCAGGAAGGCGAGTCTATCGCGCAGACCGTCCACGACGGAGACCGTGTTCGCGTCCGGCTGTTTCAAAGCCACCACCTTGACGCTCTCATCACCGTTCAGCCACACGAAGATGCGCCTCTCCTTGCCGGCGTCCTGAACCTTTGCGAAATCGCGCAGATAGACCCGGCGGCCGTCCTTCGTTGGGAAGATCAGGCGCGAGAGCTCGCCCGCGCTCTTGAGCTTGCCCGCCGTACGGCTCGAATACTCCCGGTGGGGGGTCTTCACCCGTCCGGCGGCCAGGTCCATGTTCTCGGCGCGCATCCTTCTCAAGACGGCGGGCAGATCGAGCCCCAGACCCTGCATCCTCGGCAGATCGACGAGCACCTGCACCTCTTCGTCCTGGCCGCCGAACGCCTCCACCGAAGCGATGCCGGGGACGGTCATGAGCTGGGGGATGAGCACCTTCCGCGCCCAGGTCTGAAGCTGCGGCCCTTTGAGGGTCTTGGAAGACAGCGCGTATTCGATGATGGGCACCTGCGCCGGGTCGGACTTGAATATCCGCGTGTTCTGGAGCTGATCCTGTATCTCCTGCGGCAGGTTTCTCCGGGCGACGTTGAACTTGGTGATGGCGTCCTGGAGCGCGAGATCGATGTCGCGGTCGAAGTCGAAGAACATCCACAGGCGCGCGGCGCCCTCGCGGCTGATCGAGAAGATGCGCACCACCCCCTGCGTGGTGGCGAGTTCGCGCTCCACCACCTTGGTGACCTGCTCCTCGACCACCTTGGGGTCGGCCCCCTCGAAATCGATGCCGATGAATATCCGCGGATAGACAATCCTGGGCAGAAAATCGACCGGCAGCCGCGTGAGCGCGAAGAAGCCGAGCACCAGCGCGCACACCACGCCCATGATGGTGCCCACGGGCCTCCGGATGCAGCTTCGGCTCAGCATTGGATCACTCCTTTTGCCTTAAGGCCCAACGACCCGGATGGGCCGCCTGTCCCTTAACTGGCTGATGGCGCTCACCACAACCCGCTCGCCCACGCGAAGGCCATCGAGAATCTCGATTCGCCCATCGATCATCTCGCCGAGACGCACTTCGCGGCGCAGCGCCATGAAGCGCGGACCGCGCCCCCCGGGGGGGCCGCGTCTCGCTCCGCGCCCGCTCGCCTCGGCCATTCCCCTGCGAGCGCCATCTCTCATGCCTGGGCCGCCTCGTCCGGAGCCACCCATCCCCCCTCCCCTCTGCAACCTTCTCACGACGAAGACCGCACCCGTCTTCGTGCGCAAATCCCCGTCCCAGATCACAGCGTGAACCGGCAGGTTAATCGCGCGCCTGCCCAGCAGAGGGTCGAACTTCACGCGGGCGAGAAGGCCGGGCCTCAAGGAAG
>CAYTSP010000283.1:0-6222 GCA_964440505.1 uncultured Nitrospinaceae bacterium
CCGCAAAGCCCTTCCTCGAACTCGAAATCCGCGCCAAAGCGCGCGCCCGCCGCCTCCAGGGTCGAACGCGCCTGCGCCACCACTTCCCGGCCGATGCCGTCGCCCGGCAAAACCGCTATCTGGTAACTGCTCACTGAAAACTCCCCTCCTTATTGCGCTTCGCTCTCGAAATTCGTGACGTAAGGCAGGCGCTGCGCCACCTCCTCGACCTGGGGCAGGTTTCCGCGCAAATTGGCGAGCATATCCCAGGTCCCGGCTAAAAATGCGGCCTTGCGCGTCTCCTGGATGTCGATGGGCATGACTCGATCGCCGTAGCTGACCGTGGCGTTCCTGATGTCCACGGTGAAGCGCGTCTCCGGTTCTTCCTGCGCCTGCCTGATCAGCTCATTCACGTCATCCGCCGACGCCACGCCGAGCGGAACGCCGATGGCGAAGCAGTTTCCCGCGAAAATCTCCGCGAACGAAACACCTATGAGCACGTCGATGCCGAAACGCTTGAGCGCCTGGGGGGCGTGCTCGCGCGAGGAGCCCGAACCGAAGTTCTTGCCCACGAACATCATGTTGGCCCCTTTGTGAGCGGGGTTGTCGACGGGATGATCGGGCGTGTTCTCGCGCTCATCGCAAAACAGGGCTTTCTCGATGCCCTCGAAGGTGATGGACTTGAGAAACCGGGCCGGCGTGATCCTGTCGGTATCGATGTCATCCCGGGGTATGGGAATGGCCTTGCCCACGATTTTTTCGATTCTTTTCGCGCTCATGCTGATTCTCCCATCTCTCTGGGGTCCGCGATGCAGCCCGCAATCGCCGATGAGGCGACAACGGCCGGACTGCCCAGGTGCGTTCTTCCGCGCGGGCTGCCCTGACGCCCGATGAAATTCCGGTTCGAGGAGGAAATGCTTCTCTCGGCACCCACGAGCTGATCCGGATTCATGCCCAGGCACATCGAGCATCCCGCTTCGCGCCACTCGGCGCCCGCTTCTTTGAAAATTTCGTGCAATCCCTCTTCCTCGGCCTGCTGCTTCACCTGCTGCGAGCCGGGCACCACCAGCATCCTGACCCCTGGGTGCACCTTGTTGCCCTTCATCAGACGCGCGCCCTCGCGCAGGTCGGAGATTCTCGAATTCGTGCAGGAGCCCAGGAAGGCGACGTCGACCTTCGTGCCCGATATCGCCTCGCCGGGCTTCAAGTCCATGAATTCATAGCCGTGTTCCGCCGTTTTCCTGTCCTCGCCCGAGAAGCTGTCCACCTCGGGAAGGGGCTGTGAAATCCCGACCGAATGCCCCGGGTTGATGCCCCAAGTGACCATCGGCTCGATGGATTCGCCCGCAATCTCGTAGACGTCGTCATATTCCGCGTCTTCGCCCGAGGCGATATCCCGCCAGTACGCGAGGCCCCTCTCCCAGGCTTCTCCCTCAGGGCTGAACTCGCGGCCTTCTAAATAATCGAACGTCGTCTCGTCCGGGTTCACATAGCCGATGCGGGCGCCGCCCTCGATGCTCATGTTGCAGACCGTCATGCGGCCTTCCATCGACATGGCGTCGAAAACGTCGCCGCCGTATTCGTAGGCGAAGCCCAGGCCGCCCTTGATGCCCAGATCGTGGATGACCCGCAGAGTCACGTCCTTGGGCGTCACGCCGGGGCCGAGAGCGCCCGTGACCTCGATTCGCTTCACCTTCATGCGGTTCAGCGCCAGGGTCTGCGTCGCCAGGACGTGGCCCACCTCGGTCGTGCCGATGCCGAAACCCAGAGAGCCCATCGCGCCGTGCGTGCTCGTGTGGCTGTCGCCGCAGGCGATGGTCATGCCGGGCTGGCTGAGCCCCAACTCCGGCCCGATGACGTGGACGATGCCCTGCTTGCCCGAATCCAAGTGCAGAAAGCGAACGCCGAACTCGTTCACGTTCTGCTCCAGGGCGGCCATCATCTTCTCGGCCTGCTCGTCCTCGTAGGGCCTTATCTGGCTCAGCGTGGGGATGATGTGGTCCACCGTCCCCATCGTGCGGTCGGGGAAAGCGACGCCGGCGCCGATTTCCTTGAGCATCCCGAACGCCTGGGGTGTCGTGACCTCATGGATGAGGTGCAGGCCGATGAAAATCTGGTCCTGGCCCGAATCGAGCCTGGCCACGGTGTGGGAATCCCAAACCTTATCGTAGAGCGTGTTTTTCGACATGGCATTACCCTCGAAATAATCTACAGATTCTTACGCGTCATGTTGAAATTGAATGTCAAGAAACCGTTTTTGAGCGATCGAGGCCTTCCCGCAAAGAGGCGATGTAATCGCAAGCCGCCCGCATCTTGTCCTCACGCGACGCTTCCGACTCCATGACGTCTATCAGGGCGCTGCCCACGATGACGCCATCGGCGTGCCCGGCCACCTCCGCGGCCTGCTCGGGCGTCTTGATGCCGAACCCCACGAGAACGGGCCGGTTCTTCACCCGGTTGATCTTCCCCAGAGTGGCTCCCAAATCCGAATCCAGGGCGTCGCGCGCGCCGGTGACACCCATCTGCCCGACGTAGTAGATGAAGCCGCCGCCCACGTCGTTCACCAGTTCGACCCGTTCCTGCGTGCTCGTGGGCGCGAGCATGAAGACGGGCTCGAGCGGATAATCGTTCATGATCCCGACAAGTGTACCCGCTTCTTCGGGCGGCAGGTCGGGTACGATGACGGCGTCGGCCCCCACCTGCGATGCGCCGCGCACGAATTCCGCCAGGCCCATGGCGATGATGGGGTTGTAATACGTCATCAGCACAAGTGGCGTATCTGGTATATCCGCACGGACCTCGCCCACCATCTCCAGGACGCCGCTCAGGCGGGTACCGCCCGCAAGCGAGCGCATGCTGGAGCGCTGGATGGTGGGGCCGTCCGCCAGGGGATCGCTGAAGGGAACCCCTATCTCGAAACCATCCGCTCCCGCCTCGGTCATGAGGGGCAGCAGTTCACGGGTGAAGCCCAGGTCCGGGTCGCCTGCGGTGACGAACGGGAAAAGACCGGCCCGGCCCTCTGTGCGCAAACGGTCGAAACACGTTTCCAGTCTGTCGCCCATCAGCGCACTTCCTCGTCATCAAGCATTTCCGTCAAAAGCCCCTCCGCCTGATGAACGTCCTTGTCTCCCCGGCCGGAGAGGCAAAGCACCACGGTCTTCATCTCGCCCGCCTCTCTCGTCTCCTCGGCCAGGCGGTCCAGATAGGAAATCGCGTGGGCGCTCTCGAACGCGGGGATGATCCCCTCGAGCACGGAGAGCATCTGGAACGCCTTGAGCGCGTCGTGGTCTTCGACGGTCACGTAGCGCGCACGCCCGGAATCCTTCAAATGGGAGTGTTCGGGCCCCACGCCCGGATAATCGAGGCCCGCGGACACCGAATGCGCCGGAATGATCTGGCCATCATCGTCATAGAGCAGGAACGTCTCGCAGCCATGCAAAACGCCCACGCGGCCGGCGGTCAGGGACGCCCCGTGCTCCTCGGAATCCAGACCCCGGCCCCCGGCTTCCACGCCGATGAGTTCGACGTCCGCATCGTCCACGAAGGGATGGAACAGGCCGATGGAATTGCTGCCCCCTCCCACGCAGGCCACGCAGGCGTCGGGAAGCCGGCCCTCGGCCTCGAGAATCTGCTCGCGCGCCTCGCGTCCGATGACGGACTGACAATCGCGTATCATCTCCGGGAACGGATGCGGCCCCACCACCGAACCGATGATGTAGTGGGTCGTTCGCACCGATGCCGTCCAGTCGCGCAGCGTCTCGTTCGTGGCGTCCTTCAAGGTCTTGCTGCCCGAGGTGACCGGAATCACCCGCGCGCCCAGAAGGCGCATGCGGAACACGTTGAGCGATTGTCTGCCGATGTCCTCCTCGCCCATGTAGATGTCGCAATCCAGACCGAAGAGCGCCGCGGCCGTGGCGGTGGCCACCCCGTGCTGGCCCGCCCCCGTCTCCGCGATGATGCGCGTTTTCCCCAGCCTCCTGGCCAGAAGGACCTGGGCGAGCGTGTTGTTTATCTTGTGAGCGCCCGTGTGGCAGAGATCCTCACGCTTGAGGTAGACCCTCAGCACGCCCAGATGATCGGACAGGCGCTCCGCCAGATACAGCGGCGTGGGCCTGCCCACGAATTCCCTCAGATAATAGGCGAGTTCTTCGTGATACTCCGGGTCGCCCCGGGCCTCCTGATACGCATCTTCCAGTTCCTCGAGGGCAGGCATGAGGGTTTCCGGGACATAGCGCCCTCCGAACCGACCGAACCTTCCCCTGGAGACCATTTCACTCATCTTTTCATTTCCTCAAGTTCGGATATCGCGGCGCGCGCGTTTTCGATGAAACCCAGGACCCGCTCGGGGTCTTTTCGGCCCAAAACCGCGCCCTCCACTCCGCTGCTCGAATCCACGCCGTAGGGCTGAACGCTCCTCACCGCTTCGCCCACATTCTCGGGCTTAAGACCACCGGAGAGGATGATGGACCTCGAAACGGCTGCCTGCTGCGCCAGTCCCCAGTCAAAAGTCTCGCCCGTGCCTCCGAGCGCGCCCTTCACGTAGGCGTCCAGCAATATGGCGCAATCGGGAAACGCGTCTATCTGCGCTATCGTTTCGGGCCCTTTCACCCGCAAGGCCCGGATCACGCGCAAGCCCCGCTCTATCAGCCAGCGGCAACCATCCGGCGTCTCATCGCCATGAAGCTGCGCCGCGTCCAAACCGACGCGACGCGCAATTTCCATCACGCGCTCGGGGGGTTCGTTCACGAAAACGCCGACCCGCGTCCCGAAGGCGGGCAGCGCCTCGGCAATCTCCTTCGCCTGCTCCACCTCCAGGCACCGGGGAGTGCCCGGAACGAAATTCAGCCCCAAGGCGTCAGCGCCTGCTTCCAAGGCGAATTCCGCATCCTGAACCGTCGTCACCCCACAAATCTTCACGCGGATCATGTCGCGAAATCCTCCCGGGCAGAGCAAGCATTTATAGCACAGAGTCGAAGCGCAAGCCTAGCGCAAAGGTGCAGGCCAAGCGATAAGAGAACAAAGGGAGAAGTTTCAATCAAGCAGAGGGCATGAGGCCAATTAGGCCTGGAAAATACAAATCTCAAGCGAAAGGAAGGGTTGGTCTGTTAGCCGCCGCCCAGGTACATCATCTTGACTTCCTGGTTGTTCAGGAGTTCGTGGCCGCCGCCCTGATAACGGTTTCTGCCGAGTTCGAGCACGTAGCCCCGGTCCGAAATCTCGAGAGCGCGCGCGGCGTTCTGTTCAACGAGCATGATCGTCAGCCCCTCTTTGGCGAGGCTCACGATTTTCTCGAACACTTCGGTCACGAAACGGGGGCTCAAGCCCAGGGACGGCTCGTCGAGCATGATCATCTTGGGCCTCGTCATCAGGGCGCGGCCCATGGCCAGCATCTGCTGCTCGCCGCCGCTCATCGTGCCGCCCAACTGCTTCTGCCGCTCGCCGAGGCGCGGGAAGAGCGTGAAGACGTAGTCCATCGCCTCGTCGATCTTCTTCTGATCGCGCTCGATGTAGGCGCCCATCTCCAGGTTCTCCTTGACCGTCATCTGGTTGAAGACGATGCGGCCCTGCGGCACGTAGCCCAGCCCCCGGCCAAGAATCTGGTCGGGTCGGAAGCCCACGATGTTCTGGCCATTGAATTCTATCTCGCCGCCGAGGTAGTTGATGAAGCCCATGATGATCTTGAAGGTCGTGGATTTTCCCGCGCCGTTCGGCCCGATGACGGCCACCACCTCTTCTTCGTTCACATGAAGCGAGACGTCGTGGAGTATCTGGATTCTGCCGTACCCCGCATTGATATCCTTGAGTTCTAATAGCGCCATTTATCTGTGTCCAAAATATGCTTCGATAACGTCTTCGTTCGACTGAATGTCCTCGGGCAGGCCCTCGGCGATTTTCACGCCGTAGTCCAGGACGAACACTTTTTCGCAGTGGTTCATGATGACGTTCATGTCGTGCTCGACGATGAGAATCGTCTTGCCCTGATCTTCCTGAAGATGGTGAATGTGGTCGAGCAGGTTGTTGAGCAGGGTTCTGTTGACGCCGGCCGCAGGCTCATCGAGTAGGATGAGGTCGGGATCCGTCATCAGGGCGCGCGCGAATTCGAGGAGTTTCTGCTGTCCGTAGGAGAGATTTCCCCCGTATTCGCCGCGTAGTTTCGTGAGCGTGACGAATTCCATCAACTGCTCCGCGCGCGCGCGCGCGGAGCAGTTGATGGAATTCGTCACGCTCACGAAACTACGCGGC
>CAYTSP010000284.1:0-15128 GCA_964440505.1 uncultured Nitrospinaceae bacterium
TGACGCCGACGAATCGCGACGCAGGGGCATTCTGCCACGTACCGCGCCCCCCTCGATGACGGCAAATGCGGGGATTTGCGAGGATGAAATATACGCGCAACTGCGGGGAGCAGCGGGCGGAAATCGCCTCAGCGGCCGAGCGCGACGGCGGCCATCCCCGCCACCGTGACGCATACGCCCACGACGAGGCGGGGCCGTACGCGCGTCATGTCGCGCAGCATGAGGGCGGTGAAAATCACTGAAAAGATTGGCATTGACGCGATGATGGGACCGACGACGCTGACTTCGGCGTTGATGATGGCGAGGTTGTAGAGCAGCTGATTGCCCGAGTTCAGCACACCGACCACGATGATGGTCACGACCGCCCAGCGCGGCCCCCAGTCGAACAGCGCCGGCGGGGAGAGGTATCTCAGGCTGTAGATGATGGGGATGCTCACCATGTTCGACCACGCGACCGTAAGCGCGATGCTCGGCATGGCGTCCAGGCCTTTTTTCCGGATGAACACGCTCACGCCCAGGGAAACCGCACTCGCGAATCCCCAGAGAATCCCCGTCTGGAACCAGCGTCCCCGGGCGGGTTCGTAGCTCACCAGAATGACGCCCGCCACCACGAGGCCCGTACCCCCCAGAACGGCCGGACCGGGCTGCTCGCCCAAAAAAAGGACGGCCAGCAACAAGCTGAGCAAAGGAGATGTGCTCATGAGCGTCATCAGCCGGGGCGGGCCGATAGAGTCGATCGCCTTGTAATACACCAGACGCCCGTAGCTGTATGCGGTAACGCCCAAAAGGGCGAACCAGAGCATGCCCTCGAGGGTCACGTCGGCGGGGTCGTATTCCCACCAGCCGAAAAGGCCCAGAACGAGCATGTTGAAAATGTTGGTGAGCAAGGTAGCGGACATCAGTCCCATGTGCCGCAAGGGCCGCGCGGCGAGAACCCCCGTGAACGCCGCCATGCTCGCCGCCGCCAGCGCCCAGACCACCCCCATCGTGTTGTCCATGGCCAGATTAGCCGTGCCGACCGATGCTCACCGCCACGATGCCCAGAACCGCGATGCATACACCCAGCACCACGCGCGCATTCAGGCGTTCGATGTTTCGCAAAAACAACGCAGAAAGGCACAAGGCGAAAATCGGCGTGCTGCTCAGGATGGGAACCGCCAGCGATATCTTGCCTTTGAGCGAGAGGTTGATGAGTATCTGCATCAGCCCGTTGAGCGTCGTTCCAAAGACCAGAAGCGGTATATACCGCTTCGAGCCCCACTCGAAATAACGCTTTGGAAGAAAATGACGAAAGGCCTCGGAAGTAGGAATGGCGACCAGGGCCGACCACGCGGTAAGCAGGGCGGGCGCCGCCATATACGACATTCCCTGCTTGCGCATGAACGCGCTGGCGACCAGCATGAGCATGCTCGTGAGCGACCAGCCGACGCCTGCGCGGAACCATCTTCCGCCCGAGGGTTCGTAGCTCACGGCGGCAATTCCAAAGACGACGAGAACCGTGCCGAGCACCACCCACCGGCCGGGTTCTTCTCCCAGGAAGATGACGGCCAGAATCAGGCTGGGAAGCGGGACCATGCTCGTGATGGTGATGTGGCGCGCGGGGCCGACGATGTTCATGCCGGTGTAGAAAACCCAGCGGTTGATGCTGTAGTTCATCACACCCAGAACGCCGAACCAGGCGAGCGCCTCCCAGCGGAAACTCCCCGGCTCGTACATCCAGAATCCGATGGCCCCCAGCATCACGGTGTTGCCCAGGTTGTTGAACTGAGCCAGGGCGAACGAACCCATCTGCCGCAAGGCGGGCGCGAAGGTGATGTTTGTCGCCGCGCTGACGAAGGCCGCCGATATGGCGAGTAGAATGGTTTGGGATTCGAGACTCATGCGTTCATCATTTCAAGAAACTCTCCCAGGTGACGCCGTGGCCGGATTCTTCCTAACGGTGGAGAGAATATCCCTCCACTCGCTTCGCGTCGATGTGATCGGCCCGAGAATAACGCCATTCCCGCCAATTGAATCCACACAAAACAATAATCAAGCTTTTTTCAGCTATTTGCCGATTTTCACATAGATGGAACTTTGGTATATCTAAAACCAGTGATGTGGTGTTTGTTGCCGCCAGTACATTTGATGCATAGAGAAGGGAAAAAAATGCGGAATTCTCTTTATCCTTCAAAATTCAAATCGTCGGGTTCAACCTTCCTCATCATCACGATATTGTTTGCCCTGGCCTTGCTTCTCACGCCGATCACCGCCCTATCCGCAGTCAGTGCGGGAAAGCTGCCATCCCTAGCCGGGTTGGCGGAAAAATTAAGCCCGGCCGTGGTGAATATCAGTACGGAAACAAAGGTGGAAGCGAGTTCAAGGAGTGAATTTCCAGGATTTCCCGGAGATTTGTGGAACGAATTTTTCAGACGTTTTCATGAAGGACCCTTCCGCCGCGGACCTCGTGGCGATTTGCGCCCACAACCCAGGCAGCAAAACATGGGCTCGGGCTTCATCGTGACTGATACCGGACTTGTCGTAACGAATAATCACGTTGTCGAAAACGCATCAAAAATAACCGTCCGCTTCAAGGACCAAAAAAAACGAAAAGCGAAGGTCGTGGGCCGCGACCCCCAAACCGACATCGCGCTGCTCCAGGTAGAAACGAAACCCGGGGATACTTTTACCGCGGTGAAGCTCGGGGACAGTGAAAAACTTCGCGTGGGCGATTGGGTAATGGCCATAGGAAATCCTTTCGGATTATCCCACACGGTGACGGCCGGGATCGTGAGCGCCAAAGGGCGCGTCATCGGCTCTAGCCGATTCGATAATTTTATTCAAACCGACGCCTCCATCAATCCGGGAAACAGTGGCGGGCCCCTTTTTGATTTGAATGGAAACGTCGTGGGCATCAACACCGCAATTTTCAGCAGAGGCGGCGGTAATATCGGTATTGGTTTCGCCATACCGATCAATATAGCGAAGAAACTGCTCCCCCAGCTTCGCAAGGGAGTGGTAACCCGTGGATTTCTGGGCGTATCCATTCAACCCGTCAATGAAATTCTGGCAAAAGAATTAAGCCTGAAAGAAACCCGGGGCGCTCTGGTCTCTAACGTGATCGAAAATGCGCCTGCAGAAAAAGCCGGTATTAAAAGAGGCGACGTGATCGTAAGCATAAATGAGAGAAATATTGAAAACCCCCGCCAACTCTCCCTTGCCGCGGCCGACCTGAAACCGGGTTCTATCGCTAAAGTCGGCATCATACGGG
Organism: uncultured Nitrospinaceae bacterium; assembly: GCA_964440505.1. Lineage (GTDB taxonomy): Bacteria > UBA8248 > UBA8248 > UBA8248 > UBA8248 > Bin107. The sequence goes on from CAYTSP010000284.1 coordinate 3,251, forward strand.
ACGGCAAAAAACATGACATCAAAATTCAAGTCGGCAAGTTGCCAGGATCGACGGAAGAACTGGCGAAAACATCAAAACCCGCACTTCAGAAAAAACTGGGTATCGAGGGGCAAAACCTGACTCCTGAAATCAGAAAACAAATCGGGGCAAAAGCCAAGAAAGGCGTTGTCATCTCCAACGTATTGCCGGATAGTCCCGCAGCCATGGCCGGTTTACGCCGAGGTGACGTCATTGTGGAAGCCAACCGCAAAGCGATTGCCAATACGAACCAGTTGCGAGAAGCGCTGAAAAAAGCAGAAAACAAAGGAAATTTGCTGGTTGTCGAGCGGCGCGGCACGACTTTCTACGTGGCGCTGGAAGGAAAGGGGTAAAGGTGAGAGCAGCAATCGAAAAACAAGCTGGCCTCAGTGAAAGTATCATTTCTGCAGCTTCACGAATTTGCAATGAACTGGAGGCCAAAGCAATTTTCATCCACGCTGACGCGATGAAGAATCTTGACGCCTTGATGGACCTCCCCATGGGCGTGGAGCATTTCACCACCACCTGTTCCCCTGACCTCTACGAAGAATTGGAAAAGCGAGGTTGCAGGGTAATGCAATTACCCGCTTTATCCCTCAACCGAATCGACATCATCAAGATGGGCGTAGTCATCGCTTTGAGTGAAGGTTCCATCACACAGCATGACACCGTGGTTTGCCTTTCAGGCTTGCCCGAGAACGAAGAGATCGACACCCTCATGGTCTTTCATTTAGACCGCGAAAAAGAAATGCTCCAAACATCGGAAACACAAAGCGCCGTTGATGGCGTAGACCCGAAAGTGTTTGAAACAGTCTTGTCGCTCGCTCTCGAACTTGGCGCCGAAGGGCGAGAAGGAAAACCCCGCGGGGCGCTTTTTGTTCTGGGAGACCATGATCTGGTGCTTCAGTATTCACGCCAACTCGTAATCAATCCCTTTCATGGATACCCGGAAGAGCAAAGAAACATCATGGATCCGGCCCTGCGCGAAACCATCAAGGAATTCAGCGCTATTGACGGCGCATTCGTCATTCGAGGAGATGGAATCATCGAAGCCGCCGGCAGACACCTAAACGCGGCGCCTGAAAATGATTTGCCCGCCGGGTTAGGTTCGCGTCATATGGCCGGGGCAGGTATAACGGAAGTAAGCACTGCCATATCATTCGCTATCAGCGAGTCAACGGGCAGTGTTACAGTATTGAAAGATGGCAAGGTATTCATGCAAATCAGCAAGTCCCAGCCTGCCAGAACATCAACAAAGGGAAAAAGCAAAAAGAAATAGCCGTTGTTCACATTGTTGGGAGAAAGCAGTCATGGTGTACGGAAAACTTTTCGGATTGTTCGCCCTCATCATTGGTGGAATCCTGGGTTTGGGCATACTTATTTTGATGCTCGATTTAATCGGGCTCTCGATTTTTTAAGACCGCCTTCAAGCCCGCTTTATGCAACCAGACTTGTTCGAGCGTTTCAAACACAATCATTTCCTCGTTCCCATCTCGGTAAACACACTCAAAAAGATTGGTGATCATATCGGCTTGTCGGCAGATTTTTGGGTTTTCGACGCGTCGTGCGGCAAGGGGGGAAGCGTTATTTCTCTCGCACAAATGTTTGGATGTTCGGCAATCGGCCTAGATGATCGCCCCGAGTTCGTAGAAGATGGAAGACGACGAATTTTATTCGAAGATTTGTCCCATCTCATAGATTTGTTGACTCACGCGAGTGATGATTTTCCCTTTGATGATGATTATTTCGATCTGGCGCTTTTGTGCGGACCCGCTTACCCCTCGAGTACAACAAGCAAATTAAGAAGTTTAACTCGGATAGTGAAACCCCGGGGATGGATCGCCTTCTCCGGCCTGGTCTGGAAACCCGAAGATGAAGACGTCGACTCCGAACGACTGGCGAGATGGCTCGACGCCTACCTTCCCTGCGAACCGATCGACGTGGAGGAATTCCGGGTCCACCTTAGGGAACAGGGATATGACGTTGAATTCGTGGAGCACGAATCGGAAAACACCTGGGAAACTTTTCTTGCCCCGCAAGCCCGTTCCATAATCGAGAATCGGCTTGAGTATGCGGACTCGCTTGAAGCTCAGGATATGCTGAACAAATGGCAACAAGACCTTGAGATCTACCACAACGGCGGTGGAAAACAGTTTCTCGGTTACGCCACTTTTTTACTCCGGTGCCTATGAAGAGAAAACGAACCCTCAGACCTCAACGGGCAAAGAGTCTCATCGAATATCAGGCCCTCCTCACCGAGAGTGGCTTTTTTCCGATGCCCCGATGAAGATTCTGGCGGTCCGGGTTTGACGAGCCGTCCGCTGTTGGTGTTTTCTCTCAATCAAGACGGATTGATAGGCACATCGACAAGGAGTGCGAATGAACGAACTGATTTATCTCAACGTCACGGAAATCAGGGAAAACCTGAGGGCCAAAGAATTTACCTCTGAGGAACTGACCCGGGTCTATCTTGAGCGAATTAATGAAACCGAAGAGAAGGTACATGCCTATCTGAGCGTTCTGGAGGACGAGGCCATCGGCGCCGCCCGCGCCGCCGACCGGAAAATCGGCGCCGGTGACGACGATTCTCCTCTTCTCGGTGTCCCCGTAGCCGTCAAGGACCTCCTTTGCATGAAAGGCGCGAAGACCACCTGCGCTTCTCGGTTTCTGGAAAATTTTGAAGCTCCGTATGACGCCACCGCCGTGGCCCGGCTCAAGGACGCAGGCGCGGTCATACTCGGCAAATTGAACATGGACGAATTCGCCATGGGTTCATCGTGCGAGCAGAGCGCGTTCGGACCGACCCACAATCCATGGAACCTGAAAACCATCCCGGGAGGAAGCAGCGGCGGGTCCGCTGCTGCGGTTGCAGCGCGATCTTGCGTCGTTTCTTTAGGATCCGATACCGGAGGCTCCATACGCCAGCCGGCGGCATGCTGCGGTGTCGTGGGCATGAAGCCCACTTACGGACGAATTTCGCGCTATGGTCTCATCGCCTTCGCCAGTTCTCTGGACCAAATCGGGCCTTTTGCGAACAACATCCAAGACGCGGCCATTTTGCTGGGCGCCGTTAGCGGTCACGACCCCCGTGATTCCACCTCAGCCGATGAACCGGTTCCTGATTACACAGGTAACCTGGAAGCCGGAGTTGATAGCATGAAGATCGGCATTCCCAAAGAATACTTCATCGAGGGGATGGACCCCGAGGTCGAGACAGCGATCCGAGAGGCGATTGCCGTCTTCGAGGAGCAAGGAGCGGAAATTCATGAAATTTCTCTCCCTCATACCGAATATGCCTTGCCTGTCTATTACATCCTCGCCCCCGCAGAGGCGAGCAGCAACTTGGCGCGTTACGACGGGGTCCGCTTCGGTGTGCGCAAAAAAGGGGATTCCACATTCGGTTCGTTATTCGGCATGTACGCGGCCAGCCGGGAAAACGGCTTTGGTGACGAAGTAAAACGCCGAATCATGCTCGGTACCTATGCGCTGTCTTCCGGATATTACGACGCTTTCTATACGAAAGCACAAAAGGTCCGTACACTCATTTGCCGGGATTTCAAGGCCGCCTTCGATAGTGTCGACGTTGTGCTGTCGGCCACGGCCCCGACTCCCGCTTTCGAGATAGGTGAGCGCCTTGATGACCCCATCAGCATGTATCTGTCTGATATCTTGACCATACCTTGTAATTTGGCCGGCCTTCCCGGCATCAGCCAGCCTTGCGGATTCACCTCGGGAGGGTTGCCGATTGGGCTTCAATTGGTAGGGAAACCATTTGCTGAAAAAACGATTCTCCAAGCAGCGGCGGCATTCGAAAGAGCAACAACGCATCACGAAGCACTCCCACCTCTATGATCCACGATTTTGACTGAGGGAGATGATGGCATACGAAACGGTTATCGGCCTTGAAGTACACGCCCAGCTGAATACGAGAAGCAAGATATTTTGCGCCTCGAGCGCCGCATTCGGGGGGGACCCGAATGAACACACTTGCACGGTAGACCTTGGCCTGCCCGGCGTACTGCCGGTTTTGAACCGGCAAGTCATAGAATACACCCTGAGGCTCGGGCTGGCCGTCGGGGCGGATATCGCGCCGGTCTGCCGGTTCGCCCGTAAACATTATTTCTATCCGGACCTCCCCAAGGGATATCAGATCAGTCAATACGAAGAGCCCATCTGCACGGGGGGATGCGTTCATTTCGCAACCAAGGACGGGCGCGACGTGAGCATCAACCTCACGAGAATCCATATGGAAGAAGACGCCGGCAAGCTGATTCATGGCGACGAATTGGGAGATCCGGAGCATTCTTATTCCGATCTGAACCGAGCCGGCGTGCCGTTGCTCGAAATCGTCTCGGAGCCGGAACTCAGAAATCCAGAAGACGCCGAGTCCTACATGAGGAAACTCAGGACCCTGGTGCGCTATCTGGACATATCCGACGGCAACATGCAGGAAGGGAGCTTGCGGTGCGACGCCAATATCTCCCTCAGGCCGCAAGGCTCGGAGAAATTCGGCGAAAAGGTCGAAATCAAGAACATGAATTCTTTCAGGAACCTCCGAAGGGCGCTCGAGTACGAAGAGGAGCGCCAGAGAGAAATACTCGATTCGGGCGGCGTCATTCACCAAGAGACCAGGCTTTGGGATGAATCCGCCGGCGTGACGCGGGGAATGCGATCGAAGGAATACGCGCATGATTACCGCTATTTCCCGGACCCCGATTTGGTGCCGCTTACCGTGGATACGAAATGGCTCGATGAAGTCCGCGCACAACTGCCGGAGCTTCCCGATGCAACAAGCAATCGTTTTCAAAATGAGTTCGGCCTCCCTCGATATGATGCCGAAGTTCTCACGGCGGAAAAGGAATTGGCGGGCTATTTCGACCGGGTCGTAGAGGCTGCCGGAGCAGGACTGGCCAAATCGGCGAGCAACTGGGTGATGGGCGATGTCCTGCGCCTGTTGAACGAACAGAAAATCACCATCGATGAATGCCCCGTAACGCCCGAGCGGCTGGCGAAATTGATCTCGCTCATCGACGACGGCACCATCAGCGGAAAAATCGCAAAGACCGTGTTCGACCAGGTGGCGGAGAGCGGAAAAGACCCCGAAACCATCGTAGAGGAGAAGGGGCTGAAACAAATCTCCGACACGAGCGCGATCGAGAGCGTCGTGGACGATGTTCTCACTTCAAACCCCGAAGAAGTCGAAGCCTACCGGGGCGGAAAAACGAAGCTCATGGGCTTTTTCGTCGGCCAGGCGATGAAGGCCACCGGGGGCAAGGCGAATCCCAGGGCCCTGCAGGAAATACTCAGGGAAAAACTGGGGAACTGACCCTCAAAGCCATCCGGACTCAACGGGATTTCCCCTCACAGAACCCGTACAGGGCGCAGGGATTCTCCACCAGTATTTTCCGGCGCACCCTCTCATCGGGCGCGAATTCCGCGAGCAGATCCATCAAATCGCCGTCGTTGGGAATCGCGGGCTTCACGTTCGTATGGGGCCAATCCGTACCCCACAGCACCCGCTCGGGTGCGGCGTCGATCAGGGCGCGCGCCACGGGGATGGCGTCCCGGTAGGGAAACCCCAGCCTGGAAATCCGCTCGGCGCCGCTCAGCTTCACCCACACGTTTCCGCTTTCGAGCAAACGAAGCAGCAGCCTGAAATCGGGGTGCGCCAGAGGCTTATCCGCCGGGAAAAGACCCATGTGGTCGAACACGACGTCAACCGGCAATTTCCTCAGCTTTTCTTGATATTCGGGCAACTGCCCGGCATGGATGTGAAACTGCATGTGCCAGCCGAAACCCTTAATTTTTGCGGCAAGCTCGCTCATCCGCCCGATTCCGCTTTTGCCACCCGAAGCGGAGTTGATTCGCGCTCCCCGGATGCCGAGCCGGCTCAGCTCATCGAGCCGCTCCTCGGTCACATCCGCATCCACCACGCCCACGCCAAGATAGCCCGGCCCCAGGACGCGAATCGCCTCGAGCACCCTCGCGTTGTCCGCGCCATAGGGGCTCGCCTGCACCACGACGCCCCGCGCGAGGCCCAGAACGCCGGCCATCTTCCGGTAGTCGCACTCCAGCGCCTGTGGGGGCGTGTAGCGCCTGGGCTCGGCGTAGGGGTATTCCGACTCCGGCCCGAAGACGTGGAAATGGCAATCCGCCGCTCCCGGTGGAGCCTTGAATCCTGGCGGCTTCGTATCCGGGTCGGGCCCGGGAATCGTGGGCCGGGTGGTCAATGCGCGCCCTCGAACGTGTATGGAACGGCTGTGCGTTATCTTTTTCTTTTCTTTTTCTTGCGGTACGGCTTGTGGCACTGCGTGCAGCTGTCCGACAAGGCGCTGAACGCTTTCAGGACGCCCGCTTTATCTTTCGCTACGGCCGCTTTGGCGACACCTCTCGCGATTTGCGCCGAATCCCTCGCGATCTTCGTGTAATCGTCGAACCGGCTCCAGACCTCGTCCTTGATCCGCGTCTCGCCGAAATTGCTTCCCTTGGGGCTCAGATAAGGGATCGCCGCCGAGAGCAGCGCGATTTCCTCCGCCGCCGCCGCGACGCGCTTGTAGTTCGCCTTCTTCGTGTAGACCTTGACCCGGCGCATCGCGCGGCTGATGCTCTTCATCGTCCGCACGCGCACCCTTTGCACGCCGCGCAGCGCCTGCTCGTCCTGGCCTGCGGAGAAAGCGGGAAGAAGAACCACCGCCGCCAGCACCACGCAGCCCAGCGCGCACAACCATCTCCCGATTCGCATATCCACTCCTCACCGGCGGCCGGGGACGCCTCTGCCCGAGAATGCCCCCATATTAAAAAGGAGCCCCCGGGGTGTCAATCCGGCGGGTCGTTTCTGCTTAACTCCATATAATTCAATGAGATAACTTTTCATTATTTTACGTGAAAACCCCGTGAATTTATCTGAATTTATCCAATTTTAGCGATATTTCCGGATTTAATCCGACCGAAGAGGGAGGATTAAACCCTTGGCTCGATTCCGCCCGATGAGGAAGAAATCGACCGGCCGGGGCGGAGGCGAAACGCGGGCGAGGGTCTGCAGATCGAAACGTCGCCGCTCGCCCCGCCTCATGCCGAACCGCCCTGTCCATTTTCTCCCTCCTCGAATCGCGGGGAACACTCTCGCCCGCGCGCGGAATTCTCGCCCATCCGGGCGGAAACCCGGGCACGGCAATTGCGGGGAAATGCGCGCCGGTGGTCGACTGGTGAGGGAGGAATTGCCTGCGCGCATGGTTTCGCCGTCATGCCGGAGTGGTTTCATCCGGCATCCAGTGGCTCTTGGGAAAAGGAAAAATAAAACCGACTTAAGGCGAAATATCGGCAGCTTATCATGTAATTGGTGGGGTCAATCGCTACTGAGAAAGGAGCGATTGCGGTTTGCCGATTGAAGAAAGAAGGATTGCCGACCGATGAGGGAAGGTTCGCGCTTTACCTGTGAGAGGAAACTCGCGTTCCTCCACCATCCTCTTTGTGGTATCAAACCGCAGCGCCGATAAACCGCGCAAGCGAGGAGGATAAAATGCCCGGCGAACACACTTATGCCGCGCGCATCACTTGGACGGGCAACCGGGGCGCGGGCACGTCCGTTTACAGGGCCTACGCGCGCGATTACGATGTCTACTGCGCGGGCAAGCCACCCATCCGGGGCTCAGCAGACCCTGCCTACCTGGGCGACCCGAGCCGCCACAACCCGGAAGACATGTTCGTGGCCGCGCTCTCGGCCTGCCACATGCTCTGGTACCTGCACCTGTGCGCGGCGGAAGGCGTCGTCGTCACGACCTATGAGGACAACGCCTCGGGTATCATGCGAACTCACGCGGACGGCTCGGGCGAATTCACGAGCGTGACCCTGAAACCCCGAGTCTCGATTACGGCCGGGAGCGACCCCGAGACGGCGCGGATCCTCCACGCCAAGGCCCGCGCTATGTGTTTCATCGCGCGCTCGGTCAACTTTCTGGTGGAGCATAAGGTGGAGATTGTGAGGGTCAAACGTGAGTGAGGAGGGGCTGTTGAAAAAGCCTCGCTTCGCTTGGTATTGACCTTCGCCTTTGCTCGTCATTCCGGCGAAAGCCGGAATCCATTTTCGCCTTTGTCTTTGGCCCTTCGCCCGGGCGCCCTCGCTCCCGGCCGGGGAAGATGCGGATGCCGCCATATTTCCGCCCCACGCGTTCCAGACTCGGGCGCGGCGCTTCCTCCCGCGAGTCGCAATCAAATGCGAAAACAAAAGCAAAAATCATAAAATGGATTCCGGCTTTCGCCGGAATGACGGTGGTTTTCCCGCATCAAGGGACTTTTTCAACAGCCCCGAGGAGAGTGGGTTTGCCTACTGATTAAGGGGCTTTTGCCTGGGGGTTCTGTTTCGCCCGTCATGCTGAAGTGGTTTTATCCGGGATCCAGAGATTTTGCAGGCGGGGGGAAGAGGTAACTCGGCGATTGTGAACCGCGCGGTGCTTGGGGTATTGTTAGTTTATAATTTATCTCTTCCGCCGATAACGTGAGAGCAAACTTAAGGTATGACCAAAGTTTGTTGCATCAAGTCTTTCGAGTTGTTGCCGGACCAGAATACTTCGTCATCCTGTGTAATAGTGTTGCTGACATAACTGATGCCGGGAGAGTTGCGAGTAAAGTATGCGTCACTCCCTATGAGCCGAATAACATTTGCAAGGTAGATGTACTCTGATGAGCGTGAGTTACCCAACCAAATTGTTACTTGCATTTCGCAGCGGAGACCGATGTGCCTTTCCGGGTTGTGAGCGTACGCTTTCAGTCGATGGGGAGCAGGCGAATCCAAAGGTGATAGGCGAAGCCGCCCATATAGTGGGAGAGAGGCCCGAGTCTGCACGTCACGACGAATCATTGTCCGAAGAGCAACGCAATCATTACGACAATCTGATCTACCTTTGCAGAGACCACCACGCTCAAATTGACAAGCAAGAAGCTGAGTTCCCCGTCGACCGATTGCACCAAATAAAAACAGAACACGTGATCAAAGTACGTGAGGCAATGACCGAAGCATTTGCTAGCGTCGGCTTTCCTGAACTCGAAGAAGCGACTAGTTGGGTCATTCAGGTCCAGCCGGGCGAGGCCACTCGGGATTTCTCACTCATTGCTCCTGAAGATAAACTCAAAAAGAACGATCTGGGAAACGGTTCCAGAAAGGTCGTGACGATGGGACTCAGTTTGGCGCAGGAAGTTGGGGCTTATGTCCAAAGCGTAGCACAGACAGACAGCGATTTTCCGGAGCGGCTCAAAGTTGGGTTTCTCAACGAATATTATCGTCTCAAAAAAGAAGGTCATGGCGGAGATATGCTCTTTGATTTAATGTGTCGCTTCGCTCAAAGAGGATTTCGAGAACAGGCAAAGAAATCTGCAGGACTTGCGGTCTTAAGCTATCTTTTCGAAGCCTGCGAAGTGTTTGAAAAATGATTTTACCATCGAAACACATCCCGGAGGATCAGGCACTTCTAGGAGTTGGTGCTGTCATTCTCCAGTATTTAGATCAACCACAGACCGTCACTAGTCTTTGGGATAAGGTGCGCTTTGAGGGAACTGTGGGCACCTTCGAGCGTTTCGTAATGGCTCTCGACCTTCTCTACATCACGGGACTCATTATTCTATCTCAAGGCATGATTCGCAGGCATGTGCAGTGATTCATAGCGTATCCGCCAACAAATCGTCTTTCCATAGAGTGGAATTCACCACAGGTCTAAACATCATTCTCGCAGATCGCTTAGAAACCTCGACAGAGAAGGACACAAGAAACGGTCTTGGGAAATCTACCCTGATTGAGATTATCGATTTTTGCCTAGGCAGCAGGGCAACAAACGGGAAGGGTCTATTGATCGAACCTTTGCAAGATTGGGTATTTACTGTCGAACTTACCCTTTGCGGCAATCATATCAAGGTCACTCGAGCCGTGGCCAATCAAAATCGAATCATCATCGACGGCCCTACGACAGGATGGATTGAACAACCGGATGATGACGCTGAATCAGGCCAGCGTATTTTCAAAGTTGACCGTTGGCGAACTTTACTTGGTTGGGCGTTGTTTGGCATCCCTCGCTTACTAGACACGCAGAAATACAAACCAAGCTATCGGAGCTTGATTTCCTATTTCATCCGACGTGGCCCAGACGCTTATACTAGCCCGTTTCGGCACGTTAGACAGCAGCAGACCTGGGATACACAACTCCACACTGCTTATCTATTAGGAATGAACTGGGAATATGCGGCCCAATGGCAAAACTTGAAAGACAAAGAGGCTGCCATTAAAGCCATCGAAAAGGCTATGAAAACAGGTGCTATGGAAGGAACCATTGGCAGCGTTGGGGAGCTGGAAACCCAGAATATTCAACTCGAACAACAGGCTGTCGCAGCAAAACTTGCATTGGAAACCTTCAGAGTCCACCCACAATATGAATCTATTCAACAGGAAGCTAATCAGCTAACCAGCGAACTTCATAACTTGGCAAACCATAACGTAGTAGATCGGCGACGGCTGACTCGTTACCAAGAATCAATCAAGGAGGAAAAACCACCAAGAACAACCTCCTTGGAACAACTCTATGCGGAATCCGGCCTGTTATTTCCTGAAGTTGTGAAACATTCTCTGGAACAAGCCAGAACCTTTCATGACAAGATCGTTTCCAATAGGCGCAAATTCTTGGAAAAAGAAATCGAATATCTGCAACAGGTAATTAACGAGCGAGATGCTAAAATCAAGGGTTTGACCGAGCAACGCGCGGAAGTATTGCAAGTGCTTAAAACACATGGTGCCTTGCAGGAAATGACTCAATTGCAGAAACAATTCGTTGAGCTTCAAGAGTCGCTTGAAAGGGTCCAAACTCGATTGAAAGAAATGAAAGATCTAAATACAACTAAACGTAATCTTAAGGCTGCCAAAGAAGAATTGGCCCGAACCGCTGAACAGGACCATCAGGAAAGAAAAGAAGTTTGGTCGGAGGCTGTCCGATTGTTCAACGAATACTCTCAAATGTTGTACGAATCTCCTGGAAACTTAGTAATTGATGTCTCCGACACAGGTTATAAGTATCAAGTTGACATTGAGAGGAGCGGTAGCGAAGGCATTGAGAAAATGAAGATTTTCTGCTTTGACCTAGCTGCTCTTCGACTACAGATACAGTCTGAAAAGGGCATAAATTTCCTTGTTCACGACACCCTAATGTTCGACTCTGTGGATACTCGACAACGTGCACGGGCTTTTGAGCGCGCTCATCAGGTGACAACAGAACTTGGTGGACAATATATCTGTACTATCAACTCAGATATGATTCCGAGCGAAGACTTCAACGAAGGATTCGATTTTGAGCAGCACGTGCGCCTCACTCTGTCTGACGCGGATCCATCGGGAAGCCTGCTTGGTATGCGATTCGAAAGACCAAACGAATGACCCTTCATGTAAACTTCAATTGGGAATAAACTGGATTAACCAGCAGATTGAAACGCCCGTAGTTTTCTTCATCTAATCTACAGTCGAACAACTCGCTCTTATCCGGATCTAAAAATTCGGTTGAATTGTCGTCTATGATGTCCTGTCTCTAGTCCCCGATCTTCCACACGCCCCTCTCCCGGAAGGCGGGGATGGTCTGGCGGCGGGCGGCGTTGGATAACAAAAATCTTTCCATTCACGCCATAACGTCGATTTCCCGTGAATAGACCCCGAAATATGCCCTTCATTCACGGGATTTTACCTGATAGGCGTGAATATATTTCCCCCTTGGAGATCAATCCCGAGCGAAGGGGAACGGGAAAAAACCCTGATTTCGAGATTCGGCGCTGGAGCCGACCGTGGAGGGAGGAGACATCACTCCCCCCTTGAGGGGTCGGGCATCCCGAGGGG
>CAYTSP010000285.1:0-19057 GCA_964440505.1 uncultured Nitrospinaceae bacterium
ATCATCGCCACCTGCCTGAGCGCGCTCGAGCAAAGGGGCGGGCAGTTCGGCGTCGTGAGCGCCTGCATCGGCGGAGGCCAGGGCGTGGCCGTCGTCCTGGAGCGCGTCGCTTAGGCGCGATAGTTGCAAGATTGAGCAAAACAAGAGGGTGAGATGGAATTAGAAAAAGCAATGGTGGTGGGCGCAGGTACGATGGGCGCAGGAATCGCCCAGCTTTTCGCGCAAAACGAGATTCCGGTCGTCCTGACCGACCTGAATGAAGAGATGGTGGTGAAGGCTATCGAGGATCTCGAATCACGCGCGGCGAAGCGCGTCGAGCAGGGCAAGATGAGTGCTGAGGCGAAAGACGCCATTTTCTCGCGCATTTTGCCTGCGACGGGCTACGCGAAGGCGGCGGATGCGGACATCGTCGTCGAGGCCGTTTTCGAGGACATGGATATCAAGAAAGAAGTGCTCGGCGCGCTGGATGAAGCGGCGCCTGAGCGCGCGATTTTCGCATCGAACACCACCTCGCTTTCCATCACCGAGATGGCGGCGGCGACTTCCAGGCCGGAAAAGGTCGTGGGCGTGCACTTCTTCAATCCGCCGCTGGTGATGAAACTCGTGGAGATCATGCCGGGCCTCGGCACTTCGAAAGAGACGGTCGAAGCCGCCCGCGCCCTGGCCGAGCGGCTCGGCAAGGCGCCCGTGATGGCGAATTTCGACAGCCCGGCGGGCATCGGCAGCCGCGTGCTGGCGGGGATGCTCAACGAGGCGGTGGAGGTGTATGCAGGCGGCCTCGCCTCTGCCGAGGACATCGACAAGGCGATGAAGATGGGCGCAGGCCTGCCCATGGGGCCTTTGGAGCTCATCGACCTGATCGGCGTGGACATCCACCTCGCCAAGACGGAGACGCTCTACCGCGAACTGGGCGATACGCGCTATCGGCCCAACTTCCTGCTGCGCAAGATGGTCAAGGCGGGCCACCTGGGCCGAAAGTCCGGCCGCGGCTTCTTCACCTACGAGTAAGCCTCACATCCTGAGACGAACGTGGATTTCGAACTCAACGACACACAGCGGCTGATCAAGGATACGGCGGCGGAGTTCGCCCAGAGGCGAATCGCGCCCGTGGCGCGTGAGAACGACGAGAAAGAACGTTACCCGGCGGACATCGTCGCCGAAATGGGCGAGTTGGGCATGTTCGGCGGGCCTATCCCTGAGGAATACGGCGGTGCGGGTCTCGACTACATCTCCTACGCCATCATGAACGAGGAGATCAGCAAGGTGTGCAGCTCGGTGCGCACCGTCTTGTCCGTGCAGCTTTCTCTCGTCGCCACCACGATCCTCAAATGGGGCAGCGAGGCGCAGAAGAAGAAGTATCTCCCCAGACTCTGCACGGCGGAATGGATAGGTTGTTTCGGCCTCACCGAGCCGGACGTGGGCTCGGACGCGCAGCACCTGAAGACTTTTGCGCAGAAGACCTCAGACGGCTGGAAGCTGAACGGGCAGAAGATTTGGATCAGCAACGGCGGCGTCGCGCAACTCGCGCTCGTGATCGCGCAGACCGATCGCGGGAATCCCCGCAGGATGGCCGCGTTTCTGGTGGAAACGGACTCGCCCGGCTTCGAGGCCAGGACGATGCACGGAAAACTGGGGCTCAGGAGCTCGAACACCGCCGAGCTTTTCCTGGCGAACGTGGAAGTGCCGGATGACGCCTTGATGGGGGAGGTGGGAGACGGCTTCAAGGTCGCGATGAGCGCGCTCGACAACGGGCGCTATTCGGTGGGCGCGGGTTGTTTGGGAATCGCGCAAGGTTCCCTGGAGGCGTCGGTCGCCTACGCGAAGGAGCGCCACACGTTCGGGAAGCCCATCGCCGCGCACCAGCTCGTGCAGGACATGATCGCCCGCATGGTGGTCGACATCGACGCGAGCAGGCTCCTGCTCTACCGGGCGGGAGAACTCAAGAACGCAGGCAAGCCGAATACGCGCGAAACCTCCATCGCCAAATACTATTGCAGCGAGGCGGCTCTTCGCTGCGCGAACGATGCGATTCAGATTCACGGCGGCATGGGCTACAGCAACGAGTATCCCGTGGAACGCTATATGCGAGACGCCCGCGTGGCGACCATTTACGAGGGAACCAGCCAGATCCAGAAGCTCATCATCGCAGGCTTTGAAACCGGAATCCGCGCGTTTGCGTGAGCGGGAAATTATCTAAGACTTTGAAATTCAATCTCTTGAACACCATTTCGCCTAACGCGCTAAATTTTTCCCAAAATGAACATATATAAAACCTCTTGAAATTCATCCCGATACGCGGTAAGGCTCATGGAGGGCAGTAATTTCAGCCGCAAAGTGAGGTTGCCATGACGAATTCCGGGCAGGAACTGCGCAGAACCTCCCTGTATGAAACCCACAAGGCCGCAGGCGCGAAGATGGTGCCCTTCGCGGGTTATGAGATGCCCGTCCAGTACACGGGCGTCATCGACGAGCACCGTGCGGTGCGGGAAGCGGCCGGCCTGTTCGACGTGAGCCACATGGGCGAGTTCGAGGCACGCGGAAAAGAAGCGGGCGCTTTCATCCACAAGTTGGTGACGAACAACGTCCGCAGGCTCGATGTGGGCGGCGTCCTCTATGCGGCCATGTGCCGGGAGGCGGGCGGAATCGTGGACGATCTCACGGTCTACCGGCTCGAGGAGGAGCGCTACATGGCCGTCGTGAACGCGGCGAACATCGAAAAAGACTGGGAGTGGATGGCTTCCCACCGGACCGAGGACTGCGCGTTCGAAAACGTGAGTGAGCAAACGGGCCTCCTCGCCTTGCAAGGCCCCAAGGCGGAGTCCATTCTCGCGAAACTGATTCCGGGCGGAGGGGACCTCGCGGCCATCCCCTATTACGGGGCGCGCTACAAGGACGTGGCGGGGTGTGGAGTGCTGGTGTCCCGCACGGGCTATACGGGAGAGGACGGCTTCGAACTCTATTGCAAATCGTCCGATGCGCCTGCGCTGTGGAATGCGCTGATGAGCGAGGGCGTGGGCGAGGGTCTCAAACCCTGCGGCCTGGGCGCGCGGGATACCTTGCGCACCGAGATGAAATTCGCCCTGTATGGAAACGACATTGATGAGTCCACCCACCCGCTCGAGGCGGGTCTCGGCTGGGTGGTGAGGTACAAGGCGGGGGATTTCATCGGACGCGAGAAATTGCTGGCCTACAAGGACGAGGGGATAAAGAGGAAACTGGTTGGATTCGAGATGGTGGATCGTGGTATTCCTCGTCATGGAGCGCCCATCCTGATCGATGGCGAGGTTGCCGGCGAGGTAACAAGCGGGACGATGAGCCCCTCTCTTGGCAAAGCCATCGGGATAGGCTACGTTCCTGCGTCGAGCGCAGACGAGGGCGCAGCTCTTGAAATCGACATACGGGGCAAGGCCAGGCGGGCGCAGATAGTGAAGACGCCTTTTTACAAAAAGACGGAAACGGGGTGAGTTTCGTTTCCTCATAACAAATCAAAAAAATCTGCCGTCATCTAAAAGGGAGGCATTCAGGAGCATGGAACTACCGAGCGGCCTCAAATATTCCAGAGAGCACGAGTGGGTGAGAGTAGAGGGAAACATCGCGGTGATTGGGATTACGGATTTCGCCCAATCGGAATTGGGAGACGTGGTGTATGTCGAACTGCCCGAAGTCGGCACGGAAGTAGAGGCGAACAACACGTTCGGGGTCGTGGAGAGCGTCAAGGCGGTATCGGACCTCTTCGCCCCGGTCTCGGGAGTTGTCATCGAGGCGAACACCACGCTTGAGGATCAGCCCGAACTCGTGAACTCCGAGCCCTATGAAGACGGCTGGATGATTCGGGTGGAGATGAAAGACGATTCGGAGTTGAACGATCTCCTGGAAGCCGATTCGTACCGGGCGTACACCGAGGAGGAAGGCGGTTAGTCCGAGCCGGCTCCCTCCTTCGCTCTGCAAGGGGGTTATCATTTTCCTTGAGCCTGAGCGGTAATGAAGTGTCCGCCTGAATCCCCATGACCTGAAGGGGCGCATTCATGCCGGAAACTCGCTTGTCTCTTGAGAATCTCGAGAACCGGGGAGAATTCATTCATCGCCACATCGCGCCGAGCGATGAAGACATTGCGCCGATGCTGGGAGTGGTCGGCCTGGACTCCCTGGACGATCTGGTCGAAAAAGCCATCCCTTCATCCATCATTTCCAGCACGAAGCTGAATCTCGCCGCGCCCAGAACGGAGCAGCAGGCCCTGGTCGACTTGGGTTCTTTCGCGTCCCGCAACCAGGTGTTCAAGTCCATGCTCGGCATGGGGTATTCGGATTGCCACACCCCGACGGTCATTCTCCGGAACATCCTGGAAAACCCGGGCTGGTACACGGCGTACACGCCCTATCAGCCAGAAATCTCGCAGGGGCGCATGGAAGCGCTGCTCAATTTCCAGACCATGATCATGGACCTCACCGGCATGGAGATCGCCAATGCCTCGTTGCTCGATGAGGGCACGGCGGCAGCAGAGGCGATGACCATGGCGATGAACGCGAGCAGGAACAAGGGGCGCAAGTTTTTCATCTCGAAAGACTGCCACCCCCAGACGATCGAAGTGGTGCGCACGAGGGCGGAGCCTCAGGACATCGAGGTCGTGGTGGGCGATCATCGTGACGGCGCGCTGGCTGAGGATGTCTTCGGCGTCTTGCTTCAGTATCCCGCAACGGGCGGGGAGATATTCGACTACGCCGATTTTGTGGCCAAGGCGCACGAGAAAGATGCTTTGGTCGTCGTCGCTGCGGACATTCTCGCCCTGGCGCTTTTGAAACCCCCCGGTGAGTTCGGGGCGGACGTCGTCGTGGGCAATTCGCAGCGCTTCGGCGTTCCCTTGGGCTTCGGCGGGCCGCATGCGGCCTATCTGGCGACGAAGGAGCAGTTCAAGCGCGCCATGCCGGGCCGCATCGTCGGCGTATCCATCGACGCGGACGAAAAACCCGCGCTGAGGCTATCCCTCCAGACGAGAGAGCAGCACATACGCCGCGAGCGCGCCACGAGCAACATATGCACGGCCCAGGTTCTTCTGGCCGTCATCGCAAGCATGTACGGGGTATATCACGGCCCGGACGGCGTCGGGAGGATCGCGCGGAGGACGCATCGTCTCGCGGGTGCGCTGGCCGATGGACTGGAGCGCATGGGCTGCTCCCTGGCGGCGGATTCTTTCTTCGACACCGTGGCGGTGCGCGTTGGCGCGGGAGGCGCTTCTCGCATTGTCGAAAAGGCGGCGGAGCGCCGCATGAACCTGAGAGCACTCGATGAGGATACCGTCGGCATCGCTTTTGATGAGACCACCGGGAGAGAAGACGTCGAGGCGCTCTGGGAGGTTTTTGCCGAGGGGGGGTCGGCCGGAATATCGTTCGATGAAGTCGAGGCGAATTCGGCGGACAGGATTCCGGAATCCTTGAGAAGAACTTCTCCCTACATGACGCATCCGGTTTTCAATTCCTACCACGCGGAACATGAAATGCTGCGCTACATCTACCGCCTTCAGGAAAAAGACATCGCGCTTACGCGCTCGATGATTCCCCTGGGTTCATGCACCATGAAGCTGAACGCCACCACCGAGATGATTCCCGTGACTTGGGCGGAATTCGGCGGGATTCACCCGTTCGCTCCCGAGGAGCAAGTGCGAGGCTACCGGGATTTCATCGCGGATCTGGAAAACATGCTGGCCGAGTGCACGGGGTTCGATTCCATCTCGATGCAGCCCAACTCGGGCGCGCAGGGCGAGTACGCCGGCTTGCTGGTCATCCGCAAATACCATGAGAGCAAGAACGAGGGCTACCGGAACATTTGTCTGATTCCGAGCTCGGCCCACGGGACGAATCCTGCGACCGCCGTCATGGCCGGTTTCGAGGTGATGGTGGTCGATTGCGATTCGAACGGGAACGTGGACATTGCGGATTTGAGGGAGAAGGCCGAGAAATTTTCGGAAAAACTGGCCGCCTTGATGATCACCTATCCCTCAACCCACGGCGTGTTTGAAGAGGGCATCGTGGAGATTTGCGACATCATCCACCAAAACGGCGGTCAGGTGTACATGGACGGCGCGAACTTGAACGCGCTGGTCGGCATCTGCAAGCCCGGTGAATTCGGTCCCGACGTCTCCCACATGAACCTCCACAAGACGTTCTGTATCCCACACGGCGGCGGGGGTCCCGGCATGGGCCCCATCGGCGTCGTGAAGCACTTGTCTCCCTACCTGCCGAAACATTCGGTGGTTCCGGGCGTAGGGCCGGAGACGGGCGTCGATGCGATTTCCTCGGCCCCCTGGGGGAGCGCGGGAATTCTGCCCATCTCCTGGATGTATATCGCCATGATGGGCGGCGAGGGCCTCATCAAGGCGACGCAGGTGGCCATTCTGAACGCGAATTACGTGGCGAGAAGGCTCGAGCCCCATTATGAAGTTCTGTACAAGGGGGCGAACGGCATGGTGGCTCATGAGTGCATCATCGACATCAGGCCCCTCCAGGAAGCCTCGGGCGTGACGAACGAGGACATTGCGAAACGCCTGATGGACTACGGCTTCCATGCGCCCACGATGTCCTTCCCGGTTGCGGGAACTTTGATGATCGAGCCGACGGAGAGCGAATCGCGAGAAGAGCTGGATCGTTTCTGTGACGCGATGATCGACATCAGACGGGATATCCAGGAGATCGCCGACGGGCTGATGAGCGCGGACGACAACGCCCTTAAGAACGCACCCCACACGGCGTCCGACATCGCGTCAGATGAATGGACGCACCCCTATTCGCGCGAGAAGGCCGTTTTCCCGCTGCCCTGGGTGCGCGCGGCGAAGTACTGGCCTCCCGTCAAGCGGGTGAACAACCCTTATGGAGACAGGAACCTGGTCTGCTCTTGTTTGCCAGTCGAGAACTATGCCTGAGAATGGAAAGCGCTAATCCTGAGCCGCAAAAAATCTCCTGTGCACGTTTCTTGAATACGGGCGAGTCTACCGCCGCCTGGAACATGGCGGTGGATGAGTTGTTGTTCGAGAGCTGCCAGGCCCATTTGAGAGAAGGTCGCCCTGCCGAGGAGGCGCCCGTCACATTTCGAGTTTACGCCTGGTCGCCCCCGGCCATTTCCCTGGGACGCGGCCAGGCCGCCGAGCGCGATATTTTCCTGGAACGACTCGCGGATGAGGGCATCGACATCTGCCGGAGGCTCACCGGCGGGCGCGCGGTGCTCCACGATTGTGAGTTGACGTATTCCGTCACAGGTTCGCAGGCTCTATTGGGCGATGCGATTGGGGAAACCTATCACAGGATCAGCCGGGGGTTGGCTGAAGGGCTGGCAGCCTTGGGCGCGCGGGTAGAACTGGCTCCCCCGAGCGGGAGTGCGTATGCCTCGCAAGGCTCTTGCTTTGCCACGGCGTCGGTGTGGGAGCTTTCGATCGGCGGGAAAAAGATGGTGGGCAGCGCGCAATGCCGCGAGGGCGGCGCGGTTTTACAACACGGCAGCGTCCTGCTTCGTTCCTCGGAGGAGCGGCTGGCGAGTCTCCTGAAACCGAGGGGGGCCGAGCGCCTGCTATCCGGCCATGCTCATGCGATTGGTCTCCGGGAGGTCCTGGGCAAGGAAATTTCGTTTCATCAAGTGGCCGAGGCCTTGAAGGCGGGCCTGGAGAAGGCGTTGGGTTTTTACTTTTCTCCGGACGGGTTGACGAGTACGGAAAAAGCGAGGGTGCTGGAAATATCCCGGTCTCGATATGAAAACCAGGAGTGGACGCTGGCAAGGTAACGAGGCGTTCACCGATTGTATTATTTTACCTTCCATTTCCTTGACACTATCGACGACATGGCCCTATCGTTCGTATGTAGGCGGGCGTAATTCAGGGGTAGAATGCCAGCTTCCCAAGCTGGACGTCGTGGGTTCGAATCCCATCGCCCGCTCCATTCATCGAGTCGGACGACGGCCCGGCGTTTCACTCGCATCCAGGAATCTCATTCATGGTGGATATCTCTCACTTCAACGGCCTCGCTCTCGATGAAAAGGTCGTGGAGTTCCACACCCACTCGAACATGTCCGATGGTTTGTATTCTCCCGAAAAGCTCATCCAACGGGCGAAGCGCGCCGGGGTTCACGCCATATCGCTCACGGACCACGACACGGTCGCAGGTTTGCCGCGCGCAGGCGCGGAGGCGAAAAGGTTGGGCATGGAATTTATTCCGGGCATCGAATTCTCCTGCGTTCATCTTGACCGGAGCGTGCACGTTCTCGGCCATTTCATACAGCAGGACGCGCCACGTCTCGTGGAGGAAATCGAGACGCGTGGCTCCAGCAGGGTGGAGAGGATGGGAGAGATAATCGATCGGCTCAACCACTCCGGCCTGCCTTTGGACAAGGAGGATTTTTTCGCCGCCTATGTGGATAGCCCGAGCATCACCCGGGGCCAGTTGGGGGCGTATATGCTCGGGAAAGGGCTCGCCAAATCGCGTGAGGAGGTCTTTGAGAAATACATCGGTGAAAGCGCGCCTTGCTACGTGGAGCTGAATATACTTACTCCCTTTGACGCGCTCGAACTCATTCATGACGCCGGCGGGGTTGCCACCTTAGCGCATCCGTCGTTGAGCGAGTGTGATGAAATCATTCCGCAATTGGCCGAAGCGGGACTCGCAGGAATCGAAGTGGAACATCCCTCCCAAGACGCGGATGCGCAGCGCCATTACCGGAAAATGGCGAAAGAACACGGGCTTTTATCTTTGGGAGGCTCCGATTGCCACGGCGTCCCCCACGGGCGTGATAGGTTGGGGAGATTCTCACAGCCTTTGCGTTTATTTCTTGAATTATCGGAACGGGCGAAAACCCGGAGGACGACAACATAAGGAACGCCATATGGCGCTTCAGGATCAATTCATACGCCGCTGGCGGCTTCTCAGGGCTTTGGAGAGCGGAGAGAGCTGGTCTTATGAGGAACTCCTTGCGCTTTTGAGCGAAGAGTCGGCCGAAGGCGGCGGCCAGATGTGGAGTTTGAGAACGCTTCAGCGGGATGTTTCGCATTTAATGAAGGCGGGATTCCCGCTGGAGAGGGTTCGCGCGGGCCGAAAGATGAGGTATCGTTTGTTGAGAGAATATGTGAATTCGGTCCCGGAGCCGTTTTTGCCTTCTCAGTGGGCGTCATTGTATTACGCCCTGTGCATGTTGCGGGATTTGCCGAGCAGCCCATTGAAGGAGGAATCGTTTAACGACAGCATCTCCGGTGTCTTGAGCCGGCTGCGGAATTACATCCCTGCGGCTTTGCGCGCATATGCGGAGGGAGTGGAGCCGCGCTACGCCGGGGTCGTGGGAGCGCTCAGAGAGCATGGACGGCAGCGCAGGGTGGGCTCCGCTTTGCTCGAGGCGATAGCAAAAGGAAAACCCGCGCGGATTCTGGCGGCCCGTGCGGGCGAGATTCGAAAACGCTGGTGGAAGATAGACCCTTACCTCCTGCATTTTGAAGGCGGGAATTATTATCTGCTGGCGCGGGAATCGGAAAAAAACGCCCTGGACGTCTGGCATCTGGAGGGTATAGAAAGCGTCCGAATCATGGCCGGGGCATTTCAGATGCCGCTGGGATTGGATTTGAAGGCTTTGCTGGCCGAGTGCTTGCGCGAAGCGATGAATAATGGTTTGAATGTGAGGGTCCGATTCGGGAAGGATGTGGCGCTTCATGCGGTTGTCGCCTTCATGAAAGAAGCATTCGGCGAAGCGGAGCATTTGAAAAAATCGAGCAAATCGAGTCGGGACATTATGGTTCGGGTAAGTGATATATGGGGTTTCAGACGATGGCTGATGTCTTTCGGTCAGGAAGCGGAGTTGATGGCTCCGGCCGAGTTGCGCGATGCGTTCGCTCAGGATCTGGAAGCCGCCTTGAAGAAGTACAGCAAGGGCCGCCGCGGAAGAAAAGCAGCCAATCCGGCCTGATAAATTGTTGAGGAGGGCCTGATATGAGATTGAGAAAAGAGATGATTGAGCGAATCGCCAACAAGATCGTCGAGAGGCTGAACCGCCGTGAACTGATATCCGAGGATTCGAATCAGGAAGTGCTCAGGATACGGATTGCGCACGTCATCGAGACGGACTTGATGGTCGAGGATCGCCTCAACGACGAGGTCAAGGAAATCCTGCGGGATTTCGAAGATGAAATGGACAGGGGCAATGTGGACTACAGCCGGATGTTCACGATGGTGAAAACAAAGCTGGCGCGCGAGCGAAATCTCGTACTTTAGCGGCATGAAGAAGTTTTTTATATCATTTTATTTACAAGGAGAGCGCGGTCATGAAGCTCAGCCGCGAGAAAATCAATCATCTGACGAATTTGGTCGTCAAGGATATGGAAGAGTGCGAGGATGTGGATTTTCTGGTCGAGCCCCAGGAATTGCGCATGAATGTTCTGCGCGCCATAAGCAATGAGTTGATCATTGATGATGAGATAGAAGAAGAGGTGCGAAGAATTTTGAGCACGTATTCCAGCAGGCTGGTGGAGGGAAGTCGTGACTGGGAGATACTCTTCAACAAGCATTATGATCAAGAGGCCAAACGACGGGGAATTTAATCTCCTTGACTGATGTCTTCATATGATGCTTCCCGAAAAGCGGAAAGCGGTGACGTGCGCAAGGTTGGCCTGACCGGGGGAATCGCCAGCGGAAAATCCACTGTGAGCCGGATGTTCACGGATCTGGGCGTTCCGGTAATCGACGCGGACGTCATCGCGCGCGAGGTGGTTGCTCCCGGATCTCGCGCTCTCGAGGCGATTGTCGATGCTTTTGGCGAAGAAGTCCTCACCGATGAGAAGAGCTTGAACCGGGCCAGGCTCGGGGAGATCGTTTTTTCCGATCCGGCGAAAAAGAAAGTTCTGGAGGGCATTCTGCACCCTGAAATCATAGCGGAGCAGGACAGGCGGCTGAGAGACCTCGAGCGGGAGGGACGAGCGCCCGTCGCGATTGTGGACGCCGCCGTCATGATCGAGTCCGGGAGTTGGAAGCGATTCGACTCGATAGTGGTTGTCGATTGTGATGAATCTCAGCAGGTCAGCCGATTGCGTCGCCGAAACGCGATGAATGAAGAGGAAGCCACCAGGCGCGTCAATGCGCAGATGCCCCTTTCGGAAAAGGTAAAATATGCGAACCACGTGATTGACAATCGCGGCTCGATCGATGATACCCGAAAGCAGGTAGAGGAGTTGAAGGAAGTACTTTCGAGGAAATGAAATAAAAAGTGTTGACAAATTTGCTTGAACTGATTATTTTTTTGAAACACTTGTGAATTCTATTCCTGATAAGTTTTGTCGCCCTGAACTTCAAACACCATCTGATGCGCAACGTTTTGGAACTTTAGATTAAAAGAAAACTTGTCTTGTGAGAAATATAAGGGTTCTCAGTCATATTTCTGTCCTCGGTTGAATACATTTCCAAATATGGGTTTATGCGCGCGCCCATGATTGGCTCTGAAAAACACCAGACGCGCGCTTCGCATCGCACCCGGCGATGAGAACCTGCTTTTGAATCAGACATGAAGGAATTTCATTTCATCAACTTTACCGCTTGAGGCTAGGAGGAAAAGTCTCCCCGCGCAGAATGTGGCGAGTGGTGCGACCAGAAGGCATCATCTCACGTTCCAGGCGGTAAAAGGTTCCCACCTAACCAAGGAGAAGGGAGTTATGGCAACAACCGAAACAAAATCTCGCAGCTTGAACCTGGCGGAACTGAAGAAGAAGACCATTGGAGAACTCAACCAGATTCTCAAGGAATTCAGCGCCGAAAGCGCCAGCGGGCTCAGAAAACAGGATCTGATTTACAAGATACTCGAGGCGCAATCCGACAAGGATCGCAACGGCGGCGGTGGAACCATCACCGGAGAGGGCGTGCTCGAGATTTTGCCGGACGGGTTCGGCTTCTTGCGCTCGCCCGCATACAATTATCTGCCCGGCCCTGACGATATTTACGTTTCCCCCAGTCAAATCCGCCGCTTCGATCTTCGCACCGGCGATACGGTGAGCGGTGAAATCCGTCAGCCCAAAGAGGGGGAGCGGTATTTCGCGCTCTTGAAGGTCGAGAAGATCAATTTCGAACCACCCGAGGCGAGCAAGGACAAGGTTCTGTTCGATAATCTCACTCCCTTGTATCCGGACCGCAGGATAGGGCTCGAAATATCCGGGGAGGAGGTCAGTTCGCGCGTGTTGGACCTCATGACGCCGATCGGCTTCGGGCAGCGCGGCCTCATCGTCGCCGCGCCGCGGACCGGTAAGACGATGATGCTTCAGTCCATTGCGAAGAGCATCGCGACGAACCACCCGGAAGTTCACCTGATCGTTCTGCTTATCGACGAGCGCCCCGAAGAAGTCACGGACATGGAGCGCTCCGTGCGCGGGGAAGTGATTAGCTCGACTTTCGACGAGCCGGCGTCTCGCCACGTCCAGGTGGCGGACATGGTGATCGAAAAGGCGAAAAGACTTACCGAGCACAAACAGGACGTCGTCATCCTGCTCGATTCCATCACGCGGTTGGCGCGCGCGCACAACACCATCATCTCCCCGAGCGGAAAGGTCCTCTCCGGCGGCGTGGACTCGAACGCGCTGCAGCGGCCCAAGCGTTTCTTCGGCGCGGCGCGGAACCTGGAAGAAGGCGGCAGCCTGACCATTCTCGCCACGGCGCTGGTGGAGACGGGCAGCCGGATGGACGACGTGATTTTCGAGGAGTTCAAGGGCACGGGCAACATGGAAGTGCACCTCGACAGGAAACTCTCCGACAAGCGCGTGTTCCCCTCGGTCGACATCAACAAGTCCGGCACGAGAAAAGAGGAATTGCTGCTCAGCCCGCAGGAACTCAACCGCGTGTGGGTGTTGCGCAAGGTTTTACAACCACTTGGCGTGGTGGACTCGATGGAGCTTCTGCTCGAGAAAATCCAGGAGACGAAAACCAACGAGGATTTCCTCGCCTCGATGAACAACTGACGCTTTTCCCCAACTTCTTGTTTTTGCCCGTTTTCTGGGGTAGACAAGGCGCCGGAGTTTCGATATAAAGCGCTCTCCTCGTAGGGGAGAGGGGCTGGTTTTTTACAGAAAAACCCCCCTCAATTTATCGCTTTTTATCGAAATTTACGGAATTGTTTTCGACGTATAGACCCCGAGATTTTGGAGCGTCCGGTTATGAAGGCCGAGATTCATCCCGAGTTGTTCGAGTGCAAGGTGTCCTGTAGCGGTTGCGGCACCGAATTCACGACGTTCTCCACGCGCGAGCAGATACGCGTGGAGGTTTGCTCGCAGTGCCATCCGTTCTTCACCGGAAAGCAGGCGCGCATCGTCGATACCGAGGGCCGCGTAGAGAAGTTCGTGAAGAAGTTCGAGGGCAAGGAGGCGAGGGTCTCCAAGCGCAAGAGGAAACAGGCCGTCGCCGAGGCCGAAAGAGCGGCCCGCGTGGAGCGTGAGGCGAAGCTGGCCGCCGAGAAGGCGGAGGAGGAAAAAACGCGCAGGGAAGAGGCCCGCAAGAAGCGGGCCGAGGAGCGCGCCGCCAGGCAGGCCGCCCAGGCGCAGAAAGAAGAATCGGACGAGGCGGCCGCTGTGGCGGAAGATGCTCCGCCCGAGCCTGAATCCGTCGATACCGAGCCTGCCGCCGCCGAAGATGCTCCACCCGAGCCTGAGCCGAGCGATGCCGAGGCGGTCGTCACCGCCCAGGAAGCTGCGCCCGAACCTGAAGCGAACGGTCCCGATGCGGCGGCCGCCGTGGCTGGAGACGCTTCACCCGACGCATCGCCTGCGCCCGAATCGGGCGGAGAAGCCGAAAAGCCCGAGGATTCATAAGCACGGAGCCTTCCGTGTTTGCCTGGGGGCTGCCCCCGGGCGGTGGTTCCTCGGCAAACGCGAATTCGTGGACCCGGGAACGATTCCGGGCCACCCCGTTCGCTGCCCGTCGGTTGATCCCCATGTTCGAAAAAATCGAGCAAATCATCGAAAAACACCGGACGCTGGAGATGCGCCTCTCGGACCCGGCCCTGCTCAAGGACCGCAAGAAATTCGAGCAGACCGCGCGCGAGCACAAGGAGCTTACCCACGTCGTCCAGGCCTATGAGGAATGGCGCGGATACGAGACCGCCATCGAGGAGGCGAAGGTCCTGCTCGAGGACGGGGACCCGGAGATGAGCGAACTCGCGCAGGCGGAACTCGAAGACGCGGGCGCGAAGATAGAAGAGGTGGAGGAGAGGCTGCGCCGGCTTCTGCTGCCCAGAGACCCGAACGATGAGAAAAACGTCATCCTGGAAGTCCGCGCGGGTACGGGCGGGCAGGAGGCCGCGCTCTTCGCGGCCGATTTGTACCGCATGTACGTGCGCTACGCCGAGCTCCAGGGCTGGAGGGCGGAGGAGTTGAACAAGAGCGAGAGCGACCTGGGCGGCTTGAAGGAGGTATCCGCGCTCATCAAGGGGGCGGGCGCCTACAGCCGCCTGCGCTATGAGAGCGGGACGCATCGCGTCCAGCGGGTGCCCGTCACCGAGACGCAGGGCAGAATCCACACTTCCGCCGCCACGGTGGCCGTGCTGCCCGAAGCGGACGAGATCGCGCTCGACATCGGCGAGAAGGACTTGAGGATCGACGTCTACCGCTCCTCGGGCCCCGGGGGCCAGAGCGTGAACACGACCGACTCCGCCGTCCGCATCACCCATGTGCCCACCGGCCTCGTCGTCACCTGTCAGGACGAGAAGAGCCAGCACAAGAACCGCGCCAAGGCGATGAAGATACTCTCGGCCCATCTGCTGGACATGGAGATCCAGAAACAGATGTCCGAGCGTTCCGCGCACCGGAAAAGCCTCGTCGGCAGCGGGGACAGGAGCGAGCGGATCAGGACCTACAACTTCCCCCAGGACAGGATTACCGATCACCGCATCGGCCTCACCCTCCACGGCCTTCCCGGCTTCATGGAAGGCGGCATCGACGAGATGGTCAAACGGGTCATCGAGAGCCGTGAGGCGGAGCGTCTGGCCGAACTGGAAGAAAGCACGGAAGCCCACCCCGCGGAATGACGACTTCTCCTCCTGCGGCGCAAAGCGGAACCGGAACAAAAGTGTGCGCTCTGCTTTCCCGTCTGAAAGAGCAGTTCGCAGACGCTGGCGTGGAATCGCCGGGGCTGGATGCGCGGCTCATCCTGGCGATGGTATTGGGCTGCGAGCGGGCGCACCTTTACGCGCATCCTGAAAAAGTGGTCTCCGCAGAGGAACTCGCGCGGGTCGGGTCCCTGGCGCAAAGGAGAATGGCCCGCGAACCGATGGCTTACATTTCAGGCGAGCGGGAGTTCTGGTCCATGTCTCTTCTCGTCTCGCCCGACGTGCTGATCCCGAGGCCCGAGTCAGAGCTTCTCGTCGAGCGCGCCGTTGCGTTATTGGGAAAGAGGGAAGAAAGCAGGATACTGGACTTGTGCGCGGGAAGCGGCGCGGTGGGTCTGGCGATCGCGGGTGAATTACCCGAAGCGCGCGTCACCTTGCTCGACGCCTGCCCCAGGGCGCTCGGGGTGGCGAGGCGGAACGCGGAGAGGCTCGGATTCGAAAGTCGAACGAGTTTGCTGGCCTCCGATTTGTTCGAAGCTCTCGCCAGGGGAGAAGCGTTCGACCTGATCGCCTCGAACCCGCCCTATGTGGCTACGGGCGAACTGGATGGCTTGATGCCCGAAGTTTCATCGTTCGAACCCCGAATTGCTTTGGACGGCGGCGCGGACGGGATGGACTTCATCCGGCGCATCATCGAGGAGGCGCCCGAATATCTCGCGCGCGGGGGTTTCCTGCTGATCGAGATGGACCCGCGCCAGATGGCCGAGGCGGGGGCCTTGGCGGAACGAAAAGGCGATTATCGCGCGGCGAGGCGCCATAAAGACCTCACAGGGCGCGAGAGGGTTTTGGAACTCAAGAGGGCTTGATTTTGGAGCGATTTCGTATCCGGGGAGGCAGGCCGCTTCGCGGCGAGGCCGAGGCGTCGGGCTCCAAGAACGCCTCTTTGCCGATTCTGGCCGCCGCCATCCTGGCAGGTGGCGTAAGCCATGCGCGGCGCGTCCCGGACTTGCGTGATACGAACACGATTTTGGGGCTCCTGGGCGAATTCGGCGTCAAGACGCGCGAAGAATCGCCCGGTCGCATCTCCCTGGACGCCACGAACATCACCGGCGGCGTCGCGCCCTATGAGCTGGTGCAGGCGATGCGGGCCTCCATCCTGGTGCTGGGGCCCTTGCTGGCGCGCTTCGGCTCTGCCCGCGTTTCCCTGCCGGGCGGCTGCGCCATCGGGGCGAGGCCCATCGACCAGCACCTGAAGGGCCTGAGCGCGATGGGGGCGGAGATCGGGATAGAACAGGGCTATATCGAGGCCAGGGCCCGGAAACTCACGGGAGCGCGCATCTCGTTCGACCTCACGACGGTGACGGGCACGAAGAACCTGATGATGGCGGCCACTCTGGCGAAAGGCGTCACCGTTCTCGAGAATGCCGCCTTGGAACCCGAGGTGGTCGCGCTCGCGGATCTGTTGAACCGGATGGGCGCCAGGGTGAGCGGCGCGGGCACGCCCGTGATTGAAATCGAGGGGGTGGATTCCCTTGCGGGCTACGACGTGGCCGTTCCGGCGGACCGCATCGAGGTGGGGACCCTCATGATAGCGGCCGCCATCACGGGCGGGGATTTGAGGATAACGAATTGCGAGCCGGAGCAAGTGCACGCATTGGCGCTCAAGCTGAGCGAGGCGGGTCTGGAAGTGTCGGAAGGCGCGGACTGGATTCGCGTAAGCGGCGACGGCTCGGTGCGGCCCGTGAACGTGAAGACGGCGCCCTATCCCGGGTTTCCCACGGATTTGCAGGCCCAGTTCATGGCGCTGATGACGCTGGCGGGCGGGACCTGCGTACTTACGGAGACCATCTTTGAGAATCGCTTCATGCACGCCGCCGAGCTTGCCAGAATGAACGCGCGGATCCATATCGACGGACGGACGGCGCACATCGAGGGCGTGGCGCATCTCGCCGGCGCCTCGGTGACGGCGACCGACTTGAGGGCGAGCGCCTCGCTCGTTCTGGCGGGACTGGCGGCGGATGGAGAAACCATCGTTCGCAACGTATATCATATCGACAGGGGATATCAGCGGCTCGAGGAGAGGTTGAGAGAACTCGGCGCGGATATCCGGCGCGAAGTGGAGTCGTGATGAAAGAGAACCAGGAAAAAGAGCTGATCATCGCCCTGCCCAAGGGCAGAATTTTCACGGAAGCCACCGAGTGTCTGGTGAAGGCGGGCGTGTTGTCGAAACCGATATCGGACAAATCCCGAAAGCTCATCCTGAGGGATCCGGAAACGGGGATACGGGTCTTGATCCTCAGGACTCACGATGTGCCCATCTACGTGGAGCGCGGGGCCGCCGATTTGGGCGTCATCGGGCGCGACGTGCTGCTCGAGCAGGGGCGCGACGTATACGAACCCCTGGACTTGAAGGTGGCGCCGTGCCGCCTCATGGTGGCGGCGCCCGAGGGAATGGCCTGGGCGGACCTGACCGGGCGGATATCGCTGCGCGTGGCGACGAAGTTTCCGGCCATCACCACCCGGTTTTTCGAGCGGATGGGGGTTCAGGCCAAGATCATCCGTCTTTACGGCAACGTGGAGATCGCGCCCGCCACGGGGGTGGCGGACCTGGTTGTGGATCTGGTGGACACGGGCGGGACGCTGCGGGCCAACGGGCTGGCGCCGATTCGCGAGATATTCAGCGCGACCGCCAGGCTCATCGCCAACCGCGCGAGCCTGAAGACGAACTACAAGAAGGTGAGCGCGATCATCGAACAGTTGAAGGGGGTGATCCCCACAGCCCAAAACCGCACCGGCAACGGTGCGGGGACGATGCCCCGCAAGGAGAAGGCATGAGGCGCTTCGGCTACGAGGCGGAGAATTTCGCCGCCGGGATCGAGCGCCTCTCCCTGGGCGGGGAGGATGCGTTCGCTCGCGTCGAGGCCGGCGTGCGCGCGATCATCGAGCGCGTGCGGGCCGAGGGGGATAAAGCGCTCATCGAACTGACGCAAGAATTCGACGGCGTTTCCCTGGACGCCGGGAGCCTCGTCGTGGTCGAGGAGGAGATGGCGCGCGCGCTCGACGCGCTGCCGCCCGAGACGCTGGACGCCCTGAAACTGGCCGAGGAGCGGATTCGCGCGTTCCACGGGGCGCAGGTTCCTCAGGCGATTACGATCGAGCAGACACCCGGCGAGCGGCTCTCGCTCGAACCCACCGCGCTCCCGAGCGTGGGCCTCTATGCGCCGGGCGGCACGGCGGCCTATCCCTCCACGGTGCTCATGAATGCCGTTCCCGCGCGCGTCGCGGGCGTGGACGAGTTGGTTCTGTGCACGCCGCCGGGCCCGGACGGCGAGGTGCCCGCCGCCGTATTGGCGGCGGCTTCCCTGGCGGGTCTGGAGCGCGTCGTGCGCGTCGGCGGCGCTCAGGCGGTCGCCGCCATGGCCTATGGTACCGAGAGCGTCCCCCGCGTGGACAAGATAGTGGGGCCGGGAAACGTATACGTCGCCGCCGCCAAGCGCATCGTGCGCGGGCGCGTGGAAATCGATAAGGAGGCGGGGCCGAGCGAGGTTGTCGTGCTCCTGGACGACCCCGCTCTGGCCGAATGGGCGGCGGCGGACCTGCTCGCCCAGGCCGAGCACGACGCGCAGGCGATGGCGGTGGGCGTTTGCGTTGGCGCGGGCGTGGCCGACGCCCTGGAGCGGGAAATGGAAAGCCAGTTGCGCGCAGCCCCCAGGAGCGCGGAGATAGCGCAGGCCTTGGAGAATCGCGGCGCCATCATCGAGGTGGCATCGCGCGAGGAGGCGCTTGCGGTGGCGGAGATGCTGGCGCCCGAGCACCTGGAGATTCTGATGGAGCGCGCCGAGGAGGCGGCCGGGGGGGTTCGCAATGCAGGGGCCGTATTCTGCGGGCCGTGGAGTCCGGTTCCCCTGGGCGATTACGTCGCAGGCCCCAACCACGTGCTTCCCACGGGCGGTGCGGCGCGCTTCGCCTCGCCGCTCGGCGTGTATGATTTCATCAAGTGGACGAGCAAGGTGTGTTTCC
>CAYTSP010000286.1:0-4458 GCA_964440505.1 uncultured Nitrospinaceae bacterium
GGGCCGCATGGTATGTCGGACATATATGTCCGACCTACACGCCAATCGGCAACCCGGCCCAAAAGGGGGTTATTCAACAATCCTTTATGGGCCGATTGAGAATTTTTCCATCAAGCGGGGAGGCGCTGTCGTCCCGTATCCATCAGAAATACCCTATGTTTTCAGGACCTCCCGGACCATGTGGCTGATCTCGGGAAGAATAATTTTTTCCATTCCCGTACGACAGGCGTTCCCCGAGCCGGGAAGCGTCATGATAATGGTGTCCCGGCAAGTTCCAGCCGTTGCGCGAGTGAGCATGGCGGCCGTGCCGATGTCCTCGAAACTCACGTGACGGAACAACTCGCCGAAGCCGGGCATTTCCTTCTCCAGGAGGGAAACGGCGACGTCGTACGTCGTATCCCGCTTGGTGATGCCCGTCCCCCCGTTCGAAATCACCACCTGGATGTCGGGATTCGCGCACGCCTCGAGCAGGGCCTCTCGAATCTGGGCCGGCTCATCCTTCACGATGCGGTAAAACGACACCTTGTGGCCCATGTCGCGCAGCATGTTCATGATCAATTTTCCGCTCGTGTCGGTTTCTTCCGTCCGCGTATCGCTCACCGTGAGCACGCCGCACGTGACGGCGTCCGGTCCCTCGGCGCGGTGGTCTTCATAAGTTTTGAGACCCGCCGCCTGCTCGACTTCCCGGCGGGATGGACCCTCGCCCTGGTTCATTCTCATCTCCTGCTTTTCAGCGATATTCGTTTTTCTGCGCCCATGCCCGAGAACAAAAGAACCGGAGAATGAATTCTCCGGCTCTTCTGGAGGCTTGCGATAATTCCATACCGAGCGAACGCCGGGGGTTCACCACGCGCGCCCCCGGAATTTATTTCATCATTTTCTTCTTGAAGCCCTTGGCCATCATGCACTTGTCGAAATTGCTCTGCGCATAAGACGATGCGGAACTCGCCGCCTCGGGGCCGCCTTTGGCCTTCGCGTCGAATATGAACTCTTCCTTCATCGCGCAACTCTTCAGGTCTTTCACCGCCTGGTCCATCTTTACGCCCACGCCGCGCTTGAACCAGACATTGTGCTGGGGCGTCGTGCACCCCACAACAACGAAAACCATTCCAACCGCCAGAACGATACCAGCCATTTTTCGCATGAGTCGTATTCTCCCCCTAAAATCAATGCCTCGCGCGCCTTCTGAATACCGCGAGATCAAAACACCCTTCAATCAAGACAAATCGAAATTTACCATTCTATTTCCCCATCGTCCAATACAAAATACAGTAGCACTGCGCCCCGTCGAAATCGAGTCTTTCCGGCGGCAGTCCGAATCCGCGAAATACGGCTGTTTCCATCATAAAATTCAATGGACAACGGATATTTTTACCCCATGAATTTACGGAAAAACCCCGTGAATTTAGCGAATTTTTCGGAAATTCCCTATCTCCGAGCGCAACGGCTCGCTTCGCCATCATACACGCTCTCGCCCTGAACGGCGCAAGCGCAAATGCGGGGAAATGCGGGGGCAAGCCGAAGCGGGAAGAACTTGCTGAAAAAGCCGACCCTGGGAGCGAGCGCGTTTGACGCTCCCCCATCGGTCGCGTCAAACACTCGTCTTGTACGGCTACCGCATCGACCTCATCCTGAGTAGACGCGCAAACGCCGTATCGAAGGTTTGACCCGACCGGGGAGGGAGGGTCAAAAGGCGCTTCTTCCCCGCAGGCGCGGACTTCGCCCTTCGATACAAACGCTCCCTTTTGGGGTTGTTGAAAAACCCTTGTCTGTGGCTCCCGCAAACCGCCAACGCCTCTTTCCTCACCCTGAGTAGCCGCCGGAGGCGGCGTATCGAAGGGGCCTGTCCGGAGCCTGTCGAAGGACGAGAGTACATCCTTCGATACGCGGTTTCGCCGCTACTCAGGATGAGGCGGAGAGGACTTTTTCAACAACCCCTTCTCAGTCGCGTTTGACCTTCGGCGACTACTCAGGATGAGGAAGGTGGGGATACGTCGGAGCCTGCCTTGAGCGAAGTCGAGGGGTCGCTACTCAGGGTGAAGCGGAGCGATGGGTTCTCAGGGGGTCAAAACCGACCGAGGAGGGAGGTTTTGACGCGATTGATAAATGAGCGCTTGCCGCGACCGGGGCGGCGAATGCGCCGCCGACGCTTTTCCCTTGAGGGGATTTTTCAACAGGCCCTTCCCGCTCAGACGCGCCCGATCTTACCAGGATGTGCTATAAACAATGAAAACGCGGCGAACCGCAGCCTCAAAAGGAGAAGAAAGACGTGTCGAACTCGGATCTGGCAGGAAGCTGGGCGCTCATCCTGGGCGCCAGCAGCGGTTTCGGCGAAGCGAATGCGCTGAAGCTTTCGAGCCTGGGCGTGAACATTCTGGGCGTTCACCTAGACAGGAAAGCCACGCTGCCCAACGTGGAGCGCATTCGTGAGCAAATCAAAACGAACGGCGCGGAATCCCTTTATTTCAACGTGAACGCGGCGGGCCACGAGGAGCGCGAAAGCGTTCTGGATCAAATTCAGGAGCATCTGGGCGAGAACGCGGAGGGCGCGGTGCGCATCCTCCTCCACAGCCTGGCCTTCGGCACACTCAAGCCCTATATCGCCGATGAGGAGAAAGACGCCATTACGCCCAGGCAACTCGAAATGACGCTGGACGTCATGGCGAACAGCCTGGTGTACTGGAGCCAGGCGCTCGTGCGGCGCGGCCTCATGGGGTTCGGGGGCCGCATCTACGCCATGACGAGCGCGGGCGGACACCGCATCTGGAAGACCTACGGGGCCGTGTCGGCGGCCAAGGCCGCGCTCGAG
Organism: uncultured Nitrospinaceae bacterium; assembly: GCA_964440505.1. Lineage (GTDB taxonomy): Bacteria > UBA8248 > UBA8248 > UBA8248 > UBA8248 > Bin107. The sequence goes on from CAYTSP010000286.1 coordinate 2,810, forward strand.
AGCCACATCCGACAACTCGCCGTCGAACTCGCCCACAAGGGCATCACGGCGAACAGCATCCAGGCCGGCGTTACGGACACGCCCGCGCTCCGCAAAATCCCCGGAAACGCCGAGATGATCGAGGGCACGAAGAAAATCAACCCGCACGGGGAACTCACGACGCCGCAGAAAGTAGCCGACGCCATCGCGACGCTGGCCGCCTCCGGCACGCAGTGGATGACGGGCGATCTGATCCGGGTCGACGGAGGCGAGGACATCGCGGGGTGAGGCGCGTTTCGCAGGGCCGGTGAACCATTCGGGGAAACCCGCCTTGAGGCGTGAGAGAAGGAATACGGAAGCACCACGCGCCTCAAATGCGTCTCATGTTCACCCCGCCTTCCCTTGCTCCAAGCGGAGTCTGTTGAATAAGTCCTGATTTCGTAGTTGGGCATTTAGAATCAACAGACGAGAGAGAAGATTCACTCTCCCCTTGAGGGGGAGTCAACGAGGCAAGGGCGAAGCCCGCAGGCGAGTTGGTGGGGGGTATAATTCGGAGTGGCGATCAAACACGTTTTACCCCCCACCGGTTCAGCCTTCGCACAAACCGCTCGGCTTCACCGTCTGGCTTTCCCCTCGGGAAGCCAGACCCTCAAGGGGGGAGTGAATTTCCACTCCACTTGTTCGACAATGACCCTCAAGGGGGGAGTGAACTTCAAGACCCTTGAGGGATCAAACCCAAGCGAAAGGGACTTTTTCAACGGCCCCTTGAGGGTCGGACTCCCCTCTTTTTCCATGAGATTCAGATGAGCGAACCGGAAGTCGCCGCCGCCGTTTGCGTTCTCTTCTTCGGGGGATTCGTGAAGGGTTCCATCGGTTTCGGCACGCCGCTGGTGGCCGCGCCGCTTTTGGCACTTTTTCTCGCCCCCCAGAACGTCGTCACCATGCTGGCGCTCCCCCTCCTCGTCACCAACATCACCGACACCTACCGCCTGCGCTCGGAATGGCGCTCGCTCGGGGAAATATGGCTCTATCTCCTGTGCGCCCTGGCGTTCATGCCGGTCGGCGTGTGGTTTCTCGGATTCGGGGACCCCGACTTCATACGTCTGATGATGGGCGTCATGGCCTATACCTACCTGCTCGTGGAGAGCCGCCTCGCCTCGTTCAAGGAACTCGGCTCCGGGCTGCAGCGAATCGTGGGCGCGATGATGGGCGCGGTTCTTGGTTTCGTATACGGGACGACGACCATCAGCGGCGCCATCAACATGATTTACTTCAGCATGCTCAGATTGGCGAAAAACCCCTTCATCTTCCTGATGAACGCGTTCAACACGTCGGGCATGTTCGTCATCATCGCGAGCCTCATCCTGCAGGGCTTTTATACGAAACCGCGCTTCACGAACGCGCTGCTGGCGATCATCCCCGTGTGCACCGGGTATCTGGTCGGCATCCGCGTTCGCGAACGCATCGACCAGGCGCTTTTCTTCAAGCTCATCCGGATCGCCTTGTTCCTGATCGCCACGAGCCTCGTGATCAAGTTCGTCATGGGGAAGATGTGAGGAACTGTTGAATAAGCCACTCAAGGGGGGGGTCGCCCCCCGACGAGGGGACGGAAGAAAAGCCCCCCTGACAAGGGGATGTTGAAAAAGTCCCTGAGAGGGTAAAGACAACCC
>CAYTSP010000287.1:0-9655 GCA_964440505.1 uncultured Nitrospinaceae bacterium
TCGAGAGATGGTGATGCCCGGAGACAACGTGTCGCTGGACGTTGAGTTGATCACGCCGATAGCGATGGAGCGCGAGTTGCGCTTCGCGATACGCGAGGGTGGCCGCACGGTGGGGGCCGGCGTCGTCACAGAGGTCGTCGAGTAGAGCGATGGAAGGATAGCGGGAGAAAATGAGCCAGAAGATTCGGATTCGACTGAAGGCTTACGATCACCGTCTGCTGGACCAATCGGTGGGCGAGATCGTCGATACGGTGAAGCGAACGGGGGCTTTGCTGGTGGGGCCGGTGCCGCTGCCCACTTCCATCAACAAGTACACGGTGCTGCGCGGCCCGCACATTGACAAGAAATCGAGAGAGCAGTTCGAGATCCGGACGCACAAGAGGCTCGTGGACATCATGGAGCCCACGCAGCAGACGGTGGATGCGCTCATGAAGCTGGAACTCGCGGCCGGTGTGGACGTCGAGATCAAGCTGAACTAGACGGGATGATGTGATGCAATTTTTACTTGGCCGAAAAATCGGTATGACCCAGGTGTTCTCGCCGGATGGCGGAGCGATTTCGGTGACGGTGGTCGAGGCGGGTCCTTGCACCGTCGTGCAGCGCAAGACCGAAGAGAACGACGGCTATGCGGCCGTTCAGCTCGGGTATTTGCCCCGAAAGGAAAAAGGCCTCTCGAAAGCGGCCCTGGGGCATTTCCAAAGAGCGGGCACACAGCCTTTTCGCTACCTCAGGGAAGTCCCGCTGGAGGAAGAGGACGCCGAACTTGAAGCCGGCAGCCTTGTCGACGTGACGATATTCGATCGCGGCGACCGGCTCGACGTGACGGGCACGAGCAAGGGCCGCGGTTTCGCCGGAGTGGTGAAGCGTCATGGGTTCGGCGGCGGGCCGGCCTCTCACGGCGGCATGTTCGATCGCCTGCCGGGCGCGATGGGGGCGTCTGCGTATCCCTCGAAAATCATCAAGGGCAAGAAAATGCCGGGTCAGATGGGGAACGAGAAGGTCACTACGCAGGGGCTTTTGGTTGTGGACATCATCCCCGAGGAGAATCTCCTGATGCTCAGAGGCGCCGTGCCCGGGGCGAACAATGGATTTGTGGTTCTGCGCAAGAGCGTCAAGGGCAACAGGGGTGGATTGGAAAAACCGAAAGAGCAAGCCAGGAGCCTGAATCCCCTGAAGGCTTCCAAGCGGGCCGCACGAGGGAGTTGAGGAGCGAGATGCCCCAGATTGATGTATATGACCTCGAAGGAGAGGTGGTGGAGCAGATGGATCTGCCCGAGTCCGTTTTCGACGGGCAGGTCAAGATGCACCTCATCCACCAGATGGTGAAGGCGCAACTCGCGGGGCGGCGCGCAGGCACGCATTCGACGCTGACGCGCAAGGAAGTGCACGGCACGGGCGCGAAGCCCTTCCGGCAAAAGGGCGGGGGACGCGCGCGCGCGGGCGACGTCAAATCCCCGATATGGCGCCACGGCGGGGTCACCTTCGGCCCCAAGCCGCGTGATTACAGCCAGAAGATGAACAAGAAGATGAAAAGCGGCGCGTTGAGAAGCGCTCTCAACCTGAAGTGGAAAGAGGGGAAGCTGCTCATCGTGCGTGACCTCAATCTGCCCGAGCCGAAAACGCGCCTCATGGTGGAAGTCATCGGGAATCTGAATCTGGGGCGAAAGGCGCTGATCGTGGATGACGGGGGCGAGCGGAATTTTGAACTGGCGACGAGAAACATCAAGGGTGCGAAGCCGATGAAACCCGAAGGCCTGAACGTATACGACATCATGGGCCACGAGCACCTCGTTTGCACCAAGGGCGCGCTCGACGGTATTTCGGAAAGATTGGCGGGCTAGGGCATGGAGAACACATCCATCATTCGCAGACCCTGCGTGACGGAAAAAAGCATCGCGAGCACCGAGGAGGCGAACAAGGTCGTCTTCGAGGTCGCCGTCAGCGCCAACAAGATAGAGATAAAAAAGGCGGTGCAGGAGTTGTTCGGCGTCACGGTGCTGAACGTGAATACGATGCGGGTGCCCGGGAAGAAGGTTCGCATGGGCCGCTACCAGGGCGTCAAGCCAGCATGGAAAAAAGCGATTGTGACGCTGCGCGAAGGCGACACCATCGAGTTTTTTGAATCTGCTTAGTTTTTGAGGCGAGTGCTATGCCGGTAAAAAAATACAAGCCGACTTCTCCGGGGCGGAGGTTCCAGGACGTTCTCCTGAGGGAGGAGATCACGACGGATCGGCCCGAGAAGTCCCTGACCAAGGGGCTGTCGAAATCCGGCGGAAGAAACAACCGGGGCCGCATCACCACCTACCAGAGGGGCGGGGGCCACAAGCGCCGCTACCGGGTGGTGGATTTTCGGCGCGAGAAGACCGGCGTACCCGGCAAGGTGCGCTCGATCGAATATGACCCGAACCGCTCGGCGCGACTGGCGCTCATCGTCTATCTGGACGGGGAGAAGCGCTACATCATCGCGCCCGACGGCCTGGAAGTGGGCGCGACCGTCAGTTCCGGGCCGGACGCGGAGATTCGCACCGGCAACGCGCTGCCCGTGGAGCGGATTCCGCTGGGCACCACGTGCCACAACATCGAGATGAAGCCCGGGCGCGGCGGGCAAATCGCCCGCAGTGCGGGTGTGAGCGCCCAGCTCATGGCGAAGGAGGGGGATTACGCCCAGTTCCGGCTCTCCTCCGGCGAGGTTCGGATGATTCACCTGTCGTGCTACGCCACGATTGGCGAGGTCGGAAATTCCGATCACAGCAACGTGAGCCTCGGCAAGGCGGGGCGCAAGCGCTGGCTGGGCCGTCGTCCGAACGTCCGCGGCGTGGCCATGAACCCGGTGGATCACCCCCTGGGCGGCGGCGAGGGCAAGAGTTCGGGAGGCAGGCACCCGGTGACCCCGTGGGGCAAGCCGACGAAAGGGTACAAGACGCGCAAGAAGGATAAGCCTTCTTCCAAATTCATCGTGCGGCGAAGAAAATCCAGGTAGCCGGATATCAGGGAGATTGGATAGCGATGCCACGTTCTCTTCACAAGGGCCCGTTCGTAGACGCTCACCTTCGCAAGAAAGTGGAGGTGATGGACGAGAGCGGCGAGAAGCGGATGATCAGGACCTGGTCGAGGCGTTCCACCATCGTCCCGGATTTCGTGGGCCATACGTTCGCCGTGCACAACGGCAAGAAATTCATACCCGTGTACGTGACGGAGAACATGGTGGGTTTCAAGCTCGGGGATTTTTCTCCCACCCGCACGTTCCGCTCGCACTCGGGAATGACGAAGCGTCAGGTTACGCTGAAATAGGTGTCGGCGGATAAGGCGAAACAGACAGGGAATGACATGTCCAAGGCGATTTTGAAGTATTACCGGGCCAAGCCGCGCAAGACGCGCCAGATAGCGGACATGATCCGCGGCAAGCGGGTCGCGGACGCCCTCAACCTTTTGCGCCTGTCCACGCGTTCATCGGCCAAGGTGGTGGAGAAGGTTCTTCTCTCCGCGCTCGCGAACGCCACCGACAAGGGTGAACACGACGATCCCGAAGGTCTCATCGTGAAGAGCATTCGGGTGGATGGGGGGCCGACGCTCAAGCGGTTCCGGGCGCGGGCGCGCGGGCGCATCGGCCGCGTCAAGCACAGAAGTTGCCACATTCGCGTGGATATCGGCGAAGCGAGTTAGGGAGATACTATGGGTCAAAAAGTTCACCCCATCGGTTTTCGGGTCGGCATCACCAGAGGCTGGAATTCGCACTGGTTCGCCAAGCACAATTTCGGCGACCTGCTCCTGGACGATCTGCGCATCCGCAAATACGTGAAGGAGCGCCTCTCGCACGCAGGCGTGAGCAACGTGGAGATAGAGCGCGCCAGCGAGCGAGCGCGCATCAACATCTGGACGGCCCGGCCGGGCATCATCATCGGAAAGCGTGGTGCTGAGGTCGACAGGCTGAAGGCGGATCTGCAGGAGCTCACCGGCAACCAGGTGAACGTGAACATCAAAGAAGTGCGCAAGGCCGAGATGGACGCCCAACTCGTTGCGGAGAACATCGCCATGCAGCTCGAGCGCCGGATCGCCTTTCGCCGCGCGATGAAAAAAGCGGTGACCTCGGCCCTTCGTTTCGGCGCCAAGGGCGTGAAGATCCAGTGCTCCGGCAGGCTCGGGGGTGCCGAGATTGCGCGGACTGAATGGTACAGAGAGGGGCGCGTTCCTCTCCAGACCCTTCGCGCGGACATCGACTACGGGTTCGCGGAAGGCAAGACGACATACGGGATCATCGGGGTTAAGGTCTGGATATTCAGAGGCGAAATGATCCGTCAGACGAGAAGAACGCCTTCCCAGACGCTGGGTTCGTAGAAGGCGCTTAGGAGCGAGACATGCTGCAACCGAAAAGAACGAAGTTCAGAAAGATGCAGAAGGGGCGCCTGGACGGCAAGGCCCAGCGCGGCTCGACTCTCTCGTTCGGTTCCTACGGGCTTCAGACTCTGGAGACGACGCACATCACGGCGCGCCAGATCGAGGCGGCACGTATCGCCATGACGCGCCACGTCAAGCGCGGCGGACGGATATGGATTCGTCTTTTCCCGGATAAACCCATGTGCAAGAAACCGGCCGAGGTTCGCATGGGCAAGGGAAAGGGTTCTCCCGAGTTCTGGGTGGCGCCCGTGCGCGCTGGCCGGATCCTCTACGAGATGGATGGCGTCGCCGATGACGTCGCTCGCGAAGCGCTTCGTCTGGCCGCCCAGAAGCTGCCGTGTAAAACCAGGATTGTGACCTCTTCCTGAGGGGGATGATGGCGTGAAATACAGCGAGGTCCTCGAGTTGAGCGATGATGAGCTCGGGTTCAAGGAGAAGGAATTACGTCAAGAGTTGTTCAACCTGCGCTTTCGAAAGGCGACAGGCCAATTGGACAACACGGCGCGCATCGGTCTGCTCAAGCGGGATTTGGCGCGTGTGCTGACTTCAAAGCGTGAGCGAGACGGAGCGCAGGCCGCAGGCGCTGAGGAAGAGGGATCTTAGATGAGTCAGGTTCGGGGCAGGCGGAAGGTTCGGGAAGGAAGGGTCGTAAGCGACGTGATGGACAAGACGGTCACCGTCGAAGTGGTGCGTATGTTCAAGCATACGACCTTCAAGCGCGTTGTGCGCAGGCGGAAGAAATATCTGGTCCACGATGAGGAGAATTCCCTGCATACGGGGGACAGGGTGCGCATCATCGAAACCAGGCCGCTCAGCCGGAGGAAGCGCTGGCGTCTTCTGGATGTGATAGATCGCAGCAAGTAGGGAACAGGGAAAATGATTCAGGTCGAAACAATGTGCGGCGTGGCGGACAATTCAGGGGCGAAGCGCGCCCAGTGCATCAAGGTGTTGGGTGGTTCGCGCCGCCGGTATGCGCGGATCGGCGACATCATTGTCGTGGCGATCAAGGAAGCCGTGCCGAACAGTCCCATCAAGAAGGGGGAGGTCAGGCGCGCCGTCGTCGTTCGGACCGTCAAGGAGACCGGGCGCGAGGACGGCACCTACATTCGCTTCGACGACAATGCCGTCGTCATCATCAATGAAGCGCGCGAGCCGATGGGGACGCGTATTTTCGGGCCCGTGGCTCGCGAGTTGCGGCGCAAGCGTTTCATGCGCATCGTTTCGCTCGCGCCCGAGGTTTTGTGAGGAACGTGATGGGTTCGAATTCAAAAAAAACGCATGTGAAAAAAGGCGACATCGTTCAGGTGATCGCAGGCCGCGAGAAGGGAAAGACCGGCAAGGTGCTTCAGGTGCTTAAAGATGAAAACCGCGTGATCGTCGAGAAGGTGAACATCGTGAAGCGGCACACGAAGCCGAGTCAGGGGCAGCAGCAGGGGGGCATCCTGGAGCGTGAGGGAAAGATTCATATTTCCAACGTCATGCCCGTGGACCCGAAGACCAGCCAGCCCTCCCGGATTCGGAGAAAGCGGCTCGAAGACGGCGCTCATGTGCGCGTAACGCACAGCAGCGGCGAATTGCTCGATACGGTGTAGATCAGGAGAAGGATTCTAATCGAAATGGCGTACGTGCCCAGAATGTTGCAGTTTTATCGTGGCGAAATCATGGAAAAACTCCGCAAGGAGTTTGAATACGTCAACGTCATGCAGATTCCACGGCTTCTGAAAATCACGTTGAACATGGGGCTCGGGGAGGCCGTCCAGAATGCGGCGACCCTTGAAAACGGAGTGGCTGAATTGACGAGTATTGCGGGCCAGAAGCCCGTGATCACCCGCGCGAGAAAGTCCATCGCGAATTTCAAGCTTCGCGAGGGGATGCCAATCGGAGCGATGGTGACGCTTCGCGGCGTGCGGATGTGGGATTTCATGGACTGCTTGGTGAACGTGGCGCTCCCGCGCGTGCGCGATTTCAGGGGCTTGAGCCCCAAATCCTTCGATGGCCGCGGGAACTACAGCCTCGGGATTCGAGAGCAGATCATTTTTCCCGAAATCGATTTCGACAAGGTGGAGAGATCCCGAGGCGTCGGGGTCGTCATGAACACGTCGGCCGGTACGGACGAAGAGGGCAGGGCGCTGCTTCGCGAGTTGGGCGTTCCCTTCCGTGTGAATTAAGAGGAAATACAGTGGCGAAAAAGTGCTTGATTGCGAAACAGAAGAAGACGCCCAAGTTCGGCGTGCGGGCGTATAACCGCTGCCAGCGTTGCGGGCGTCCGCGGGGCTACTTGAGGCGTTTCAAGATTTGCCGAATCTGCTTCCGTGAATTGTCGCTCAAGGGCGAGATTCCGGGCGTCACGAAATCGAGTTGGTAGTCGGAGAGCAAAGAATATGAGCATGACGGATCCCATTGCCGATCTCCTGACGCGCATTCGCAATGCGGTGCGTGCGGGTCATGAAAGCGTCGTGATTCCGGGCAGCGCACTCAAGGCGCGAGTCGTCGGAATCCTGAAGTCCCAGGGCTACATCAAAGGCTACGACATCGAGCCCGGGCCTGCCGGACAGACGCAGATCAAGGTGGAACTCAAACCGCCCCAGGACGGCAAGTTGGTGTTGAGCGGCCTCAAGCGCGTCAGCAAGCCCGGTCTTCGCGTATACGTGAACAAGGAGTCGGTTCCCAAGGTGCTCAACGGCATGGGAATCGCAATTCTCACGACCTCGCGAGGCGTGGTGACGGATGAGGAAGCGAGAAATCTGGGTGTGGGCGGTGAAGTTCTTTGTGAAATTTGGTGAGGTGGTTTGAATGTCACGCATCGGAAAAATGCCGATTCCCATACCCTCGGGCGTGGAAGTGAAGCTCGATGGACGGCAAATCTTCGTCAAAGGGCCTCTGGGTGAATTGGAGCTCGAACTGCACCACAGGCCGAAGGTGGAGATTGATGACGGGAACATCGTCGTCTCGCGCGTCAGCGAATCCCGCCAGGATAAATCGCTGCACGGCCTGACGCGCTCGCTGATCGCCAATATGGTCGAAGGCGTGACCAAAGGCTTCGAGAAGGAACTCGAGATAATCGGCCTGGGATACCGCGTGGAGGAGAGAGGCAAGGGGGTCGTCCTGAACGTAGGCTTTTCACATCCGGTGAGTATCGAACCAATCGAGGGCATCACCTTCGAGGTGCAGAGCGACAGGACTCGAACGGCGATCAAGGTGAAGGGCATCGACAAGCAGATGGTGGGCTGGGTGGCTGCTGAAATCCGCAAGGTAAAGCCCCCGGAGCCGTACAAGGGCAAGGGCATCCGCTATGCGGGCGAGACGGTTCGCCGCAAGGTCGGCAAGGCCGGCGTGTAGCGCGGGAGGTTTGAGAAGTGGGTCGACTGAGCAAGCTTGAGGCGAGGCTCAAGCGAAAGACGAGGATTCGCAAGAAGAGCCGCGGGACGAGTGAGCGTCCGCGTTTGACGGTTTTCAGGAGCGGCGCTCACATCTATGCCCAGATGATCGATGACGTCACGGGCGAGACCCTGGCGGCGGCTTCCTCTCGCGAGAAGGATTTCGCATCCGAGGCGAAGGACGCCGAAAACGCGGGCGGGAGCAACGTGGCGGGCGCCGCAATCGTCGGCAGGCTGCTGGCTGGTCGCGCGAAGGCCAAGGGCGTGGAAAAAGTCGTTTTCGATCGCAACGGCTATCTCTATCATGGCCGTGTGAAGGCGCTGGCCGATAGTGTGAGAGAAACGGGGGTAAGTTTCTGATGGCGCGAGAGGCAAGAAGGGGCCGGGACAGAGAGCCTGAGAATCCCGAAGAGCGTGAATTCATCGACCGGGTCATCTATGTGAACCGCGTGGCCAAGGTGGTGAAGGGCGGCAGGCGCTTCAGTTTCAGCGCCCTGGTGACCGTCGGCGACAGGAAAGGGCAGGTCGGCATCGGGATGGGCAAGGCGAACGAGGTGCCCGAAGCCATTCGCAAGGGCGTGGAGAAAGCCCGCAAGTCGATGGTGAAGGTGGCCCTCGAACATGAGACCATTCCCCACCAGACGATGGGCAAATACGGCGCGGGCCGCGTGTTGCTCAAGCCGGCGGCGCGGGGAACGGGCGTCATCGCAGGCGGGCCCGTGCGCGCGGTTCTGGACGTCGCCGGGGTGCGCGACATATTGACGAAGTGCATCGGCACGAACAACCCGCACAACGCGGCCAAGGCGACGCTGCAGGGTTTGGCTTCGCTGCGCAACCGGGAGGAGGTTTTCGCGCTCAGGGGCATCGGCTTGGCCGACGAGGCCGCCGAAGGCGCAGAGGCGGAGGCTGTCGAGGTAGCGGTAGCGGATGCAGAGGTCGCGGCGGAAGATGCCGTGGACAGCGGCCCCGTCGCCGACGAGGCCGGTGACGCCGAAGACGCCGTCGACGCCGGAGATGGCGGCGCGAAAGAAGAATAGAGGGAAAGATGGCGCAGGATAAGATTAAAATCACCTTGAAAAAAAGCTCGTCCGGCTCGAACCCGAAGCAGCGCGCCGTTTTGCATGGATTGGGTCTGAGGCGGATCAACCAGACGGTCGTGAAAGCGGACAACGTCTGCATTCGCGGCATGGTGTTCAAGATCAAGCATCTCGTAGAAGTGGAGGAGGGGGCCTGATACCCCGGATTCATATGTCCGAGAACGACGCGAAGCCAGAAAATTCATTTACGGGCCTGGGTGATTTGTCCTCCCCGGACGGGGCGGTGAAGGCCCGTCGGCGCGTGGGGCGCGGCGTAGGCTCCGGCAGGGGCAAGACCTCGACCCGGGGGCACAAGGGTCAGAAATCCCGCTCCGGCTACAGCCGGAAAGTAGGTTTCGAGGGCGGTCAGATGCCGCTCCAGCGTCGCTTGCCGAAACGTGGATTCAATAACCGCTTCAAAAAAGAGTTCGCCGAGTTGAACGTGGGACGTTTGGGTATTCTGGCGGCGGGCGCGAGCGTCGACGCCGACACGCTCCAGGCGGCCGGCCTGATCCGGAAAATCGGCAAAGACGGCGTCAAGCTCCTGGGTGATGGCGAAGTCGATCGCGCGATTCACCTCAAAGTTCAAAAATGCAGCGAGTCGGCCCGCCGGAAAATCGAGAGCGCGGGAGGCAGCGTCGAGATCGTGGCCCTGGCCGCGAAGCCGGAGGATAAAAGCGAGTGAGGGAAGGCGGCGTTCCCAGCATCTTCCAGGTACCCGAGCTGAAAAACAGGATTCTCTTAACGCTCGGTATTCTGGCGGTCTACCGAATCGGGGCGCATATTCCCACGCCGGGGATCGACACC
>CAYTSP010000288.1:0-13465 GCA_964440505.1 uncultured Nitrospinaceae bacterium
TTGCCCGGGGCGATGCGGATCATGCCGCCCACGCCCCAGTCGCTCACGTCGCTTTCCTCGTGCGTGATGAGACCCCGCGCATTCAGCTCGAACGTCAAGCCCATGGAAGGGCTCGTGAAGCGCAGCCTGCCGCCGACTTCGACGCCCATGCCCTCGTCCACGTCGCCGCCGTCGTGGCGCAGGCCCGCTTCGACCGAGGGCCTGAACGTCCCGCCGCCCTCCATGGCGATTTCACGCGAGGCTTCCAGCATCACCCGGAGACGGCTTGACTCCGCCGAGATGGCCTCGAGACCGTCCTTCGCGTCCGAGTCCATCTGTGTGAGAAGGACGTCGGATTTGACCGCCAGGTCGAATCCGCCCAATTTCGTGAGTTCTCCGCGAAGTCCGAACGCGCCCATGCGCATCTCGATGTCGGTATCGTACTTCTGGTCACCATCTTCAAGCGTCATTTCGCCCTGGCCCATGCCCAGGACCCCCCACAACGAGAGCCGCTCGCTCGCCGCGTAGCGCATGTAGGGGTGCACGCCCGTGAGAGTCGCCTCGAGCTCGCTGCGGCCCTCGTTCTGGAAGCCGCCGTCGCCGCTGGCGCGAGAGAGCGCCACGCCCGCGAGGAGCTTGCCCTTCTCGTAGTCCACGCCGAGCATGGCCGTCGTCACGTCGCCCTCGACCGCGGTCTCTCCGCCGCCCTCGAACGAACTCTGCGCGCCGCGTCCCCAGATCGACCACTGGCTGCCCGCCGCCTCCGCGGCTTCCTTGGTGGAGGCCAGGTGGAACGAAGCGCCCGAGAGAAGCTGGGTCATCGTCATCTCGCTGTAGGCGCCGGAGGAATCCTGCTCCCCGTTGATGAGCCGGTTCGCGGTTCTTGCGCGCGCGATGCTGCGCGGGTCGATTCCATGATGCGCGCGCGATGCGAAGCCTAAGCCCGCGCCTTGTTCCGTCAGGTAGCGCTCCGGATCCGTATCGAGTTTCACGGTCTGGCCGCCGAGCGTCATCTTCGCCCCGCTCGGAGCGGGCGAGTTCAGGCGGCCCGAGATCATGTCCACCGCCTGGCTTCCCACCGCGCGGCCGAAGCGCGCGAGCCAGCCCCTCGCCGCCGCCACGCTCTTCTCGGACACTGCGCCCGTGTCGTCGTAGATGCCCGCGCCGATGATGTAGGATGCCGTTTGGCCTCCCGGAAGGGAAAATGTCCACAGGCGTGCGTAGGTCACCTTGCGTGTGTTGAAATCGTCGTCCGGGTCGTCCGGATTGTCGAAATAATACTGGACGAAGGCGCCCTCATCGCCTCCTCCTTTCGCCGCCTCGATAATCTGCGGCAAGATGAGATCGCCGGTCACCTGGTCGCGCAGGGTTTGCGTCGGCGTCTGGAATTCGAACCTGTCCGGGAACCCCCCGTGCAGGAGCGTGTAGCCGCTCTCTTCCATGATGAAGAGATAGGTGGGGCCGCTTCTCCAGGGCGGCCTTCTCAGTACGCTTCTCGCGATTCCGATGGTTCCGGCGGGATTCGTCCGGTAGAGCTCCAGCAGGTAATCAACCGCCCCGTTCACGAATCGTTTCAGCGTCGCGCGGTCCACCACTTGATCAGCGCTGACGTCCGGGTCGCCGGGGTCGACGGTATCCTCCTTGAAGTGGGCTTCCTGAAGGTCCACGCCGGCGAGCAGGATGTAGGGGATATTGCCGCCGAAGTACCCCACGGCGTAGCCGCCTCCCGGCAAAGCGCCGCCGTCCGCGTTCGGGAAAGCGCGATTTGCGAACACCTGGCCCAGCTGGGCAGGTATGGTGCTCGGGTCGGCGAGATCGATCCCCAGCGCGCCGAGGATGCCCCCGTAAACCGCGTCCTGGAGCGGCCTGCCTCCCGTCGACATGTCTTGCCCGTTCAGGAGCACCCTGCCGTCGAGCGTCAGGGCGGAGATGTAGGTGGAGCCGGACTTCCAGGGCCCCTCGTTCCTGATGAGGCACCCGGCGTAGGCCAATCCCCCAGGCGTCGTGATGGAGTTGAAATAGTCTCTCCCCGCCAGCGCGAAGTCACGAAGACTGTCGCCGCCCGCCGCCGCCTGAGCCGCCGTTACGCCCGGGGTTTCGTACATGTTTTCGGCAAGGCCGGCCGGGCGCGGGCAGACGTCCTCCGCCACCGTGCTCGGGTCGCCGTAGATGCCCGCGCCGAAGATGAGCGGGTATCGGAAAGTGCTCCCGTCCGCTAATTGTGTCTCAAAGACGTGCTGGACCGCATAGGTTACCTTGAGGGAGTTGAAATCGTCGTTCGGATCATCGGGGTTGTCGAAATAATACTGGACGAAGCCGCCGTCTTCGCTGGTAGTCGCTGTGCGGATGATCTGCGGCAGAATGAGCCGATTGGTCACCTGGTCTCTCAGGGTATCCGTGGGTCTGCGGAATTCGAATTTATCCGGGAACGCGCCGTGGAAAATCGTGTAGCCGGTGGGCTCCATGATGAAGAGATAAACGGGGCCGTGCCTCCAGGGTCCGTTCGGATCCCTCAAGACGCTCTTCACCTGCGAGAAAGCGGCGCGGCCTTCTGAGCGGAACGTGGTCAGGACGTAATCCCTCGCCTCTTTCACGAAGGTCTTGAGCGTTTCACGGTCCACCACCTGGTCGGCCCTTACTGTCGGGTCGCCGGGGTCGATGGTCTCCGTGTCGAGGTGAGCTTCCCCGATGTCGAGGCCAGCGACGAGTATGAGCGGACTGGCGCCCGCACGCTGGAAGCCGACGGCGTAGCCGCCGCCGATCTGCGCCGGCAAGGCGCCGCCGTCCGGGTTCGAGAAACTTCCCGTCGTGCGCAATGCGGCGGCGCCCGTCGCTGCGGCAATCGCCCCCCAAACAGCGGGCTTGAGCGGCCTGCCGCCCAAAGCCGCCCTGGCCGCGTGAAAGAACACCCTTCCATCGGTGGAAATGGTCGTGAGATAGGTGGAGCCGGACTTCCAGGGGCCGTCCTGCCTGACGACGCAAGCGTTGTGCGCCAGTTCCGGCCCTCTCTGGACGCTCTCCATATATCGCTTCGCCGCCAGGGCGAAATCGCTGAGGGCGGCTGTGCCCGCCTCCACCTGTTCCGCCGTAATGCTCGGGTCGGCGAAAGGATTAGCATTAACGCCCGCCGGGAGCGGGCAGCCTTGCGCCAAAACGCCACCCCCTTCTCCGTAGATGCCCGCGCCGAAGATGAGCGGATATTCGAACGTGGTCCCATCCGGCCTCCTGGCCTGGAAGACGTGCTGGCGCACGAAGCTCACCTTGAGGGTGTTGAAGTCGTCGTTCGGGTCGTCGGGGTTATCGAAATAATACTCCACGAAGCCGCCGGCGGGGTTGCTTCTCGCGGTCCGGATGATCTTCGGCAGAATGAGGTCACCCTGTTCACCCGATGGCAACTGCTCCCTCAGAGTATTTGTCGGAGTCTGGAACTCGAACCTGTCCGGGAACGCACCGTGAAAGACCGTGTAGCCGTTGGGCTCCATAATGAATAGATAGGTCGGGCCGTGCCTCCAGGGTCCGTTCGGATCTCTCATGACGCTCTTTATTTTCGTGAAGCCGCTACGGCCTTCCTCCCGGAAAAGGTCGATGACGTACTGCGTCGCTCCCTCCACGAAGGCCTTGAGCGTTGCGCGGTCCACCACCTCGTCGGCCCGTACGTCGGGGTCGCCCGGGTCGATGGTTTCCGTGCCGAGGTGGGCTTCCCCGATGTCGAGTCCGGCGACGAGGATGAGCGGGTTGCCACCGGTGCGCCTGAAACCGACGGCGTAGCCGCCGACTCCCTGAACAGCGCCCCCATCGGCGTTCGGGAAACTTCCCGTTTGGACCACACTGGCCAAAGCGGCCCTGATGTCGGCCTGGGTGGTAGCGGTGATTCCCAGCGCGCGAAGGATCGCTCCGTAAACTGCTCTGTTAAGCGGCCTGCCGCTCAAAGCCGCCATGGCCGAGTGAAAGGCCACCCTTCCGTCGATGGATACGGTGACGAGGTAGGTGGAGCCGGACTTCCAGGGGCCGTCCTGCCTGATGACACACGCGTTGTGCGTCAGTTCTGCTCCTATTGTCCGGGCATTGACGCTCTGCATGTAGTCTCTCGCCGCCAGGGCGAAGTCCATCAGTCTGCCGGGGTTCGCCTCCACATCGGCGGCCGTGACGCTCGGGTCGGCGAGAGGATTCGCCGTGACGCCCGCCGGGAGCGGGCAGGCGTCCTGGGCGAAGGCGGCGGGCGCGGCGGCCAATACGCTGGCCAGGGTCAGAAAAAGCCAAAAGAGAAACAACGGTTTCAGAGCCCTCATGGTGTTCTCCTCGTGTCTTGGGCCGTCCGCGCCGGGAAGCACAATGGAAAAATTCGTTCGCGCCGGTCCCCGGCTTCATCGAAAAGTGGACGAGATGCTCTGCATCGTCTCCCGAGATCGCAAAACGGACGTAGATAAGTCAGAACAAAATTGAATATGCGTTTAGATTACGATACGCGGCGCGCGGGACGCAAGGTTTTTTTAGGGGAGGATGGCGAATATCAGGCGATGCGCGGGCGCGCATGAGCGCCGGATGTTCGGCGGGATTGTCCGGCCTTCTTGCCCGGCAGGGGCGGGCCGTGCATTTGCCCGCATTTGCGGTCACAGGTTTTCTTGGGAATGATCCAGAATCCCGCGCAAGGGGAAAGGCGTTCTCATCGATGCGGGGAGGGGAGAAAATGGAATGCGCGATTCGGCATCCGCGGGGCGCTCTTCCGCCCCTCGCCCTGCCAACCGCAATCGCTCACCCCTCGGTCACGGCAAACTCCCGTTCCTCGCTCGCAAACACTCCCTCCCCGGGGTTGTTGAAAAAGCCCCCTGCCCCCCTTATCAGGAGGGTAAAAGCGACGCCCCCAGGCGAGGGGTTATTCAACAGCCCTTCCTCGTTCTCGATCGATTCTCGTCCATCGGTCCGGTTCGATCGGAATTCCCGGAAAATACGATAAATATGGATAAATTCACGTGGTTTTTCGGGAAATAAACGAAAATACATTCGGGAGAGCGACCGCAAAACACAAGTATTTACAATGAGTTGGGATTTATGACGGCTCCGGAAGCCGCCAGATGCGAGGCGAAGCGAGTTCCACGCTGTTCCCCGCCGGGTCCCTGAAATAGATGGAGCGGCCCCCGCCGGGCCAGTCGACTTCCTTCTCGATGTCCACACCTTGTTCCGCCAGCCGCTCCCGCCAGGAGGGCATCTCTGCCTCGCGGATGGAGAACGTCACGTGCGCAGGCCCCGCCGCTCCGTGCGTCGGCACGCCGAGCTTCATGTCGGGCCGGGAGGTCGCCTCGGGGTTGAAGACGAGAAAAACGGCATGCGGCCCGCAGCGAAAGAAAACGTGGCGTCCGGGCGCTTTCTGAAACGCCTCCAGCCCCAACACGGAGCGGTAGAACGCCTCGGCCGCATCCAGATCTTCGGCGTAGATGCACGTTTCCAGGACGCCTGCGATTTCGAGGCTCAACTCATCTGCCCTTCCATTCGGGTTTTCTCTTCTCCAAAAAGGCGCGCAGGCCCTCCGACTTGTCCTCGGTTTCGCAGAGTGCTCCCTGGGCGAATTTCTCGAGCGCCAGGCCCGCCGTCATGCTGCCCTCCATGCCGTAGTGCACCATCGCCTTCATGAACTGGGGCACGAAAGGCGCGTAGGCTGCGAGTTTTTCGGCCATCTTCCTGACAGTGGGCATGAGTTCTTCCGCCTCTACGAGCCGGGTGATGAGGCCTATCTCAAACGCACGCTTTGCATCGATGGTCTCCCCCATCAGGAGCATCTCCATCGCCCAGGCGCGGCCGATGAGGCGGGGCAGGCGTTGCGTTGCGCCGCCGCCCGGGATGATGCCGATTCTCCCCTCCGGCGTGGCGAATTTCGACTGCGGCGTCGCGACCCGCAAATCACAGCCGAGCGCCACTTCCAGGCCCCCGCCCATGCAATAGCCGTTGATCGCCGCAATCGTCGCCTTGGGCGTTCTCTCCAGACGCTCCGCCACCCCTTGAACCAGCGGGGTGAGGGCGATAGCGAGGTTTCTGTGCTCGACTTCCTTGAGATCGGATCCCGAGGCGAACGCCTTCTCGCCGGCTCCGGTGATGGCGATGGCGCGGACGGCTTCATCTGCCGCAGCTTCGGCGATGGCGGCGTGCAGATCGTCCAGCGTGGCCAGGGATATGGCATTATGTCGATCGGGGCGGTTGATGGTGATCAGGGCGAGGGTTCCTTCGACCTCATAGAGCACGTTTTCGTAGGGCATGGCCGTCCTTTCTCCTGGGTGACTGGACGGGCATTGTATGGCTCTTTTAGCGGGAAGGAAAAGCATGCCGCCGAAAAAGGTGAGGGAAGTGACAGGGTGCGTACCCCGGAAATACGGGCGGTATCGTTATTTTCTGGAGGTGCGGGTTTCAGATGCTCCCTCCCGAACGCTCGCCGTCGTCCTGAAGAACCCGTCCACGGCTTCTGTGGAGAGGAGCGACCCCACCGTGGGGAAAGTGGAGGCCTGGGCGCGCAAGAACAAATTCGGGTGCATCAGGTACGTGAATCTCTTCGCGCTTCGTTCCCCTTATCCCGAAGAATTGAACACCCACCCGTACCAGGTGATGGTGGGCAGGGAAAACGACGCGTGGATAGAGAGGAGCCTCGACGGTGCGGACGTGGTGCTGGCCGCCTGGGGAAACCCCAACGGCGTCGACCCTCAGAAATACGACAGGAGAATCGCCGAGGTCTCGCTCCTTCTGGAAGGAGTCCGCGCCCGCGCCCTGGGGCCTCCGACCAGGCTCGGCTACCCCCGGCACGGCCTCATGTGGAACGGGGAGCTTACATTGAGAGAATGGCCGCTCGGTGCTTAAGCGTCTCTCACAATCTTGTTTTTCAGGATACCGATTCCCTCGATTTCCAGTTCGATGACATCGCCGGGCCTTATCCATCTGTCGAGGTCCGCCCCGCAGCCGGTGGCCACGGTGCCCGAGCCGAACATCTCGCCCGGAACGAGCTCTTCTTCCATCGACGCATACTCGATCATCCTGGGCCAGGAGTAGTAGGCGTCTCCCGCGTTGCCCCGGCTCCACTCCTCGCCGTTGACGCGGGCGATCATCACCGCGTCGGTGGGGTCGAACTCATCCGCCGTAACGACGCACGGGCCGATCGCCGTACCGAAATCCTTGCCCTTGTGAGGCCCCAGCCAGTTTTTCATCTCGTCGATCTGGATGTCGCGCGCACTGAAGTCATTCAGCACACTGAAGCCGAAAACGTGATCCATGGCGTTTTCCTGCGAGATGTCCTTGCCGCGCTTTCCGATGAACATGGCGAGTTCGAGTTCATAGTCGAGTTTTTCGGTGTAGTGCGGCCATTTGAGTTCATCCTCGGGACCGATGACGGTCAGGCGGTTTCCTTTGTAGCAGGAGGGGAGCTCGTACCAGATGGGGTCAATCGTTGTGTTGCGCCGCCGCGCGCCCGCGGCCTTGTGGCCCTCGTGGATCAGAAAATCACGAAACGTGACGGGCCGGGGCACCGGGGCGCGCAAACGTATCTCATGCAGAGAGAAGGCGAGTTGTTCCCCGTCCGGTCCACGCCTGTCCGGGTTCGCAAGGACGAATTCCTGCGCCGCCCGGGCGGCCAGGAGGGATGGTTCCCCGCCCGCCATGAGTTCGCACATATCCTGCGGAAGCCTGAAATCGGCATATTCACGAAAGCGTGGCTCCTCGCCCTCCTCCTGGAGGAGGGCGGCGTAGCCGTGGGCGAGGTCGAGCGCGAATTGACCGTCGGGGCTTTGCGCCAGAGCGCCGATGCGCGAGATGTTTCCGAGGGGGGTGGCGATTTCAAACGTAGCGAATTTCATTGCTTTCTCCATGAATGAAGCCGGCGAAACGAGAGTTTTCGGATGGTTTGGAAAATAGCACAAATCACCTCGATCGGGGAGCGAAGCGCGCCCGGAATACAGGGCCGGGCGACCCGGATCCAAGAAGTTGGAAAAAATCCCTAAGGGGCTTGACTTCGGGCAGGCCTGTGGGTAGTTTTAAGCGTTTTTCGGGGCCGGATATCAAGCCATGCCCCTGAAAACCATACGAATTCAAACGCCATTCCCCGATGGTTTTCGTGGAAGCGCCTGGCCTCATGGGGGTGGGCTTGCGCCCGTTAGGGGGGATGATGGCAGAGGGAGCGATGATCCGCCTTTTTCGTTTGAAACGATTCGCGTTCTGTTTAACGCTGGTTCTCATGGTGTTGGTCGCGCCCTCCATCTCCTGGGCGGCGAGCGCCCCCCAAAGTGGGTTCGGCGCTTGGCTTGCGGGCTTCAACGTGGGAAGCGGCGCCCTCATCATCAACCCGATCGTCATCCTGATTCAGTGGGCCAACTTTCTGATCCTGCTGATTGTCCTCAACAAGATTCTGATTAAACCACTGATGAGCCACATGGAATCTCGCGACGCGCAGATTGCCGGCGACTTCGAGGCCGCTGAACGTGACAGGGGCGAGGCGGCCGGTTACATCAGTCAGTACGAGGATGCGCTGGCGGAAATTCAGCGCGAGAACACCGAGGCCCTCATCGCGCTCCAGCAGGAGATGACCGAAGCGACCCGCAAGCGCCTCGATGAGATTCGCGAGAGAACGAGCCGTGAGATCGAGGAGACACGCCAGTCCATTTCGGCGCAGGCGAAGCAGGCAGCTTCTGAACTCGAGAGCGGGGCCAGCCGGCTGGCGGGTGAAATCGCCACGAGGCTTGCTGGCCGCAGTATCGCATAGAGGATGCGAAGAGCCGTGTTTTCAGTGAAAAAATCTAGCAGCCTTTTGAGCTTTCTGATTCTGGCGGCGGCTTTGTTTTCCGCAGAATGGGTTCTGGCCGCGGATGCCGGAGCGCACGCCAAGGCGTTCAGCTTTACCGAGGAACTCTTCAAGCTCGTCAATACGCTTATCGTCGTGGTTATTCTCTACAAGGTAGCGTTTAATCCTATCAAGAACTTCCTCAAAGACAGGAGGGAGGGGGTCCGCAAGGCGCTCGAGGAATCCCAGGCGGCCCGTGAAGAGGCGGAAAAACAGCTTGCAGAGCAACGCTCCAAGGTAGCTGATCTGGAATCCGAACTCGTACGTGTTCGCGAGCAGGGCGAGAAAGAGCGCGTCGCGATGCGGGAAAGACTCGAAGAAGAACAAGAGAATCAGGCGCGGCGCCTGCTCGAGCAGACCAGGACGACCATAGAGCTTGAAGCATCCAAGGCGCGCGCGGAACTTCAGAACCAGGCGGCGAGCCTGGCGTTGAACCTGGCAGAGGAGATGCTCAAAAAAGAGTTGGGTGAGGCGGATCAGGAAAGATTCGTAGAGAACTATCTCGCCAGGCTCGACGATAGAAACGGGGGATCGCTGTGATTGGTGGTGAGGCGGCGCGCCGTTATGCGCGGGCATTGGTGGACATCGCCGAGAGCCGCGATATTCTGGATGAGACCGGAGAGGCGCTGTCGGAGGTAGCGGGCGAGTTTCAGGGAAACCAGGAACTGCGGCGCGTTTTGCTCAACCCGCGTTTCGCGCGCGCTGAACGGGTGAAGATAATCGATGAGATCATGGCCGCTTCGGGCGCGAGTGAGTTGTTGCGCAATTTCGTTCGCGTGGTGGCCGAGAAAGACCGCATCGGCGAACTCTCCGACATGGCGCACAGCTACCAGCAGCTTGCGGATGAGAGGCGCGGCCGGGTACGCGCCCAGGTGAGTGCGGCTTACGACCTGGATGCAAACGCCATCGAGGGACTCCGTGAAAAACTCTCCGAAATTACGGGCAGCGAGGTGCACATGGAAGTCGAGACGGATGAGACACTGATTGGCGGGCTGGTCTGCCGCGTGGGCGGCGTCGTCATGGACGGCAGCATTAAAAACCAGCTGCGCAACTTAAGGGATACGTTGATTACGAGTTGATACTCCAAGAACCAGTTGAAGGATCAAGGGGGCAATCCATGCAGATTCGCGCCGAAGAAATTAGCCAGATCATCCAGAAACAAATCGAGGGATTCGACGCCTCGGTCGAACTCGCAGAAACCGGCAGCGTCATTTCGGTGGGCGACGGCATCGCCCGCGTATACGGCCTGGAAAAATGCATGGCCGGTGAGTTGTTGGCCTTCCCCGGTGATTTGTTCGGGATGGCTCTCAACCTCGAGACCGACAACGTCGGCGCCGTGCTCTTGGGCGATGATCGCGCTATCAAGGAGGGCGACGAGGTCCGGCGCACGGGCCGCATCGTTGAGGTGCCCGTCGGCAAGGCCCTGGCTGGGCGCGTCGTGAACGCGCTGGGACAGCCCATCGACGGAAAAGGACCCATTGAGACCGAGGATACCCAAAACCTCGAAGTCATCGCCCCCGGCGTTGTGGATCGCCAGCCCGTGAAGGAGCCATTGCAGACCGGAATCAAGGCGATTGACGGCATGGTGCCGATTGGCCGCGGACAGCGCGAACTCATCATCGGCGACAGGCAGACAGGCAAGACCGCCATTGCGATCGACGCCATCATCAACCAGAAAAACACCGACGTGTACTGCATCTACGTCTGCACCGGCCAGAAGCGCTCCACGCTGGCGCAGGTCGTGAGCACCCTCGAGGAATACGGCGCGATGGACTACACCGTCGTCGTGGCAGCCACGGCGTCCGACCCGGCGCCTCTGCAGTACATCTCCCCGTATGCGGGTTGCGCCATCGGCGAATATTTTCGTGACAACGGCATGCATGCGCTGATCATCTATGATGACCTTTCGAAACAGGCGGCGGCTTATCGTCAACTCTCCTTGATGCTCAGGCGCCCGCCGGGCCGCGAGGCCTATCCCGGAGATGTCTTCTACCTGCATTCGCGTTTGCTGGAGCGGGCGGCGAAGCTGAGTGACGACCTCGGCGGTGGTTCGCTCACGGCCCTCCCCATCATCGAGACGCAGGCGGGCGACGTATCGGCCTACATCCCGACGAACGTGATTTCCATCACAGATGGGCAGATTTATCTCGAATCCGCCCTGTTCCACTCGGGCATTCGTCCGGCCATCAACGTGGGGCTTTCCGTCTCCCGCGTGGGCGGCGCCGCCCAGAACAGGGCCATGAAGAAGGTGGCCGGCACCTTGCGCCTCGATCTGGCGCAATACCGCGAGATGGCGGCTTTCGCGCAGTTCGGCTCCGAGCTCGACGCGGCCACGCAGGCGCAGCTGGCCCGGGGTTCGCGCCTGACCGAACTGCTCAAGCAGCCCCAGTATGCGCCCGAGATAGTGCATCGCCAGATCATGTCGATCTTCCTGGGTACGCAAGGCTATCTGGACAAGGTGGACGTCGATGACATTCAGAAGGTGAACAACGACTTCCTGACCTACATGGAGACGAGCCACTCGCAGTTGGTGAGCGATTTGGCGGAAAAACGCGAGTTGACCGACGAGATCACCGAGGGCTTGCAGGCCGCGTGTGAGGAGTTCGTGAAAACGCTCCAGCCGGCTGAGCCGGAAACAGCGGCCGCCGCGGCGGAATAGGTGCAAAATGGCGTCTACCAGAGATTACAAGCGCCGCATACGCAGCGTAAAGAATACCCAGCAGATCACGCGGGCGATGAAACTCGTGGCGGCATCGAAGGTGCGCAGAGCACAGGAGCGCATCGAGAGCGCCCGGCCCTACAGCGAGAAGATAGAAGAGTTGGTGAATTCGCTGGCCGCGAAAGTCTCGGCGGACACCCACCCCCTTCTCCGGGACGACATGAAGGACGATCGCGTGCTTCTGCTCGTCGTCACCTCGGACAAGGGCCTTTGCGGCGGGTACAACACCAACCTGCTCCGGCAGGCGTTTCAGTTCCTGAGAAAGCGCGAAGACGAGGGCAAGGAGACCGAGATTATCGTCGTGGGCCGCAAGGGCCGCGATTTCCTGGCGCGCAGGGAGTTTGCGTTCAAGGAGCAATTCACCGACGTATACGGGAAGATCGATTTTGCCCTTGCCACACAACTGGCCGAAATCATGACCAGGGCGTATCTCGAAGAGGGCTTCGATGAAGTTCACATCATCACCACGGAGTTTCGCACGATTCTGAGTCAAAGCCCGAGGCTATCGCGACTTCTGCCCCTGGCTCCCCCGGTGCCCGAGTCGGTCGACGCGCAGGGCGAGCCCGTGGCGGCGGAGTATATATATGAACCCTCGATGGAGGGCGTGCTGGAGACCATTTTGCCGAGGCACGTCCGGGTGCAGATTTACAGGTCGCTTCTCGACGCGGAGGCGAGCGAGTTCGGCGCCCGCATGACGGCGATGGACAACGCCTCGAGAAATGCGGAGGAGATGATCGGGACGCTCACGTTGCAGATGAACCGCGTGCGCCAGGCGTCGATCACCACGGAGTTGCTCGAAGTGGTGGCCGGGGCCGATGCGCTGGCATAGAGGATTCGAATACGAGAAATCATCCCTGAAAAAAGCCGCTCGATGAGTCGGCCAGGCGGGGAGTTTAGATGACGAAGGAGCCCAGGATGAACGAAGGACGTGTAACACAGGTTATCGGACCCGTTATTGATGTCGAGTTTGACGCAGGCAACCTGCCGGAGCTCAGAAATGCGCTCATCGTCAAGAAAGACCCCTCCCTCCTCGCCGAGGGGGAAAAAGACGAGGTCGTCGTGGAGGTGGCGCTCCACTTGGGCGAATCCACCGTGCGCACCGTTTCTATGGAGCCGACCGAAGGACTGATTCGCGGACTCACGGCCCTGGATACGGGCGCGCCGATCTCTATGCCCGTGGGCCAGGCGTCACTGGGACGCATCCTGAACGTCATCGGCGAGCCAGTGGACGGCAAAGGGCCGGTGGAAACGACGGAGCGCATGCCGATCCATCGCCCGGCGCCCACTCTGGAGGATCAGAGCACGTCCACGGAGATGCTCGAGACGGGCCTCAAGGTCGTCGACCTCCTCGAACCTTACACCCGCGGCGGCAAGACGGGTCTATTCGGCGGGGCCGGCGTGGGCAAGACGGTTCTGATCATGGAGCTCATCCACAACATCTCCACGGAGCACTCGGGCACGTCGGTGTTCTCCGGCGTGGGCGAGCGGACCCGCGAGGGCAATGACCTCTACCTCGAGATGGAGGAATCGGGCGTTCTCGAAAGCGTTGGGCTGGTGTACGGGCAGATGACGGAGCCTCCTGGCGCGCGCCTGCGCGTGGGACTCTCGGGCCTGACGCTGGCGGAGTACTTCCGCGACGTGGAAGGCCAAGACGTGCTCTTGTTCATCGACAACATCTTCCGCTTCACGCAGGCGGGTTCCGAGGTGTCCGCCCTGCTTGGCCGCATGCCCAGCGCGGTGGGATATCAGCCCAACCTCGCGACGGAGATGGGCGACCTCCAGGAGCGCATCACCTCGACGAAAAAAGGCTCCATCACATCCGTTCAGGCCATCTACGTGCCTGCGGACGATTTGACCGACCCCGCGCCCGCCACCGCGTTCGCGCACCTGGACGCAACGACGGTTCTCTCGCGCCAGATAGCCGAGCTCGGCATCTACCCGGCGGTGGACCCGCTCGA
>CAYTSP010000289.1:0-3961 GCA_964440505.1 uncultured Nitrospinaceae bacterium
GGGTAGGGGGGGTTGGTTTTATGGGCGGTGGAATGACGAGCGGAGAGGCCTTTTCAACAGCCCCTCGCGAACGGCCTCTGTCGGTGGATGATCTCGCTCCCTCCCTCATCGGTCGGGAGCGACCCCCTAAACCTCCGTTCCCTCGTTCAGGATCGAGAGGTACGCCTCGTAGCCGAACAGGCGGTTCCGCTTCTTGCCCGTGAGCTCGCGGACGATTCCCAGCCGCGCGAGCGCCCGCATCCCGCTCGACGCCGCCGGGAAGGAGAGGCCCGTCCGCTCTACGGCGTGTGCGAGCGAGGCGATGGGCCGCTCCTGGAGCGCCCGGTAGACGCGAAGTGCTGAGCCCGCCACGCGGCCCGTCTGCGCCGCGCGGAGTTGATCGGCCTGGAACAAGGCCAGCACCCGGTGCGCGGTGGCGACGGCCGCATCCGAAGTCTCGGCCACGCCGTCCAGGAAGAAGAGGAGCCACGCCTCCCAGTCGCCGCTCTCGCGCACCTCGTTCAGGAGTGCGTAGTAATCGGAGCGCCGCTGCTTGAAGAAAAGGCTCAGGTAAAGCATCGGCTCGCGGAGCGCGCCCTCGTGCCAGAGCAGGAGCGTGATGAGCAGCCGCCCGACGCGCCCGTTCCCGTCCAGAAACGGGTGGATGGTCTCGAACTGCACGTGGGCGAGGCCCGCCTTGAGGAGCGAGGAGAGCCTTACGTCCCGCGCGTGCAGGAAGCGCTCGAGATCGGACATGCACTCCCCGACCCGCTTGGGCGGCGGGGGCACGAAGTGCGCCGTCCCGGGCCTGCTCCCGCCGATCCAGTTCTGGGAGCGCCGGAACTCGCCCGGGTTCTTGCCCGCGCCGCGGCCCCGCGCGAGCAGCCGGCCGTGAATCTCGCGGATGAGGCGGTTCGAGAGCGGAAAATCATCCCCCCGCATTCTTGCCAGGCCGTGTTCGAGCGCCGCCACGTAGTTCGAGACCTCGACCACGTCGTCAATCGGCGCGCCCGGCGCCCCCTCCACCTCGTAGAGCAGGAGGTCCGAGAGCGAGGACTGCGTCCCCTCGATCTGGGAGGAGAGCACGGCCTCCTTGCGCACGTAGGTGTAGAGGAAGATGTGGGGGTCGGGCAGGAGCGCGGCGAGGCTGTCGAGGCGGCCCAGCGAGAGCGACGCCCGCTCAAGCTCCGCGTTCAGCACGCTCAGGTCCAGCGGCGGCCTGGGCGGCAGGCGCTCGGGCACGAAAGCGCGCACGGCCTCGCCGCCGAACGTCGTCGTCTCGTATGCGCCCGTCCCGCCGCGTCTCATGGCGAACCTCCTTGTGAAGCGTTATGAAGCGAAACCTGAATAAGCCGAACCACTGTTAAGAGTTATAATATAAAATTGAATAAAAGAAAACACTATTAAGTGTTTATTCGTAAATATGAATAACAAGGACTGGAAAGGCAGGTTATTCAGCCTTATGGACGGAAAGTTTAACAGGGGATTTTGTTTCTTGCCTTGCTCGTCATTCCGGCAATCATTCTCGCCCGATGAGGAAGAGAATGCGGAATCCAGCAGGGACAGGTCGCGACCTGTCCCTACAAAGCACAACCACGGGGATGGACATATCCGATACGGGCGGCCACGGGGGGTAGGGCGGCCATAGGTCGAACTCCCCTCTACGGGAGTTCGACGCCCTACTACAGGTGAATTTGGTTTTGATCGTCATTCCGGCGCATGCCGGAATCCAGAGACTTTGTTTTTGCTTTTCGCCTTTTCCCATCCGAGGGGTGAGAGCATGAAAGACCGGATCACCTTGATCCTCATCGGCTCTGGATTCCGGCATGCGCCGGAATGACGTCGATGCCAACCTCGATTGTAGGGGCCGTTTGTGAGCGGCCCTGTTGATTCATCCGGCCATCCGTGCCATGTATCCTTGGAGCAAATTCGAAAACGCTTCACCTGAAAGGCGGGAACATGGAAACCGGAAAAAAGAAAGACGCCCCCAAACCGAAACCCGACGAATGGGCCTGGCTCGACGCTATCGAGCGTCCGGTCGATCAGGATTTCCTGGAAGCCGCGAGTGAGAAGCCGGATGAGCAGGAGCGGGAGGGGTTGAAAAACCTGTTTGGTTGATTAGGAGTGCGACCCATGTAGGGGCCGCTCGCGAGCGGCCCTGTTTTAACGTCAACCCCTCGTCTCATCCTCCGCGATGCCCGTGAGCACGACCGGGGCGCGGTCGGGAAATTCGGCCACCAGCGAGAGGCGCCCGCCCATCGCCTCGACGGTCTTCCTGAGCGTCGAAAGCAGCAGGTCGCTCCGCTTCTCGAGCCTCGATACGCCGTCCTGCGTAATCCCCAACTCCTCCGCCATACGAACCTGCGTGAGCGCACGCGCCTTTCTCAGATCGCGCAGCGTCATCTCCTCAGACGTCAACTCCGCCGCCCGCGCCTCGACTTTCCTGCGTTGAGATGGGCTTAGCTTTTTGATCTTTTCGTCTACGTTTACGGGCATGTTGGGTCCTCCTTTTTCCTCAAACGCGCCAGATGCGCATCGAAACGCCCGTCCGCCTTGCGGATCAGCTCGCGATAAAACCGCCTTTCGCCGCCTCCCGACTTGTCCCCCGCAACGAGCAGAATCGCCTTGCGCTCCGTGTCGAAGGCGAAGGCCACTCTCCATTCGCCGCCCGCCGCGCTGAATCGCAATTCCTTCATGTTCGCGTGACACGAGCCGTTCAGCGTGTCCACCCGGGGCCGCCCCAATTGCGGCCCGAAGCGTTGCAAAAGACGCGATAACGCCAGAATCTCCGTCTGCACCTCCTCGTGCAGCTCATCGAACTCCGGCTCGAACTCATCGCCAATCTCGACCACCCATTCCATCGATATAATATGTTATTGAATACATATGTTGTCAAATACATAATAGTCTTGTGTTTCTAATACAAAGGGTTTTTGCAAAGACCAAACTTAATTGGGTGAGTTCGAGGTTATGGTTTTCGTGTGAATTCCCGGGTTAGAAATGCTTTTACTAGATCGCGTGATATGTTAGTTGCCTTGGAATTGAACAGCATCGGGCTCCCGCCAGATGAGTAGCGAAGAGTAACATGTTTAGGGTTATCAAAATTATGATACGCCCCCGGAAGAATATGTAACTTTGTAAATGAATCTTTTGGCAACAATTTCTTACATCCACGTAATATACGTTCATCTCGGGCACCGATGATCTCAAGGAGCGGAAGTGGCGCACGATCCAATTTTGGCATCGCAACGGTACCGCTACGAACGGCACAAGGCCCATAGAGAACGATGGCTGCCTTAAACGATCTTGGTCTGGCAGCATTTGAATAAGAACGAAGTAATGAGAAATGTATTGCCATTCCGCCGAGCGAGAACCCCATAATCGCCTTTGGTTGGTTTTTGGCAAAATTCTGACGTTCAAGCCAGTCAAGCGCTCCATGAGCGTCTGAGATCATCGCACGGCTGGCAAAAGTTTTCGCACCGGGCAGAGGTGGCGACAGGCCGTTAGGGCATGGCCCCAGTCCACGTGATCCAAAACTGTCTACGGCCAACACGACATAGCCTTGTGCAGCAAGGAATTCCGGCCAATCCTTTGCAATGTGACTGGTCAACCCCCCACATGTATGTAACAGCACAACTGATGGAAAAGGCCCGTTTCCTGAAGGCATTTTAAGTAAGCCACGTACAATGATTTCCCCACCAGCTCTCGCAGGAACCGCAGTGTTAAACATAACTGTTTCGGCTTGCACCTGCACAGCAATTCCAAAACAAAAAATGAACAATAAAGTTCGAATTAACACACTCATTGCTTCCCTCGAAAGTAAAATGGAATCAGCTCGATTGACTTCGTGCTGTACAAAACTGAAAACTCAGCGTCAACGAAAAGTACGGTGGTACCGAGCGAACCTTCAAAAAGAAAAGACAGCGCTCGATACTTCATTTGGGCCAAGGAATAATTTGAGGCTCCCCCCCCTACCCCACCT
>CAYTSP010000290.1:0-2674 GCA_964440505.1 uncultured Nitrospinaceae bacterium
GGGTAGGGGGGGTTGCTTTTCCAATCGAGAAGGGGTCTTTCTTACCAACCCCGACCGGCAGGCCGATGGGCGCATCCTTGCGCGAAAGCCCGCATCTCGGTTCCCTGAAATCGAAGCGCCCGGCGATCTCCCGCCGCGCGGCGTTGATCGCATCCCCGACTTCCTGTAAATCCCTCCCTGAAACGAAGCCGAATGAAGGCGGGTGTTCGCCGGGCTGCTCAGGAAAATGGCGCACGCTACACACCCGGCGCGCCTGATGCTATAGTAGGGGTCAGCTCATCCAACGCCCAGGATTGTTCTGGAGACGATTGGGGGGTTTCCCCCACGAGGAATCCCTATTTTCCTTGACTCGACGGCAGGTTCCGACGCCTTCCGGGGCGCGAAGCCATCTCAAGGAGATACGTGTATGCGCCGGATCATGGCGACCACCAGGCCCGGAGATGTCGGATGAGCACCGACGGTTGTGGCGGCGGGGGTGAAATTCCCATCCATGCCGTCGAAGACGGCATCCGGACCGGTTAAAGGGCGAAGCCGCCGTCTAAATTCTGAACCAAAACATTTTTTTCGATTCATTACCTGACGCATTTAGGGAGGTTGAGAAAATGAAACGCTTTCTTTTGTTCCTCTGGGCCACGGCGCTCACCCTGGCCCCGGGGACCGCATTCGCGGCCGACAAGCTCGATACCGGGAACACGGCCTGGATTCTGACGTCCACCGCTCTCGTCCTTTTCATGACGCTTCCGGGCCTATCGCTCTTCTACGGCGGCCTCGTGCGCGCGAAGAACGTGCTCTCGGTGCTGATGCAGTGCTTCACCATCGCCTGCGCCGTGTCCATCGTCTGGCTCATCGTCGGCTACAGCCTGGTGTTCGAGGCCGGCAACGCCTTCATCGGCGGTCTGGGCAAGGCGTTCTTCGCGGGCGTGGGCGTGGATTCGCTCTCGGGCAACATTCCCGAGACGGTCTTCGCCATGTTCCAGCTCACCTTCGCCATCATAACGCCCGCGCTGGTCGTGGGCAGCTTCGCCGAGCGGATGCGGTTTTCGGCCCTCCTGATCTTTTCGGTCGTCTGGGTCGTCATCGTCTACGCGCCCGTTGCCCACTGGGTGTGGGGCGGCGGATGGCTCGGCGCGATGGGCGCGCTCGATTTCGCGGGCGGCACCGTCGTGCACATCAACTCGGGCGTCGCGGCCCTGGTGGCCGCCATCCTGATCGGCCCGAGACACGGCTTTCCCACGACGGCCATGCTGCCCCATAACCTGCCCATGGCGGTGACGGGCGCGGGCATCCTGTGGGTGGGCTGGTTCGGCTTCAACGCCGGCAGCGCGCTGGCGGCCGACGGCGCAGCGGGCATGGCCATGCTCGTCACCCACATCTCTTCGGCGGCCGGCGCCCTGGCGTGGATGTTCGCGGAGTGGATGAAACACGGCAAGGCGAGCGTGCTCGGCATCGTCACCGGCATGGTGGCGGGCCTCGTCGGCATCACGCCCGCCTCGGGCTTCGTGGGGCCGGTGGGCGCGCTGCTGCTCGGCGCGATAGCCGGCATCGGCTGCTACGCCGCCACCAACTACATGAAGCAGGTGCTCAAGATAGACGATTCCCTCGACGTGTTCACCGTACACGGCGTCGGCGGGATTATCGGCGCGATCTTGACCGGCGTATTCGTCGCCAAGGGATTCGGCGGCGTCGGCTTCGCCGATGGCGTCAGCATGGGCGGGCAGGTCTGGGTCCAGATTGTGAGCGTCATCGCCACGCTCGTCTATTCGGGCGCCGTCTCGTTCATCATCCTGAAAATCGTGGACGCCATGGTGGGACTGAGAGCGGACGCCAACGAGGAATCGGGCGGCCTCGACCTCATGATGCACAACGAATCGGCCTACGAGCGCTAGGCCGTTCAGGAAAAGACCCCGGGGCTGAGTCCCCGGGGTCGCGCGTTCGCGCAAGCGCAGCCTTCCCTATTTTGGGTTGTCCAAAAAACCTGTATGCGTCCCTGCGCACCCCCTCGAATGATGACCGTAGGAGCGTCGAAGGGGACGCCGGAAAACCAACCCCCCCTACCCCCCCTTGACAGGGGGGTATAAAAAGGCGATGCGCCCCCGACGGGCAGAGGGGGTTTTGCTTTTTCTTGCCCCCCTGATAAGGGGGGGTAGGGGGGGGTGGTTTTCAGGGCGGTGGAATGACGAGCGGGGCGGCTTTTTCAACAGCCCAAGGAGGCTTGAGTTGCGTCTGAATCGTGAACAGGTGGAGGTGATGCACCGCCATGCGCGCGAGGCGTATCCCGACGAGTGCTGCGGGTTGATCATAGGGCCACCGCGTGCGAGAGGGGAGGCGGAAGAAACGCTCTCCCTTTTGCCCTGCAAAAACGTGCAGAACGATATGCACGAGAAGGACCCCGAATTTTATCCCCGGACGGCGCGGCGCGCCTTCTTGATCGATCCCTTCGAGTTCGAGCGCATCGTCAGGCGGGCCGAGGAGGCGGGCGAGGTGGTCCGCGGCATATTTCACAGCCACCCGGACGAGGACGCCTATTTTTCGCAGGAAGACGTGGATGCGGCGGTTCCTTTCGGAGATATCCCGGCGTTCCCGGAAGCGGAGCACGTCGTCATGAGCGTGCGCGAGGGCGTGGTTCTCGGCCAGAAGGTGTATTCCTGGGACGCGGAGCAAAAAACCTTTATCG
>CAYTSP010000291.1:0-4465 GCA_964440505.1 uncultured Nitrospinaceae bacterium
AGGTACGATGCGCCTGGCCCAGCAATGCGGTGACCTCTCTTTCGCCATGCAGGGTAAGGGCCTCGAATACCCGGCCTATCTGCCAGAAACCAACCCCGGCTACCCCTGGGCGCTGGCAGGCGGCCACATGAGCATGCGCACGTTCTTGCTCCTCATTCTCGATGGTCAGCAAACAGACATTGATTATTGGGAAAACGCCATCCTGAACGGCATCTACTATACGAGGGATGACCTCATCGGCACTTGTAAATTCGCGGGCGTGCCCAATGAGAACATCGTTGACAGCTTGAACGACATGTTCGGCGTCTCGTTAACGGAAGAAGACGTGAACCAAGCCATCAGGCGCTCTTACCTGAGAGGGCGTTTGCTGGAGAAAAAAGTGGGCTATACCGACGAGGAATACGACGTGCCTTCCCAAGTGTATGAGAGGGTGAACGAGAACGTCAAAATGCCCAGTTTCATCACGCGCGAGTTCATGGATGAGCTCAAAAAACGAACCGAAGCGAATTGGGACAGGCTCACAGCGGAGGAAGGAATCGCCCTCCCCGCCTAAATTCGCGATCTAAATCAAAAACGCCCTCCGGCAGCACCCGGAGGGCGTTCTCATTTCATCGAACTCTATGGAACTCCCTATAGCCTGAAGCTAAACCCCGCGCTTGTCCCCCCACAGCATGACGTGCAGCCTGGGAGTGAATCGAAAGCCTCGATTCATCGAAGCCTCCGCTAGGGCGAACAACCTATGTTCCATTTGCTCGCGCGTTTTGCCTCCAGGCGAGATGATGATGCGATTCCGCGGAAAATCACCGAGGCTGTACTTATCGAGGACATTCTCGACTTCATCGAGTTCCTCCGCCCGATGAACAACGAATTTGAGATAGGGTTCCTTTGCATGGCGCAGCCAGTCGAGGGTTTTCGGCAGTTTATCCTCTGAAATCTGGGCCGACTGTAGTTTGGGCGAAACGTTCCACTGATCCACACGTTCGAGAGCATCTTCAGATGGCGGAATATGGCCAGCCGTTTCCACCTCCAGCCTCAGACCCGCATCATGAAGCCTCTCGATAAGCGTGGGAAATTCGAGTGATTCCAGAGGCTCTCCCCCCGTCACCACCACCTGAGCGCCTTCGTGTTCCTCACAAAAATCCAGAATTTCCGCAATCGTTTTCTCTTCCACCGGAGGCCCCGACCAGGAATACTTCGTGTCGCACCACACGCATCCCACCGAGCAGCCCATGAGGCGAATGAAGACGGACGGGCGGCCGATGGTCGCGCCCTCTCCCTGCAAAGAGAAAAAAAGCGGATCCGCAAGCGCTACCATGAAATCCGCTTTTCCCTTGGTTTTGATCATCACGTCAGGCTGACCTCCTCGTCATTCGAGCACATATTCTCAAATCAGGAGGAAAAAAAGCAACGAAACTTGGGCTGAACTACCCTAACGCCGCCGCGACGATAAGCGCCACACCAATGAAAATCGCTCCGACCACGATACCCACCGCCCTGTTTTGATCTTTCGATAGCGCATCGTTCACCGAGAATGGCGTAATCCACTCGAAAATCTTGTACCCGATCATCAGCAAGGCGATGCCGACAACGCCGTAGACAATCGAAAGAAACAGACCCGTGCCAATTCCCATACGAGGCATGCCCTGGGCGAGCGCCACGGAGGGCGTCATCAGACTCAATGCGGCTGCAATCGCGATTTTTTTCATGCGGGAAACTCCTTGTTCAGTGAAGGGAAAATTTAACGTCGAGACATCATTCTCATAATGAAAATCAGGATGAGGGGAAAGAGGAGCATCCGTCCCAGGCCGAAAAGACCAAGCCCGCCGAATCCCCATCCTCCCAGCATCCCCAAACCCATGCCCATACCAAAACCGCCGAATCCACGCCTGCCCGCGAACCCTCGGCTGTAGCCGCGGCCATAGCTTCTTCTCGAAAATGAACGCGCGCCGAAGGAGCGCATGCGCCCGAAGCCGCCGAACGAACGGCCCCCGCCGAAGCGTCTGGCTTCTGCAATAGATGGATGGAGCGCAAGGGCAACGGTGATTGCGGAGGCCCCCATGGCGCCGCGCACGATGGATGTCGACGAAACGGGGGCAAGTGCGATGAATGCTCCCGCGACAACGACCGAGAGACAATAAACGGGGCGAAACAGGTATGGGGCTGTCTTCAATGCGGCCTCGCAGCAGGGGCGGTCGAAACAACGAAAACAGCCTAGCAGGGCGTGTGCAATTTCTCAATCACTCGTTTTCAGTCCCATCTCCTGCCCGGCATGTGGTTGTAGACGCTGTTCAGGATGCCTCCGTCGATATCGAGACGAGAAGCAGTAATCCAGTCGGATTCCTCGGACAACAGGAACAAAATGCCGTGCGCGATGTCCACCGGCTGGCCCACGCGCCCGAGCGGCGTCACGTCGCTTCTTCCCTTTTTGATCTCGGGGTCTTGCAGATAGGCGGTCAAAGGCGTTTCCGTATGGCCGGGGCACACCGCGTTCACGCGAATTCCCTTGCGCGCCCATTCGATGCCCAACTGCTTGGAGAGCATGATGATGCCCGCTTTCACCGTGCTGTACGCACCCGACATACCGTAAGGCTGAACCCCTGCATTCGACGATAAATTCACCATGACGCCCGGCCTTTCGTTCTCTATCAGCCAGCGTCCCGCCGCCTGGCACATCAGGAACATGCCCGTAAGACCCACGTCCAGCACCATTTTCCAGCTTGCCAAAGGTAAATCGACCAGCGGGGCTGGATCCATCTTGATGGCGCAGTTCACTAGGTGGTTCAGGCCGCCGAACTCGCCCACCGCGCGCTCCACCGCCGCCTGGCAGGATGCCTCATCCGTCACGTCAAGGCTTTGAAACACCGCTTTATCCCTGCCCAGCCTGGCTTCCAGTTCGACGCCCAACTCCTCGTTCACGTCGCCGATGAGGACTCGTCCGCCCTGTTCCACATACATTTCACACGTCTTGGCGCCGATGCCGCGGGCGCCTCCGGCGACAATACAGACATCTTCATCAAAACGGCTCATGCGGAACCTCCTCTCTCAAGTCGTTTTATATTCGATTTTCCTGCCGCCCCAGTTTCGCCCGGGCGTATGGATCATCTTGCTCTCCACCTGTCCCCCGTCGATGGGCAGGTTCGCCGCGGTGATGTACCTCGCCCGATCCGAGAGCAGGAAAACGCATCCCTCGGCAATGTCCTCAGGCGTGGCCACGCGCCCCATCGGCACGACGGCGGCGCGGCCCGCCGCGATTTCGGGGTCCTGGAACATGGCTTCGGTCATCGGGGTGCGCACCTGGCCCGGTGAGACGGTGTTCGCGCGAACGCCGCGTCCGCCCCACTCCACGCCGAAGAGCTTGCTGAGCATGATCGCCCCGGCCTTGCATATGCTGTATGCGCCCGCGAGGGGATAGGTCTGCATGCCGCCGATGGAGGAGACGAAAACGATGGAGCCAGCGCCCTTCTCCAGCATCACCTGCCCCGCCGCCTGGGCGCAGAGAAAATAGCCTTTGAGCCCGATGTCCATCACCATGTCCCAATCCGCCTCGGGCAGATCTTCCAACTTTCCGGGCACGAGCTTGATCGCGCAGCAGACGAGGCCGTCGATGGTTCCGAAGGCGCCGACGGCCTCCGCAGCCATGCGCCCGGCGTCCGCTTTTTTTGAGGTGTCCATCTCGATCAGGATCGCCTTAACGCCTTGTTTTTCAACCATGGAGACCGTCTCGGCGGCGGTTTCGGGATTGATGTCGGCCACGGCGACGTCCGCGCCCTCACAGGCGGCGAGAACGCACGTGGCGCGGCCGATGCCGCTGCCGCCCCCGGTGACGATGACCTTCTTGCCCTCCAGCATCATCTGAAATCCCCTAAATATTTTTAATTCAATAAGTTACGCATCCCGATCGCCCCCGTGAACCACATTCTACGCGAGAGAGGCCCTCCGGGCCAGCCCTGCGCCAACGACCCGGAACACATCTTCGTATCAAAATATATTACAATGACTTGAATGGAATATCTAATTCCGTTTCGAGGATAGTGCGACGCAGGTTCGTTTACGGAAATACCCCGGAAATTTACGGAAAAACCCCGTGAATTTATCTTATTTTATCGAATTATCCAGAAACCGCAAACTAGGGATGATTTTTCCCTAATTGTAAAAATTCCTCTAAAGTATTGATCTCATATTCTGTATTCATATTATATTCATATCTGCGGGGCAATTCTAAAATGAAATCAAAGAGCCTGTAATCAAAACGCAAGCGGATTCGTTACAACTGGTGCGTATCCTAGGGAATCCCTGTCGGTAAACGATGGGGTAAACGTTCGGTGGCAGGGTGACGGTACGCCTTTTTCCTCCCGGATAATCGAAGAGATTCCCCTGATGCTCTGATAACATCTTCCGGCATGTGGTAATCGTGTCGGTATGAAGATTTGCACGGAAGCTGTTCAGGTGGAAGTCTCGTTGGTCG
>CAYTSP010000292.1:0-8929 GCA_964440505.1 uncultured Nitrospinaceae bacterium
CTGAAATATGGCGTGTAGTCCCTGCTCGCCAGGGCGGAGCCCTTGATGGCCAGAATCTTGGGGATCGAGGCGCTTTTCAGATAATCCATCATCTCGACGGGGTCGAGGCCCGAGCGTTCCCCGAGGGTGAGTCCTTCGGACACCACGGAAAGAAACACCGAGACGATCTGGTTGGCCACGAGTTTCATGTGCAGGCCCGCGCCGTTCGGCCCGAAATGGTTGATGGACTCGGAGACGGCCTCGAGCACGTCGCGGTGCCGGTCCATCGCCGCCTCATCCCCGCCGACCATCACGTTGAGCTCAGCACTTATGGCGCTGGGCTCGCTGCCGCTCACGGGCGTATCGAGGAATATCGCTCCTTTTTCCGCCGCTTCCGCCGCGATGGCCTGGCTGCCGCCGGGAGCGATGGTGGAGAAATCAAAACAGACGACGCCTTCTTTGGAAGTAAGCAGCGCGCCTTTTTCTCCGAGATAGGTCTCGTGGACGTCCCTGGTTTCAGGCACGGATGAGCAGATGACGTCCGCCTCGGCGGCCGCCTCCGCCGGGGAGTCGAAGGTTTTCGCTCCCGCCTCCTCCGCCCGGGCGCGGGCCTCTGGCGCAGGGTCGTACCCGTGAACCACGAAACCTGCCTTGAGAAGATTGTTGGTCATGGCTCCGCCCATGGTGCCGAGCCCCAGGTATGCGACGATTTTAGGCACTGTGCTCTCTCCTTCGATGTTTGTACTTTCGGACGCGGCGCCCGTCAGGAAAAGTCCGGCGCCATCCGTTTCTCAATGATTTTAGACACGCGATTCTAGCGCATCAGAGAGA
Source organism: uncultured Nitrospinaceae bacterium (assembly GCA_964440505.1). Lineage (GTDB taxonomy): Bacteria > UBA8248 > UBA8248 > UBA8248 > UBA8248 > Bin107. The sequence goes on from CAYTSP010000292.1 coordinate 811, forward strand.
AACAAAATACCTCGCGCGCGACTTGCCTTTTTCCCCGGGCTTGGCTATGGTTTCGCTTCGTTTCCGGCCACAGGTGGCTGGACGCCTGCTGAGGCGTCGATTTTACATGAGGTTTCGGGATGCGCGAGAACATTCAGCTCGAATGCACGACTTGCAAGAAGATGCGCTACACCAGCACCAAGAACAAGCGCAATACGCCGGATCGGCTCGAATTCAGGAAGTACTGTAAATTCTGCCGCAGCCACCAGCCGTTTCGGGAGACCAAATAGATGAAGACCCACAAGAACCCCGTGGCGCGCAAGCGATGCGCCGTCACCGGCAAGAGCGTGATGTACGGGAACAACGTCTCGCACTCGCACAAGAAGACGAGGCGGCGCTTCGAGGCGAACCTGCACTTCAAGCGCTTCTACCTGCCCGAGGAGAAGCGCTGGGTGAAGCTGCGCGTATCGGCGAAGGGCCTCAAGATCATCGCCAAGCGCGGCATCTCGAAGGTGATGGCCGACATCAAAAAGCGCGAGCGCGCCCTCTAGCAATCCCTTTATTTCCAGAAAGTTGCGAGTCTTCACGACCCCCGTCGCCGGGTGTTTCTCTGCGACCCTGCGGGAGGTTCGCGCGCGTCTTGTGTCCGATGACGGGAAATGCGGGCAATTGCGCAGCGCAAGCGCGACTGGGTAAGGAACGATTCCGCCCGAAGAAGAAGGAATCGACCGACCGGGGCGGGAGGAATGGACGCCCGGGCTTCTCCCAAGCCTTGCCCTTCAGCCTCATCCTAGGCGGGAGTGCGGAGCTTCGCGCCACAGACCATCAGGGCCGCTTGTAGCCCTACGCGGTCGATGGCCCATCGCGCGAGGGCGAGGTGCGCATACACAGCACCCTACATTTAGCTGCGCGTTCATGGCCTTCGGCTTTTGCCCCGAATTCTTCAATTCAACCCATACACCAACTCTGACAGAAACCCGGCATCATCTCCACCTCGCCCTGCGTTCGGAAGATGCCACCGCTATCGCTCTCACTGGCCACACTTCATGAGCACAAATTTGCCACTACCACCCATAGGTCGTCCATTATCATCTCTTGAAGATCTTGCGAACGCTTTCTGCCTTTCGTTATTCTCTATTTCATAATGGCCATACCTTCCAGGATTCGGATTCCAGACTATTACAAAGCAAATTCCCTTCATCGAGTCACCATAAGCCGGCTGACAGTTGCGCGGATTCCTTGCTCTCTTCCGGCACTCTTTATGGGCGGCGATTTCAGCTTCCTCAGGCGATTTGAAGTTCCAGGCCGCACCGTAAGACGTTTCTTTGTAAGTAGTATACCGCCCCCGCTTATCCGGATTAGAATACGTCCATTCATAGCTGATGGCGTAGAATAATTCGTCCTCCGCATGAGCGGAAGGTGGCAAGCACGCCGCCATCAACAACAAGAGTACCCAGCAGCTCATGACCAGGAAACTGTGTTTCTGCATGAGTTCTTTCCTCCTTGAGAGTTGAGTTGATTCTCTTCTCATCTTCTTCATCCACATCCATAGTTGCTTTTGCTTGGCATGCTGCGTAGATATGTTCCGGGCTATTGCCTTGTTTTCTCGATTGGCGGCGGCATCTTCTTTGTCGCTGAAATCATCGGGATTCTCACAACTCCGATTCAGCAAGAATGCGCCGCCTTCTTTGATTCGGCCCATACACCGGGGCTGACAGTAAATCCTCTCCGACTACTTGTTGAAAATATATGGGCCAACGATTACATCGGGTTGTTTGATACTGGATGCGTTGCTCCCACCCCCGAATCGTTTTCCCTGCGCATCAGCAGCGTCGACGTAAGCGAACGGCAAGAAAAACCCGCAGATTGCGGTGACAGCACAAAATGTTGCCGTTCCCATCCTCATTTCTCCTCCCGTTCCGGATATGTTTTCCGGCTTTTTGCTTCTCCTCGCCATCATTTTTTGCCTGGCAGTGGGAATGTGAGGACAAAGGCTCCTGGCAATCGAGAGGCAGGGGGTCGCCGAGCTCTGCCAACACGATATTGTCCCGGTCGTCGTCTGGCGTTGAACGAGGCTCGATATCGGAGAAGGAAAATTCAGACGGCAGCTCGGCGAACGCATTATCGATTTTGCAAGAAGCTTCAGGCGCATTCACTATTTCCGGGAACCGCGCCTCGCAGGCAATCTGTTCAACGACTCGCTTCACTCGGCCGAGTTCCATCCCGCCTTCCGCCTGAAACAACAACAGGTCGCCTTTCTTCCCGACAACATACTGATTTTTGATGAACTCATGATTATCCGAGGCGTCTATTGCGAAATAACCCAACGTCCCGTACCAGCCGTCCGCGCGACAGACCCGAGCGCCGGGCATTGCGGTTTCGGCCCAGTCGCTCCACTGCTCCAACAGAATGACGCGGCTGCGGCGCGAAGGCAGTGGCGAGCCCTGCGACTCCTTCCGGGTTGTAAGGCGCGTCTCACCGGAAAATGCGGTATTGGTGGTGTTCATCAAGCCCACGCCATGAAAACGGTGGCGCTCGCCGCCCTCGCGTACGTCCGGGAGGCAGTGCAGGCCCCCCAGAGCATCAAGTTCGTCCCTGGTTGCCTGGGTTCCAGGCAACCATTTCACTTTTGTTTTGCGTGGAACGAGCACGGTGACACGCGTGTCTCCATCACGGTTCTTCCATCCTGGCGCGCTGCCGGGGAGTTGGGTGATGGAGTCCATGTAGTCACGATCGTGCTTCCGAAGGATCAACAACTCTTGCGGGTTCTCCGCCTTCGCCATCGCGGGCGCCCTCTAATTCGGTTGGACTGAAAATCAGAAAGGGGTAACCGGCTGCCTGCAGCAACTGACGTTCATGTTCGGCGCACCCGGGCGCGGAGCATCGTGCCGCCTGGTTGCAACGAACGATCCGTAGAAACGGAGCTCGCGTTTTCCCTCCTTGCTTCCGTGCATGAACACGCAACGTCGATGATGATGCTGAGAGTATAGGAAACCGCGCGCTTCTCCGCGCCCCTAATTTTGAGGGGGATTCAGTGGAATTTTTTGCGGTGTCCAGGGGGATTTCAGTAAGGCCGGACTAAATCGGCACAGGCTTAAGACTGGTTCCGCCTTCGGTCCTGAGACTCCGGAACGCCGGCCAGCGGCATCAAAAGACGCACCAGATCGGCCTGCCGGGAGAGGCCGAGCTTGGTGAGTATGTTCCTCACATGCCAGCGGATCGTACTTTCCTTTCGGCCCGTCGCCGCGACGATATTACTAACGCTCATGCCTTCGGCCAACATCACCGCCACCTGGCTTTCCATCCCTGTGAGTTCCAAGACCGACTCAACCACGGCCGGGTCGATGCGCCTCCGGCCCGCAGGGTCCACGACCAGCATGAGCGCCGCGACCGGCCAGACGCGAATGTCCGACTCCTGCCTGTCCACCGGGTTCACGTGCAGCACCAGCGGCAGGGCCGACGGGCGCCCCACCATCACGGAGCCGCCGACGCCCTGAGCCCCGAAAGGCGGCAGCGCGCGCTTAAGCATTTCCTGGAGACGGTCGTTTTCCTCAGGCGTGCGGGCGAACAGGAAGCCGCGCTCGTCGAACAGACCGTCGCCGGTCCGCAGCAAGTCCCGGGCGCGGTCGTTCACTTCCACGATCCGTCCGCGCCGGTCGAGCTGGATGACGCCCGACCCGGTGGTGTCGAGCAGTTCCATGAGGGACGCGCCCAGAGCGCCCGCGCCGCAAAGCGCCTGCCGGAAGCTCACGAATTGGCGGATATGGGGCAGGAGACGCCGCATCGAGTCGAGCCGGGCGGAAGACCAGCCGCTGCCGTCAACCGGGTCGTTTACGCCCCAGGTAATGCATGAGCCGTCCGGTCCGTCCAGACGCACGTCGATGCTGTTCTGCGCATGCACGCGGGTCGAGAAATCGTTGTATACCGCGGAAGTCTTCAGTTCCTCCTCGGTGAAGAGGTCGGCCATGTGGGCCAGTTGGCTGTCGGGGAGTTGCAGCAGGCGCGGGATTCGTTCGTCCAGGGGGAAATAGACATCGAAGTACTCGCGTTCCCATTCACGGTGGCGTTCCCCGTGGTAGAAGAACCCGGCGTAGTAGATCCGGATGTCTTCCCTGGAATTCGCGTCGCCGTACACCAGGCAGTTGCCGTGCACGCCGAGGGCGTCGTCGATCAGCGCGGAGGCTGTCGGCCAGTGCGTATCGTCCAGCGCCGCCTCGTGCAACGACGCCAGTATGTGCTCGAACGCCTCCAGTTCACCCATGGTGGTGTCCACGCTTGTGTACTTTCGGCCGGTCCATCATCCATTGTCCCGGGCGGTAAGGGTCTTGCTTTACCGCCTATAGACTTCCTGCGATCATCCGCACCGGCTCTGCCGGTGTTCTACGCCGCCGTAACGACCGGCGCAGAGGTCTCTGCCCGTTTTTGTTCTGAATGTTCATGCCCCATATCAATAATTCAAGTATAGAAAATCGCGCGCTTCCTCGCCCCCTAAATATTGAGGGGGTTTCCGTGGAGTCTTTCGCTGCGCCCGTGGTGTTCCCGGCAAGGCGGACGACGTGGCGCCGCTCAGGACTGCTCCTGCTTTCGGGCTCGAGACTCCGGAGCGCCGGCCAGCGATAGAACGAGCCGCACTGGTTCGACCTGCCGCGAGAGGCAGTGCCTAGCGAAGATATGCTTTATGTGCCAGCGGCTCGTGTCTGAAAAGTCGCCATGAGCGCCGGACAAAATCCTGCCTTTACGGTTCCGGACCCCGGAGAGAACCTTATAAAGACATTAATGATTCAGGGTTACGAGGAATCGCGGCGCAAACGCAAACAAGTTGCCAAGAGTCTGGTTTTGGATGAAGACCAGGGGATGGCCCGCCAGGGGCGCGCCGGGCTACGCAAGGCGTTTGAACGCGCCCGCTTGCGGTTTGATCCCATATTCCAGAAAGCGAATCTCGAGCGAGAATGAGAAGAATCCGTTTTTCCCGGTGACACCGGCGGGAGACCGGAATCTCACCGCCGCCGGAATTGGCCGAATGCCTGTAAACGGGCGAGAGGCGCGAACTGGTCTACGAAATGCTCGATGGCCGGAAGACCGGTAAACGCGCTCAACGAATTCGCTCCACCGGCGGAGCACTGAAGAGGGGACCGCGTGGCGCCATGACCGACTGGAAAGCGGTTTTCGCCACTTTGCCTGACCAGTTCACTCTCGACACAATGAGCGCTGGCAAGACGGCCGACGAGATACCTCGAACATCCCTCAGGCAGGTGGTCGCCCGTCGCCTGCCGAAAACCAAGACGCCAAACGGGAACAAAACAGAAAAAGCCGCCTGGAATACGCTCGACCAGGAGCGGCCAGTGTCAGGTGAATACCCTATCCGTACAGATTGACCATATCCCCCTGGAGCGAGCGATCTCATCGAGGTCGTAATCAACGTCCTCGATCGGTGACAATGAGCCCCTGCTCGGCGACTCGATCCCGCCACTTTTGAGCCGAATCCGTATTTACTACATCTTTATAATGCTTCCACATCGCAAATTCAGCTTCAGGTAGCCTGGCCTGGGCGGCTGTACTGATCAAACTCAAAGCCTGCCAGCGATTGGCTGGAACTCCACCCTCTCCTTTTATGTAAAGCTCAGCCAGAGAGTACTGGGCCGGGGGGTAAATTTGAGCCACTTCTTTCAGTTCGTCAATATATTTTGAGGGATCTTCCCCCCTTTCCTCGGCAAAAAACCAGAGTTGATACTGAGCCAGGGTGCGATACGAAGCCCTATGGGCCGGAGGCTCTTTTTCCCTGGCCGCCTCCACAAGGTTCTTCACCCCCAGTTGCAAACAATCACTGAACGTGTGATGGGGTTGGCAGGTAGCTCCCTTTTCTTTCGCTAACAGCTCATACAACCTCTCAAGCCTCACCCCCATGCTCATATTGGAATTCGGGAGAGATTGAGCCATGACTCCCACCACTTGCCCCTGAGCATTTAAAATGGGACTCCCGCTGCTGCCGCCGTGCTCTCCATGGTGGTCCGTGGCGACCCGAAAACTATAATCGAGGGAGTCCTTATAGATCACCTCTGCCACTTGATTCATTCGTCGAAAATCCGCATTGGGGTAACCAATTAAAGTGAGTTCCTTGAGTTGGCCGAAAGACGACTCAGCCAGCTCCATATAAGCACTCACCCGCTCTTTGGTTCTAAAAAAAATCAAATCATATACATCTGTCAGGCTCAGTATCCGATCAATTTGAAGCTCAAGGGAGCTTCCCTCTTGGGTGAGCTTTATTTCCGAAAGAGAGACCCCGCTCCTGTTCAGCTTTTGAAAGACGTGACTATTGGTCACAAAGAGATTGGTTCTGACAGCAAAAGCCGTTCCCGAATAATACACGGAAGGCTCTGTATAGCCGCCCACCTTCCATACGGCAAGGTGAGCGTTTTCCAGGCTCACATAATTGTGTTTGCGAGCCGCCTGCAGGGGTGAGTGAAATCCGAGGGCAAAGAGCAAGAAAAAAGACAGGGCGGCCAAGGCCCGCCGTGAGATACCGTGTTCCGTCATATTCTCCTCCGCCATCACGACCGGCGCAGAGGTCTCTGCCCATTTTTGTTCTGAATGTTCATGCCCCATATTAATAATTCAAGTATAGGAAATCGTGGGTTTTTTCGCCCCCTAAATATTGAGGGGGTTTCAGTGGAATCTTTCGCAGTGGCTGATAGACTTTCGGGAAGGCGAATGACGTCTGCGTCGGCGGCGCGGGACCGGGCTCTCCCCTATATATCTTCTTCCTCCGATCCCCGCATCCGTAACAGCGCGCGAATGTGCTCGAGATCAATCCCGGTCGATGCGGGAGGAATGGACGTCTGGAGAGGGAGCGGTTGCCGACCGGGACGAGACAGGATGGCCTGCGCGCCGCCGGCCGTCTCCGGGGGCGGGGGAGTTCATTTCTTCTTGAAAAGGGAGAGGTTCTCCTTCAGGGCCTTGTTGCGCCGCGCGTAATCGGGCGGCGTCCGGTTTGATTTGTCCTTCAGGTCCGGGTTCGCGCCCTCCCGGATGAGGGCCTTGATGACGGCGGGGCTCTCGCCGAACCACGCCGCGAGGTGAAGCGGCGTCCACTCCCCGCGCGTATCGCGCGCGTCCACCTCCGCGCCCCCCTTCACGAGCGCGCGCACGGCGGCGGGCGAATTCCCCTGGGCGGCCAGATGAAGCGGCGTGCGTCCGTAGTTGTCACGCGCGTTCACCTTCGCTCCCGCTTTCACGAGCGCGGCCACGGTGGCGGGCGAGCCTCCCTGCGCGGCCAGATGGAGCGCCGTGCGCCCGACCCCCGTCTGCGCGCCCACCTTGGCGCCCCCCTTCGCGAGCGCACGCACCACGCCGGGCGTCTTGCCGAAGGACGCCGCGAGGTGGAGCGGCGTCCACCCGCGCTGCTCTCTCGCTTCGGTTTCGGCCCCGGCGGCGATGAGCGCGGCCAGGACGGCGGGATTCCTGTTGAAGTTCACCGCGAGGTGGAGCGGCGTCATGCCGTTCGCGTCGCGCGCGTTGGGCCTTGCACCCGCCTTCGCCAGGGTTCTCACCAGGGCGGGCTTTCTTCCGAACCCCGCCGCGCGGTGCATGGGGGTGAGGCCGGCCGCGTCGCGCGCGTTCGCGTCTTTCGTCTCGAGGCAGCGGGCGGCGTCAGCCGCGTCGGCGCGAATGAAAAAGACGAGCGTGTTCCAATGCGCGCACGATACGGGAGCCGCGGCCGCGAACCACGGAATCAGCCAAACGGCGAGCGCGAACGCAAGCGCCGTCCGGTGCGCCCTGGTGTGTAGCGTCATACCACTAATCCCCTCGTGCTCCGGATGGTTTTTGGTCTGGTTGTGGTATTTTCTTGACGTCCGATTCTACCGTCATTCCGACGCATGTGGAAAGCCGGTGCAAAAGCCGCGTTACCTCTCAGGGGCGCACGAATATGTCTGGCCCTGCAAAATCGTCAATTCCCCGCTCCTCGGGGTTGTTGAAAAAGTCCTGATTTCGCGATTCGGCGAATGCAGACAACCGGTGAGGGGGTGGTAGGGACAGGTCGCGACCTGTCCTTTCCAGGCGGTTTGGTTTTGATTGTCATTCCGGCGAAAGAATACCGCCTTGCCGGAGGAAGTGTAGGGGCCGCATATATGCGGCCCATGAC
>CAYTSP010000293.1:0-14854 GCA_964440505.1 uncultured Nitrospinaceae bacterium
CCGCCCTGCCCGCCGCAGCGGAGAAGTACCCCTCGAAACCCATCAAGATCATCGTGCCCCTGGGCGCGGGCGGCTCGCACGACCTCCACTCGCGCGCCGTGGCCAGTGTGCTGCACCAGTACATCGGTCAGCCCGCCTACGTGCAGCTCATGCCGGGCGGCGGCGGAAAGATAGGTATGGGAGCGCTCAAGCGCGCAAAGCCCGACGGCTACACCCTCGCGATGGGCGCGAACAGCCATCTCTACATGTCGCCCCACGTGAAGGACATGGGCTTCGACCCCTTCAAGGATTTCATCCCCGTGTTCCAGATCAACGAACTGCCCTACATGCTGGCCACGCTGGGGAACCAGCCGTGGAAGAACTTCAAGGAATACATCGCCGCGGCGAAAAAGAGCAAAGGCAAGATCAAGCACGGCTCCACGGGGACGTATGGCCTGAGCCACACCATGATGCTCAAAATCGCATACGACACGAAGGCGCCGTTGCCCCACGTTCCCTTCCGAGGCGGCGGCCCGGCCATGAAGGCCATGCTGGGCGGACACGTGCAAACGGCGGGCGCCAACCCGGCGACGGGTGGCGTTCTCTCGAACTACAAGTCCGGCAAAATTCGCATTCTGGGCGTCGCGGCCGCCAAGCGCTTCCCGCTTTTCCCGGACGTGCCGACCTTCAGGGAGCAGGGGGTGGACCTTCTGCTGTCTTCGAAGCGCATCGTCATGGCGCCCGCGGGAACGCCCAAGGACCGCATCGAAATCCTGGAGAAAGCCCTGCTCAAGGTGGCGAAGGACAAGACCTTCAAGCGCCTGCTCAGGAAGATGGGCGTCAAGGCCGAGCCCGTCGTCGGCGAGAAGCTCCTGAAAGAGGTGAGAGCGGAATACGAGAGCAACAAGGACATCTACAAGAACGCAGGGGTGAAAATCAGAAACTAAGCCCCGGGCGTTCGCAAGAAGCTGACAGCCATGGCGGGGGTGCGCTTCGCGCCCCCGCTTCGGCGTTTTCACATATAAACGGGGACAGGATATGCGGCGCCTGAGCGAACACCTGGTGGCGGAGACGGGGTATCTCTGGGCGAACGTGGGCGCGGGCGTCACCGAGGCCGGGGGGGTCGGCATCTACTGCCCCGTGCGGCCTTCGGATTCTCGGAGATGTCAGGAAAACCTGAGGGCGGTCAGCCCCAAGGGCATCCGCTACCGCATTTCGACGGATTATCACGGCGATCACACCATCGGCGCCGCGTTCATCGAGGATGCGGGGGTCATCTCCGTAGCACCCCAGCGCGTCTACGATGCGCTCGCCGCGAAGGAAGGCTCTCTCGCCGGTCGCGACACCTTCATCAACACCCTGGACGAGGTCGGAGCGCACGAGGAAGCGAGAGAAATCGCCGAGGCTGTTCTTCCACTGCCGCAGGTGTGCTTCGATGAGGGGATGACGCTTCATCTCCATCCCCTGACGTTCGAGATATACCGCCTCGGCGGCCATACGCCCGCCTGCAGTTCGGTGTACGTGCCAGAGGAAGGCGTGATCTTCACGGGCGACGTGATGATCAACGAACCGGGCCCCGGCATGCGCGAGGCGCGCTTTCGGGAGTGGATCGGAGCGCTCGCGTGGATAGAGAGCCTGCCCGCCACGCACGTCGTCCCCGGCCACGGAGAGATATGCGGAATCGGGGAGGTGCGGCGTTTCCGGAACGAATTCGAGGAGAAGTGGGGGATGATGGAAGGATTGGTGGAAAAAGGCATGACGCGGGATGAAGCCGTCTCGGACGCCGGTTTCGAGAAATTCTTCTGGTCCGATACGGGGCGGGGCGAATCGTGGGTCGCGCACCGGAGGAGAACTTTCCGCCGGGGGCTCGAGAACCTCTACGCGGAGGTGAAGGAGGGATAGCGATGCGAGCGGAAGAGAAAAAACTGGGCCGCGTCTTTCATCTGGAATTCGATGAGGACGATGATTTTTTCGGGGAGTTCGAGCGCTTCGTGATGGAGAAGAACATACGGAGCGCCTCGCTCATCGTGTTCGGCGCGCTCAAGGAATCGGACATCCGCACGGGTTTCCGGGAAATCATCGGCCCCTCGGCGCTGCGCTATTTCCACGACTGGCGCGAACTGATCGCCGTGGGCAACATCTCCTGGCCCGAACAGCCGCCCGCCGTCCGGGGGGATGAGACGTGGGAGGAACCCCGGCCCTACATCCACCTCCATCTCGCACTGAGCGGCGGTCCCTATCAGCCCGGAGAAGTCCTCGTCGGCCACCTGAGCGGGGGCATCGTGAAGGGCATGTTCGCCGAAGTGCACGAGTTCGTGTGAGGAAGCGCCATGGAAGCGGATAGAAGAGCGCAGGAGAGCGTCGACAAGAGCGAAATAAAGGACGTTCTCTCAGTCGTGAACTACGCGCGCGACGCGGGTCTCTGGGAGGATTGGCGCGAGTGTTATCACCCGGACGCCACGCTCACCACCTCGTGGTTCAGCGGAACGCGGGATGAGTTCGTCGAAGCCGCGAAGAAGATGAAGATCGCCCGCCACCCCGGCGAGAGCCAGAAGCACACCGTTACAAACCCCTGGGTTCGTTTAGACGGCGCGCGCGCCGTGGCGGAGCACGACTTGATCCTCTACCAGAGAAGGCTTATCGACGGCGTGGATCTTGACTTCACGACCTGGAGCCGCGTCCTCGCCCTGCTCGAAAAACGAGACGGCGCATGGCGCATCTGGAAGCGAATCAACATCTACGAAAAAGACAGAATGGACCCCTACAAACCGGACGAAGTGCCTCCCTCGTTCTACGCCTCCATCGACCTTTCGGGCTATCCCCCGGCCATCCGCTACCATTGCTGGCGAAACGCGAAAATCGGCCACCCGCCCGCTGAAAACATCGTCTTACAGCACAGCGCGGAAGAGGCCGCCGTTCGGAAGGAGGCGGAGGAGTGGTTGGAGGGAGTGTGAGCCTGTAGGGACAGGCCCCCGTACCTGTCCAGATGGATTACAAAAAAAGAGGGGACAACCACGCGGAGGTTGTCCCTGCAACCAAAACCGCAAACCCTCCCTCCTCGTTTTGACCCTCACGGCCTGAGCTTCTCCATCAGCCAGTCCGCGATGTAGATGACGCCGAGCGATAGGTTGTCGCGCTGGCAGTTCTGGGGGCTCCCCTCCTTGGCAGTGAAGATCTGGAGCATCTTGTCCTTAGAGCTCAAGGCGCCGAAGAGTTTACGCGCGTTGCTCGTGGGCATCTGTTTGTCATCGACCCCGTGGGTGAGCAGGAGCGGACACATCTTCTTCACCACGCCTGCGTCCGGGCGTTTACGGGTCGTCCGGACGGGGCATGCGGTAGCCGACTCGGAGCTCGGTCAGAATGTAAGCGGGCTTCTTGGCGTCGTCGCCGAGCTTCCTGCGCAGCCTCTTGACGTAGGCCCGCACGATCTTCGCGTCACTGTTCCGCCCGCTCCAGACCTGTCGCAGCAGGGCATCGTATGTCAACACACGCCCGGCGCCCAGCGAGAGGGTGCGCAGCAGGTCGTATTCCGTTGCCGTGAGCGCGACCAGGCGCCCGTCAACGCTCACCCGGCGCCGGTCGTAGTCGATAGCGAGGTCGCCCAGCATGAAGGGTTCCGGCTTGGTCCGGCGCCGGAGCGCTGCCCGGACCCGCGCCACCAGTTCGGTCGGCGAGAAGGGCTTGACGATATAGTCCTCGGCGCCGGCCTCGAGCGCCCGCGCGATCGTCTCGTCCCGGCCGTAGCCGGAGATGAAAACGACCGGGACGTCCGAGAGACCGGGAACCTGTTCCATCAGTTCGATGCCGTCGGTCCCCGGCAGCATCAGGTCGAGCAGGACCAGGGCGGGCTTCTCTTTCTCGAGGACATGCACGAGATCCTCGTGGTCGCCCACTACCAGTGGGGCGTAGCCCGCCTCGCCTAATGCGTCGCGGACAAAGCGCAGCGTCTCCGGATCGTCGTCGACCACGAGGATGCGCGTCCGTTCGCCGTCGTCGCTGTGCAAAGCCGCTCGGCTTCGCTCGGCGCTGGCAGCGGCCCCACCGGTATCGTCGGCCGCCGGGAGCGTGAAGGTGAAGCGCGCTCCCTGGCCGGGCCCGCCGCTCTCGGCCCGGATGCGACCGCCATGCGCCTCGACCAGACCCTTGCAGATAGCGAGGCCGAGCCCGCCACCGGCCGAGCGCTCTTCGTCGCGGGCATATTTGCGGAACAGCTTCGCCAGCCGCTCCGGTGTAAGGCCGTGACCCTCGTCGGATACCGCTATCGCGACGTGGACGCCCTCGCGGGCCGCCTCGACCCGGATTGGAGAAGACTCAGGCGAGTACCGGGCGGCGTTGGCGAGCAGGTTGTTCAGTACTTGCACGATGCGCTCCCGGTCGGCCAAGACTTGGGGAAGGTCTGGCGGCAGGTCGATGACCACCCGGTGACGGCCGCCTCCGGAAAGAAAAGTGGTGCGCGCCCAGTCGAGCAGGTCCGCCACCTCCGAAGGTTCGGGCGCGACCGAGAGCGTGCCCGTCTCGATGCGCCCGGCGTCGAGCAGGTCGCCGATCAGGCTGTCCATGCGGTCGGCCTGCTCCTCGATGATGCGGAAGAACTGTTCGATTTCTGCAGTTGCAAAGTTCCGCGAGCGGCCGAGCACCGTGGCGGCCGAGCCCTTGATCGAGGCCAGGGGCGCGCGCAACTCGTGACTCACCATGCTCAGGAATCCGGCCCGCATGCGCTCCAGATCCTCAAGAGGAGCCAGGTCCTGCATGGTGACCACCACGGAGACGAACGCGCCGTCCTCGCCGCGGATCGGGGTGGCGTTGACCAGCGTGGTCACACTGCGACCGTCAGGAACAGAAAGTTCGATCTCCTCGGCGCGCATTGTCTCCACGTTGCTCAGCAAAGTGGCCAGCGGCAACTCGGCGAGCGCAACCTCGCGCCCGTCGGCGAACCTGCAAGTTATGATCTCAAGCAATTGCTCCAGCGGCTTGCCCGGCATGCGCAGGCTCTCTGCAATCCTCTTCGCCTCGCGGTTGAACGAGACCGGGTTGCCACTCGCCGCGTCGAACACGACCACCCCGACCGGCGAGGTCTCGATGAGCGCTTCGAGGTCGGCGCGGGCGCGCCTCTCGTCGTGGTAGGCGCGGGCATGGGCGATAGCGGCCGCTGCCTGCGCGGCGAACAGCACCATCACCGCTTCGTCCTCGTCGGTGAACACCTCACCGCCCTCCTTCCCGGCGAGGTAGAAGCTGCCGACGTGCACTCCCCGGTGGCGCATCGGCGTTCCCTGGAAAGTCTTCGGCGTCGACGGCAGGAAGTCTGCCGAGAAACCAAGCGAGCGGATATAGGCCGGAAAGTCGGCGATGCGCATCGGCCCCGGCACGTCGCGGAAGAACGCGAAGAGCTTGGGGCCGTCGGGCCATTCGACCATGTTGCGATGCTCCTCTTCGGTGAAGCCTGAGGAGACGAAGTCCCGGGGGGCGCCTGTTTCGTCGATGGTGGAGATGACGCTGTAACGCGCGCCGGTCAGCGCGCGCGCGCTTTCCACCACCTCGTTGAGGACGGTCTCCAGATCGAGGCTCGCACCGATGCGAAGCATCGCCTCGGCCAAACCGGAATGGCGCGCCTCATGCCCCTGCTCGGTGACTTCTCGGTCGTCAGGATTACTCATGGCATCTGCCCCCTTCCGGCGGGGGGTTGGCCGGATCGGTTACCGGAAGATGCAGAATTCGTGCTGAAGTCATATGAATGCTGAATTATTCACACCTAATTCATATCATCATTCGTATAATCCATACAATTGCAAAAGGCAAGTTCAAAGACCACGACATTCGGCGCATGGGCGACTTGGAGAGCTTCGAGGCCTCCATGAGAAGGAACATATTCGCGGGACGTCATCAAGTCGCTCGTAATTTTTTTGGCAGGCCGAAGGCAGCATGGTCGATTCGTGGTCCAGGCTGGTTGCGACACAATTCATGAGGTATAAGCTCCTGAAGCGGGTTCCCGCCTATTTCGGCCTTCCCCGGAAGGCCGGCTAGTATTCAATTGGCAGGCCGGGGTCGGTGATGGTTCCGACATCCTGTGCAATTCAAGGAGGTGGTGGCGCGTCTTCTCGGGGCGGAAACCACCTTCTGCGAAAGCCGCGAACCCTTACTCTGCAGGCGGTCCATTCCTCCCGCATCGGTCGGAATTGATCTTTAGGGCCTTAGCTTTTCCATCAGCCAATCCGCGATATAGGTGACGCCGAGCGAGAGGTTATCTCTCTGGCAGTGCTGGGAGCCCCCCTCCTTGACGGTGAATATCTTGAGCGTCTTGTCCTTGGAGCCCACGGCGCCGAAGAGTTTGCGCGCGTCGCTCGTGGGCACCTGCTTGTCGTCGACCCCGTGGGTGAGCAGGAACGGACACCGCATCTTCTGCACCACGCCGTCGAGCCGGAAGGCTTCGAGCTTCTTGAAGGTGTCCTCGAAGTTCGTCGTGTTGAAAATCCACAGGATGTGGTGGCCGGGCACGGATAGTTCCGTCTGCATCGAGGCGGCGACGCGCTTTTTCCACGTCGCGTGATAATCCCAGCATGCCCCCCAGGCGACGCACGCCTTGTAGCGTCTTTCCATGCTGGCGATGCGGGGCGCGTAGTAACCGCCCAGGCTGATGCCGATTACGGCGGCTTTTTTAGCGTTCACGTCGCCGCGCGTTTCAAGATAATCGAGTGCGGCGGAGCCAGCGGCCTCATAGTCGTGGCGGAGGTATTGTTCCCGGAAGCGGATGGCCTCTCCGGTTCCCGGCCCGTCCATCACGAGACAACTCATGCCCCGGCGTACGAATTCCTCAACGCCCCTCAGGTATTGAATCTCCTTCGTGATGTCGAGCCCGTCGAAATAGACGACGACGGGCGGCCTGGCCTTTTTCGTGTTCTGGGCGTGCACGAAATACCCCGGCAGGTCCACGCCGTTCTCGAAGGGCACCTCCACGCGCTCGATGCGGGGCGCGTCGGTCAGCTTGGTGAAGCGCAAAAAACTATCGAGAGCGAGTTTGTAGGCGTCTTTCGCCCGCTTGTCCTTGGGCGTGCGGAAGCGCTCGCCAATTTGAAAGTACATCGCGGCGCGCTTGTGGTGGTAGGCGGCGCTGAGCCGGTGGCCCTTCTCCTCCGCCGCAAGCCCCAGGCCGCGCACCTTGTTCGCCATGCGCACCCACTCACGGAACCAGAGCGCGTCGTTGCCGACGTCTTTCCTGAGCCTTCTCCCCACCTGGTCCACCTCGCCGATGTCGGCACCGCCCCAGGGGGCCACGGAGAGGCAGTTCACGACGCCCGATGACCAGCGGTAATCCTCGGGGAAATAGGTGAACCATCGGGTGTTGGCGGGTGCTTCCGGCATGACGCGCTCCTCTGTCGGTGACGGGGTTCTCGCGGCTCCTCGTCCCGAGACCCTTTCTCGATTTTGTGATGAACCCATACTAGCATTTTCAGTGGGCGCGCCGGAACCGCGGGAGGTCTTTTCTCGCGTGGGGTGATTCAGACAGGAAAAACCGAAGACCCTCATGCCCCTTAGGCTCGCCCGGAAAACCTGCTAAGATGTGCAAACCCAAATCTTGGAACAGGGAATCGCCGGAAAGCCCGGATTTCTCCCGCTTATCTTGCACACCGATACGCAATCGAGGATATGAAAATGAGTGCAACCGAAATCTGCGATCTTACGATTGATGAACTCGCGAAAAAAATCGCCGCGAGGGAACTGTCGCCCGTCGAGGTGACAGAAGCGCACCTCACGCGGGTCGACGCCTTGAACCCGGCCGTCAACGCGTTCACCACCGTGGCGCACGAGCGGGCGCGCGCCGAGGCGAAGGCGGCGGAAGCGGAAATCGCGGCGGGCAGGATTCGCGGACCGCTGCAAGGGGTTCCTGTGGGCGTCAAGGACATCATCGACACGGCGGGCGTGCGCACTACGCAGGGGTCGAGTTTTTTCCGCGACAACGTGCCGGCACAGGACGCCGAGTGCGTCCGGCGGCTCCGCGAGGCGGGCGCCGTGATGATCGGCAAGTGCAATACGGCGGAGTTCGCCGCCGAGTCGGCGACCAAGAACCCCCACCACGGGGCGTGCCGCAACCCCTGGGACCTCACCCGCGTGCCCGCGGGCTCAAGCGGTGGCTCGGGTGCCGCGGTGGCCGCGCGCATGGCGCCCGGCGCGCTCGGAACCGACACCGGGGGCTCCGTGCGGGGCCCTGCGGCGATCTGCGGCGTAGTGGGCCTGAAACCGACCTACGGGCGCATCAGCCTGCGCGGCGTCTATCCCAATGCGACCAGCCTCGACCACGTCGGCCCCCTGACGCGGACGGTGCGCGACTGCGCGCTGCTGCTACAGGCGATTGCAGGCTATGACGCAGCCGACCCGTTTTCCGCCGAGATGGAAACGCCCGACTTTTCCGCCGACCTGGAGAAGGGCGTCGGCGGCATGCGCTTCATGGTTTCGTCCGATCTGCTCGACGTCGAGATCGATGCGCCGATCATGGAAGCGTTCGAGGCGGCGCTCGAGGTGCTGCGCGGGTTGGGCGCGGAAATCGAAGAAGCGCGCTGCCCCTTCGCGGGAGAGATCAACCCCCACCGCCGGGCCATCGCGGACGCGGAGTTCTTCCGCGTACACGGCGAGCGCTATCACGCCGATCCGGAGGGCTACGGGGTTCGCCTGCAGGATCGCATCGCCAACGCGGAGAAGACCACGCTGGCGGCCTATATCGACGCAATCAACCACCGCAAGGTGATTATCCGCCGGATGCTCGACTTGATGTCGCCTTACGACGCCATGCTCTCGCCGGGCTACCCCTGCCTCGCAGCGCCTGTGGAGACGACCACGGCGCTCGTGAACGGAAAGGAAATGGATTTCATCGGCCTGGGGCGGAACTTGACGGGCATACAGAGCTTTCTCGGCTTCCCCGGCCTGATGGTGCCCACCGGCTTCGATTCGGCCCACGGACTCCCGATGGCGATGCAGATCACGACCCGTCCCGGCGATGAGGCGCGCGGGTTCCGGATCGGCCACGCGCACGAGGAAGCAACTCCCGAATGGCACGCCCGAAAACCGGAACTTTAGGGCGGCGCGGCCTCGCTCCTCCCCTTGGATTGGGTTTGACCCGACCCCCCGAACCTGCTCTAATGAACGCAATCGAAAAACTTGGGGAAGCAGCAGCGTAATCGCGCCGGAAAGACTCGCATCGAACGAGTTCTGATCAGACTTGTTCTTGGGAAATCCGTTCCACCATCAGGGAGAAAAAACATGAAACGTTCCATCAAATCGATTCTCGTGATCTTGTTGATTGCCGGGTTCGTGGCGTTCACGTCCCACGCGGCCGTGGCGCAAAAAGCCAACCTCATCTTCTACTCCTCGCTCACCACCGCTGCACAAGCAACACTGGTGAAAGGTATCGAAAAGAAATTCCCGGACATCAAGGTGCAATCCATCACGGCGGGCGGCGTGAGCCTCTACCAGCGTTTCGTGGCCGAGCGCAGTGTGGGCAAAGGCAAAATCGATCTGCTGCACTTCAGTTACACGCCGGGCTGGTACGACCTCGCCAAAAGAGGCTACGTGAAAAACGTAACGCAATTCCCCGAAGCCAAGAAGTTCCCGGCCTGGGGCAAGGACGAAAAAGCTCAGTGGGTGGGGCTGCGCGCGCCGACGCTGCAGGTTATCTACAACACCGACAACGTGAAGCCCGGCGAGGCGCCGACGAGCTTTGCGGAACTCACCCAGCCGAAATGGAAGAACCGTCTCGTGCTGGTCGACCCTTTCCAGTCCGCCGGTCTGTGGGATTTCTTCTACGGCGCGGATGGTTTCGGCGAGAAATACATCAAGGGTCTACTCTACAACGGAGCCCTGGTGCAATCGCGCATGGGCGCCTCCACCGAGCGCGTCGCCACGGGCGAGCGCGACGTGACGATGGTGTTCGAATACATCGCCATCCGCCGCATCAACAAGGGCGCCAAGATCAAGATCGCCAAGATGGCCGAAGGCACGCCGGTCATCCCCGCTTCGTTCGGGATGATCAAGGACGGCCCGAACCCCAAGAACGCGGAGAAAGTGTACCGCTGGATCCTCTCCAAGGAAGGCCAGACCGTCATCACCCAGAACGTGAAAATCAACTCCGCGCGCTCAGACGTGCCGCACGTGAAGGGCATTCCCTATCCCTTCAAGCCGCTGTATGCGAACTGGGAGAAGGTGTTCAAGGATCAGAAGAAATACCGCGCCTTCATGACCAAGCACATCCGTGAAGCGAAGAGAAAGAAATAACCGGCTTCGGTCCGGTCGATGACTGAGATGCGTCCCCGTTCGTTTGCCATGTTCAGGCTTCCAAGCACCGTTCGGGTACTCGAATGGGGATGTCTTCTCGTCATCGGCTTCGTGGTGCTCTACCCGCTATTCTGGCTGGTGCTGGGCAGCTTCCGACCTGACCCGATAAGTTCGGACTTCACCCTCGACGCCTACTTCGCCATACTAGAAGAAGAGTACATGGGCGAGGTGATGTGGAACACCGCCGTCATGTCGGTCGGCGTCACGAGCCTGTCCGTTCTCATCGGCGTTCCGCTCGCCTGGATCGTCGGGCGCACCGATACACCGCTCAAAAACTACATCAACATGATCGCGATTCTGCCCTTCATCATGCCGCCCGTGGTGGTGGCGGTGGCCTGGGCCTATCTCGGTACGCCGCGCGTGGGTTTCGTGAACCTGTTCTGGAAATGGCTGATCGGTACCAGGGAGCCGCTCTTCGATATCTTCACCATGGGCGGGCTCATATTCGTGATGGCGCTCTCGCTTGCGCCCTACGTGTTCATCTTCACGGTAACGGCGTTCAAGAACATGGACCCCACGCTCGAGTACGCCGCCCACGTGAGCGGCGCAAGCCAGTGGAAAACGACGCTCCGGATCACGCTGCCCATGGCGGCGCCTGCCATACTCTCCGGCGCGCTGCTCACGTTCATCCAGTCGCTGGAGGTTTTCGCCATACCGGCGACCATCGGCGTCTCGGGCGGCATATACGTGTTCTCGACCCAGCTCTGGCGCATGATGATCGGCATACCGCCGAACTTCTCGCACGCCGCCGCCATGTCGATCCCCATTCTGCTCGTTTGCGGGCTGGCGCTCTGGGGACAGACCAAGGCGCTGGGGCGAAGCGCCAGATACACCACGGTCGCAGGCAAGAGCTTCCGGCCTCGGCTCGTGGAACTGGGTCCTTGGAAATACGTCGCGCTGGCGTTCGCCTCCTTCTACTTATTGGTTTCGGCGATCCTGCCGGTGCTGACGCTGATCTACGGCACGTTCATCTCCAATCGCGGGCGCCCGCCGACATTTGAATATCTCACGCTGGGCCATCTGGTCGAGATTATCACCGGAGACGGGGGAGAAGTCATTCTCCGGTCCATCCAGAACAGCCTGTTCCTGAGTTTTTTGGGCGCCACCATCGGCATCGCGCTTTCCGCCGTGGTCGCCTACTTCGTGGTGCGCAGCACATGGAAGGGCCGGGGAACGCTCGATTTTCTCGCGCTTATCCCGGTGGCCATTCCGGGGGCGGTCATCGCCATCGCCATGCTGTGGGCCTATATCCGCGAACCCTTCAATCTCTATCACACGCTGTGGATCATCCTGATCGCCTACATCACGCGCTTCTTGCCCTTCGGTGTGAGGTCGGTCTCCAATTCCATCACGCAAATTCATGAAGAACTGGAGCGAGCCGCCGCCGTGAGCGGCGCGAACTGGGGCGTCGTCTTCTGGAAAATCCTGGTGCCTCTGGCCATGCCGGGCATCGTCGCCGGCTGGATCATTCTATTCGTATCGATGATGCGCGAACTGTCCGCCTCGATCATGTTGTTCAGCTCGAACAAGGAGGTGATCAGCACGATCCTCATCCAGCTCTACGACGAGGGGCTCTTCTCGCACGTGTGCATTCTCTCGCTCATCATCGTTATCCTGTCGCTGGGTTCGGTGGCGCTGGTTCGCTGGCTCACGAAACAAACGGACGTGGAGGGCCTCACCTGATGCAAAACGTACGGGTCGAGAATCTGGTCAAGAGATTCGGCGAGGTGGTCGCCGTCGGCGGGATTTCCTTCGAGGTGCCCAAGGGAAAGCTGCTGACGCTGCTGGGACCCAGCGGCTGCGGCAAGACGACCACCCTGAACATCATCGCCGGTTTCGAAAACCCCGATGACGGCGACGTCCACGTCGGCGAGAGGCTCATCTCGAGCGCCTCAGAAAGCGTGCTGGTCCCGGC
Source organism: uncultured Nitrospinaceae bacterium (assembly GCA_964440505.1). Taxonomy (GTDB): domain Bacteria; phylum UBA8248; class UBA8248; order UBA8248; family UBA8248; genus Bin107. Next base: position 12,215 of record CAYTSP010000293.1, read on the forward strand.
GCACAAGCGAAACCTCGGCATGGTCTTTCAATCCTATGGGCTTTGGCCGCACTTGCGGGTGCGCGACAACGTCGCCTTCGGCCTGCAGATGCGCAAAACGCCGAGAAACGAAATCGCAGGAGCGGTGGAACGCGCCCTGGGGCTCGTTCGTCTCGACGGCCTGGGGGAGCGCTACCCATCGCAGCTCTCGGGCGGCCAGCAGCAGCGCGTCGCCTTCGCCCGCGCGCTGGTGTACGAGCCGGACGTGCTGCTCCTTGACGAACCGCTTTCGAACCTCGATGCGGCGCTGCGCGAGGAGATGCGCCTGGAACTCAAGGATCTCCAAACCCAGTCCGGCATCACCACCATATTCGTCACACACGATCAGGTCGAGGCCATGGTGATGAGCGACATCATCATCGTGATGAACCATGGGCGCATCGAACAGATGGGCTCGCCGAGCGACATCTACCAGAACCCCGCCAATCAGTTCGTCGCCGGTTTCGTCGGCATCTCGAACTTTCTTGAGGGCGAAGTCGTCGCCTCAGGCGTGGGCGACGCGCGGACTGTGGTGAAGATAGGCGAGGTGACGCTGCTCTGCAGGAGCACAGGTGTGTCGGAAGGTGAGAAAGTTCTCCTTTCGATCCGGCCCGAGGATTGCGTCGCAAGCACCGAGGCGCCTCCCGAGGGAACACCGAACGTCATCAAGTGCAGCGTCGAGAAGGCAGTGTACATGGGCGGCGTACTGGAGCTTTGGCTGAATACCGGGGGACAGAACATCCGCGTGCATGGACACCGGCTGCCGATACTCGAATCTGGCGATACGATTTACGTCTCCATCGATCCCGCCTCGATCAACGCGATTAAAGGCGGGTCTTCGTGATGAGGACGCAAACCATCGCGGCGGGAGAGATTCCTGAAAGTCGAGCCGGACCGGACTTGTGGATCAGGAGGCGTACATGAGCGTTACCGAACGGATGGCGGAATTCATCGTCGAGACGACATGGGCGGATTTTTCCGCGCTGGTTATCGAGCGCGCGAAAAAGGCGGTGGTCGACACCGTGGGCGTGACGCTCGCGGGCGTGGATGAGCCCGTCGGGCGGATCGTGGCGGATTTCGCCCGCAAAATGGGCGGCGCGCCCGAGGCGAGCATCATCGGCACAGGCGCCCGCGCCGCAGCACCTTTGGCCGCCCTCGCCAACGGGGCGATGGGCCACGCGCTCGATTTCGATGATTCGAGCTATCTGCTGAGCGGCCACCCGAGCGTGGTCGTCCTGCCCGCCGTCCTGGCGCAAGGAGAAGTTCAGGGGGCGTCTGGCCGCGAGGTTTTGGAGGCCTTTATCATCGGCTACGAGGTCTCGACCAAGCTGGGACAAGGCATGAATCCCGAACACTACGGCTCGGGCTGGCATTCCACCTGCACGCTCGGCACGATGGGCGCGGCGGCGGCCGCCGCCCACCTGCGGGGATTCGACGCCGGGACGGCGCGCCACGCGCTCGGCATCGCGGCATCTCACGCCTCGGGCGTTCACGCGAACTTCGGCACGATGACGAAGCCGCTCCACGCAGGACTGGCGCCCGAGGCCGGCCTTCGCGCGGCGGAACTCGCAGCGGCGGGCCTCACGGCGAACACGACGATTCTCGAAGCGCCGCGCGGTTTTCTGGACGTATACGCGGGCGGCGGCTCGCCGAATGGCGAGGCGATCATCGAGAGCCTGGGGCGGCCCTACGCCCTGGCGGAGCCGGGCATGAACATGAAGCCCTACCCGTGCTGCCTCTCGACCCACCCGGCGGTGGACGCGCTCTACGACCTGGTGGAGGAAGCAGGCCTGACGGCGGCGGACGTGGCGCGCATCGAGGTCTCCCTGCTCGAGATCTCCATGCAGGTGCTTCGCTACCACGCGCCCAAGACGGGACTGGAGGGGAAATTCTCCATCGAGTACTGCCTCGCGCGCATGCTGATCGATCGCGATCTGCGTCTCGAGACCTTCACAGACGAGGCGGTGCAAGACCCCCTGCTTCAGGATTGGATGAAGAAAATCCATGTGACCGCCGACGATATGGGCTGGCGACCCGGAGAGCGCCGCCCGAGCGAGGTGCGCGTTTATCTGAACGATGGGCGCGTCCTCAAAAAGAGAACTGACGTCTCGCGCGGCTGCGCGCTCTGGCCGATGGAGGATGCGAAGATACGCTCCAAGTTCCGCGATTGCGCAAAATCCCGTCTGGCGGAGGAAGAGTACGAGGAAGTGCTCTCGCGTCTGGAATCGTTCGAGGCGCAGCCCGAGATCGATTCCCTGATGCGGCTTCTGAGCGGGGCGGGCGCGCGTGAGCAGCCCGCGGGACGGACGGCGTGAAATTCCCGGAGTCTCCGGAGTTGTTGAACCCCCTCGTCGAGGAGAGCGTCGCTTTTACCCCCCTGAGGAGGGGATTGTTGAAAAACCCCTGATTGCGTGATTCGGCACATGGGGCCGGCCGGGGAAGGTATGATTCTCTCCAAAGGCATGTTCCCCGTAGGGGCGGACCTGTGTGTCCGCCCTCCGCGATCACCAATTGCATCACCCCGTTATATGACGGAGACATAAAATCGGGCGGACACACAGGTCCGCCCCTACGGGGAACATGCCTTTGGAGAGAATCATACCTTCCCCGGCCGGCCCCATG